>CP188088.1:0-530863 GCA_049942965.1 Buchnera aphidicola (Tetraneura akinire)
TAAAAAAACCTTTTTATTTATGTTTAAATTACCTTCAATTATAAACTCAAATCAAAAAATAACATATACACTTTTTTTAAACAAATATCAAAAATAAATTTTAAAAAGTACTTTATTTAGCCTTTATCTTTTTTTAAGATAAAAAAAAAAATAATAAGTACTATTATTAGGAAATTGAAAGCCTGTGGATAACTATGTTTAACCATTGATAAATAAAGCTTTTTTAATGTGGATTAACTGTGTATAACTAATTAATGTTTTCCTAAGTTTTATAAGTTATTAACAGATGAAATTTTTTTATTTTTTTATTTTTTTTTTGTCTCTTTCTTTTTAATATAAAAATAAAATGTATAATATAAAATATTATTAAAATGAAAAAATAACATATAGAAAGAATAACAAAATGAAAAATATAATTTTCTTTATCAAAAAATATTTGCTTTCTAAAATGAACAGTAATGAAAAAAAAACACACTTAATAATTATGTTAATACTATCCATAGTTATATTAGTAACTACATTCATATGCCTAAAAAACTCAGAAAGAAAAAACAGTATTCTTGAAAACAAGAATCTATCAAATAATCAATATGAAAAAATAATCAAAAATTCGGATATAAAAAAAAAAAACATGAAATAACGAAATATATATTAAAAAATAAAAATGCATATTCTCTTTTAATAGGATTAAAACTATCAAAAGAATACATAAAAAATAATGAACTAAGTCAATCTGAAGAAATACTAAATATACTAAAAGACATAACAAACGAAGAGAATTTAAAAAATATAATTAAATTTAGAATACTTGATTTAGAAATTGAGCAAAAAGAAATTAACAAAGCAAAAAAAACAATTTCTGAAATTAAAAAAAAAGGTTGGGAAAATGTTTTTATGGATAAACAAGGTGACATATATTGTTTAGAAAATAAAAAAAAACTAGCTACAATTACTTGGAAAAGAAGCTTAAAATATCAAATTGATAATAAATCAAAAGAAATAATAAAGATGAAAATACAAAAATTAAAAAAATAAAAATATTAAAAAAACTTAATATTACATTTTCTTAGAGAAAAAAATAATGAATAAATTTATTATTGCAATAATAGGAAGACCAAATGTAGGAAAATCAAAACTATTTAATTTATTAACAGAAAATCATTCTTATTCAATAATAAACCAAAAAAAAAAATTTGGATCTATAACAAGAGATAGAAAATATGGTTTTTTAAAAAAAACCGAAAAAAATATAATTTTAATAGATACGGGAGGACTAAAAATAAATACAAAGATAGAAATCGAAAAAAAAATAAATGAACAAACTATGATTGCTATAAAAGAGTCTGATCTTATTTTTTTCTTGGTAGATGCTTATAAAGAAGATGTTAAAGAAAACAAAAAAATAGAAAAATATATTAAAAAAACGAAAAAAAAAACTGTTTTAATAATAAATAAAATTGAAAATTTAAACTTTGAAACAATATATTATGAAAAATTTGTTAATTTAAATTTCAAAAAAGTATTCCCTATTTCAGCTAAAAAAAAAATAGGAATTTCTAAATTAATAGAACAAACGATAGAAAATGAAATTAAAAAAAACAAAACTAAAAAAAATAACTTTCTCAAAGAAGAGAAACCTAAAACTATACAAATAGGATTTATAGGAAGACCAAATGCAGGAAAATCAACTTTAATAAACTCATTAGTTAAAGAAAAAAGATTAATTACAGAAAACACTCCAAATACAACTAGAGATTGTATTTCTGTTCCTATAATTACTAAAGCACAAACATATAATTTGATTGATACAGCTGGAATTTGTAAAAAAAAAAAAAATAGTAATTCAGTTGAATTTTTATCAATAAAAAAAAGCTACAAAACTATAGAAAACAGCAATATAATAGTTTATTTAATTGATTCACAAGAAAACATAACAAAACAAGATCTAAAAATACTAAGTTATTCTCAAAAATTAGGAATTCCAACAATAATACTAATTAATAAGTGGGATTTAATAAAACCTAACGAAAAAAAAATTTTTAAAAAAATAACATATTCTAGATTGAAGCATTTTTCTAATTTTTGTGTACATTTTATTTCAGCTTTATATTATACCAATATAAATAAAATTTTAAATTTTTGTAATCAATTATTTTTTTTATCCAAGAAAAAAATTAATAGTTCTAAACTAACTAAAATAATGTATTTAGCCACTAAAAAACATTCACCTCCTTTAGTTAAAAGAAAAAAAATAAGATTAAATTTCGCTCATCCTGGAGGTTATCAACCGCTTCGAGTTATAATACATGGTTGTATGTTAGATAAATTAAATAAATCTTATAAAAAATATTTAAAGAACTTTTTTCAAGAAAAATTAAATATAAAAAATTCTAGTATTCTTTTTCACTTTAAAAATAAAAAAAATCCATATTTTTTAAAAAAAATTAAAAAAAAATAGTTCTTAGGAACTATTTTTTACTTTTCTTTTACATAATTTAATGAATAAAAAGGTATTCTTATTTCTAGATTTTCATTGCCTATTTTAGCTTGACAGGCTAATCTACTAAATTCTGTAAGACCCCAAGCTTTATCTAATAAATCTTCTTCTTTTTCTTCCATTTTAGAAAGTGAAGAAAATCCTTTTTCTACTATACAATGACAAGTACTACAAGCACATGATTTTTCACAAGCATGATCCATATTAATATTATGAGATAAGGCAACGTCTAATATAGTTTCTCCAGACTTTACAAAAATTATTTTTCCTTTGGGTAATATTACTTTATGTGGTAAAAAAACTATTTTAATCACTTTATAACTCCTGAAATATAATGGTTAATTAAAAAATATTAATTTTATAAAAAATTTTTTGTTAAAAAAAACGATTTTTTTTAAAAAATGTTAATATTTTCAAAAAAGTAATAATTTTAAATATTTTCATTATCAATGGTATTGATTATAACATTTTTTTTATTTTTGCTAATTTTATCTATTGCAGTAACATGCAATAATCCATCATTATCGATTTTAAAATTAACAAAAATTCTATTGACTCCAGCTAATTGAGGAGTTATTCCTGATAATGAAAAACAAAATAAAGAACGGCAATTTTTGACTAATTTATCTTCTCCCTGTAAGATATGTATCTTAATTGAAGTTTGATTATCTTGAAAATTAGTAAAAACTTTGGTACATTCTGTTGGTAATTTTTCATTTTTTGTAATTATTTTTTCAACCATCCCTCCTATTACTTCAATTCCTAAAGATAAATGCAATACATCAATTAATAGAAATTTTTTTTGTTTATTTATATTTTCAGAAAGATTTTCAGAATGAATAGCAGATCCGATTACAACAGCTTCTTCTGGGTTAACAAAAAAAAGTGGTTCTTTGTTAAAAAATAAAGCTATCTTTTCTCGAATAAGAGGAATATAAGTAGAACCACCTACTAATATAATTTCATTAATTTCATTTATCTGAACTTCAATAGATATTAATGCTTTTTTGCAAATTATAAGTGTTTTTTCTACTAATTTATTAATCAATTGATTAAATTCATTTCTAGTAATTTTTACTGAAAAATCTTGAATTTTAAATATTACTTTTTCTTTAAAAGTTAGTTCTTTCTTTAAAGATTTTATTTTTAAAAATAGCTCTGCTTTAGTTTTTGAGTTAGTAAAAAATAAATGATATTTTTTATATATATATTTTAATAATAAAAAATCAAAATCATCTCCACCTAGATGGGAATTTCCAGTTGTAGTTAATACTTCAAAAACTTCATTTTCTAATTTTAATAAAGAAAAATCAAAAGTACCTCCTCCTAAATCATAAACAGCAACTAGTTCTGTTTTTTTTAGATTACATCCATACGCAACAGCAGCTGCAGTAGGTTCATTTAATAATCGTACATTTTTTAATCCAGCTAAAAAAGCCGATTGTTTAATTTCTTTTCTTTGTTTATTATCAAAATATGCTGGAACAGTTATTACTGAATGATCAATTTCTTGTTTGAAAAAGTTTATTGCTCTTTCTTTCAAAATATATAAAATTTGACTAACAATACAAGAAACTTGTATATATCCTTGAATTGTTTTAATACAAATTTCATTGTTCTTGTTTTTTTTATACAAATACGGTAATTTAGGGTATAAAATTTTTATTTTCTTTTCTGATAATCCTACTAGTCTTTTTATAGAAAAAATTGTATTTTCTGAGTCTTGTTTATAGTTTTTTACTGCATTCCAACCAACTAAAATTTTATTTTTTTTATACTGAACAACTGAAGGCAATAATTTCTTACCATTTTCATCTTTTAAAATTTGAATTTTATTACAGAAATATCTTGCAACTAAGGAATTTGTCGTCCCTAAATCAAATCCAATACACAATTTTTTTTTTTTAGACATATAAATACCTTAATTTGTTAAGTTATTTATTTATTAAAATTACTAATTTCTTGAATTGCAGAATGTTTTATTTTCTTTAAAAAAAATAATTTATTTAATATAATCACAGCAATTATCCATTCTTTATTTATAAATTTTTTTTCAATTTTATGCAAATAAGAAAAAATTAAATCGTCAATTTTTTTTAAAAAAAAACGTATTGTTTTTTCGTTTTTTTTAGAAGATTTTTTAATATATTCCAATTCTTCACACAACTTCATATGTTTTTTTAAAAAATTTATATCAAATGGAATATTTTTTTTTTCTTTTTCAAAATTTAAATAATTTATACGTATATAATATTCGGCTCTTTTTATAGGATCAATCAAAATTTTATAAGCATGATTAATTTTAATGGATTTGTTCATTAAGTTGGATTTTTTTATTTGATCTTCATCAATACAAAAGTCGGGATGATATTTTTTTTGAAGATCATAAAAATTTTTTGTTAACTTTTTTTTATCTAGTTGAAATGAAACAGGTAAATTAAAAATTTTAAAATAATTTTTCATAAGTTTTATATTTTCTTGTTAAAGATTTTAAGACAATTTTTTTTTTATTTAATGTCAGTCATGGGATCGATCTCTCATCGTACTTGCATCTATGATCAGTAGTAGAACTGACTGGCATCTATGTCAGTCATGGGATCGATCTCTCATCGTACTTGCATCTTGATCAGTAGTAGAACTGACTGGCATCTATGTCAGTCATGGGATCGATCTCTCATCGTACTTGCATCTATGATCAGTAGTAGAACTGACTGGCATCTATGTCAGTCATGGGATCGATCTCTCATCGTACTTGCATCTATGATCAGTAGTAGAACTGACTGGCATCTATGTCAGTCATGGGATCGATCTCTCATCGTACTTGCATCTATGATCAGTAGTAGAACTGACTGGCATCTATGTCAGTCATGGGATCGATCTCTCATCGTACTTGCATCTATGATCAGTAGTAGAACTGACTGGCATCTATGTCAGTCATGGGATCGATCTCTCATCGTACTTGCATCTATGATCAGTAGTAGAACTGACTGGCATCTATGTCAGTCATGGGATCGATCTCTCATCGTACTTGCATCTATGATCAGTAGTAGAACTGACTGGCATCTATGTCAGTCATGGGATCGATCTCTCATCGTACTTGCATCTATGATCAGTAGTAGAACTGACTGGCATCTATGTCAGTCATGGGGATCTCTCATCGTACTTGCATCTATGATCAGTAGTAGAACTGACTGGCATCTATGTCAGTCATGGGATGATCTCTCATCGTACTTGCATCTATGATCAGTAGTAGAACTGACTGGCATCTATGTCAGTCATGGGATGATCTCTCATCGTACTTGCATCTATGATCAGTAGTAGAACTGACTGGCATCTATGTCAGTCATGGGATCGATCTCTCATCGTACTTGCATCTATGATCAGTAGTAGAACTGACTGGCATCTATGTCAGTCATGGGATCGATCTCTCATCGTACTTGCATCTATGATCAGTAGTAGAACTGACTGGCATCTATGTCAGTCATGGGATCGATCTCTCATCGTACTTGCATCTATGATCAGTAGTAGAACTGTACTTGCATCTATGATCAGTAGTAGAACTGACTGGCATCTATGTCAGTCATGGGATCGATCTCTCATCGTACTTGCATCTATGATCAGTAGTAGAACTGACTGGCATCTATGTCAGTCATGGGATCGATCTCTCATCGTACTTGCATCTATGATCAGTAGTAGAACTGACTGGCATCTATGTCAGTCATGGGATCGATCTCTCATCGTACTTGCATCTATGATCAGTAGTAGAACTGACTGGCATCTATGTCAGTCATGGGATCGATCTCTCATCGTACTTGCATCTATGATCAGTAGTAGAACTGACTGGCATCTATGTCAGTCATGGGATGATCTCTCATCGTACTTGCATCTATGATCAGTAGTAGAACTGACTGGCATCTATGTCAGTCATGGGATCGATCTCTCATCGTACTTGCATCTATGATCAGTAGTAGAACTGACTGGCATCTATGTCAGTCATGGGAATCTCTCATCGTACTTGCATCTATGATCAGTAGTAGAACTGACTGGCATCTATGTCAGTCATGGGATCGATCTCTCATCGTACTTGCATCTATGATCAGTAGTAGAACTGACTGGCATCTATGTCAGTCATGGGATCGATCTCTCATCGTACTTGCATCTATGATCAGTAGTAGAACTGACTGGCATCTATGTCAGTCATGGGATCGATCTCTCATCGTACTTGCATCTATGATCAGTAGTAGAACTGACTGGCATCTATGTCAGTCATGGGATCGATCTCTCATCGTACTTGCATCTATGATCAGTAGTAGAACTGACTGGCATCTATGTCAGTCATGGGATCGATCTCTCATCGTACTTGCATCTATGATCAGTAGTAGAACTGACTGGCATCTATGTCAGTCATGGGATCGATCTCTCATCGTACTTGCATCTATGATCAGTAGTAGAACTGACTGGCATCTATGTCAGTCATGGGATCGATCTCTCATCGTACTTGCATCTATGATCAGTAGTAGAACTGACTGGCATCTATGTCAGTCATGGGATCGATCTCTCATCGTACTTACTGACTGGCATCTATGTCAGTCATGGGATCGATCTCTCATCGTACTTGCATCTATGATCAGTAGTAGAACTGACTGGCATCTATGTCAGTCATGGGATCGATCTAACAATACTTCTTATTAAATAAATAGAAAAATTTTAACCAAAGTATTTTTAAAGTTTTTTAAAAATTCTAAAGTTCATCATAAATATTTTTATGAACATTTTAGAAATATATCTAAATTTCATTTAATTTAAAAAATTTCAATAAATTGTTAAATTTATGATTTAGAATCAAATTGTTGGTTTTGTTTTATTTTTTTATTTTTGTAATCTAAAATTGCTGCTTTAATTGCATCTTCTGCTAAAATAGAACAATGTATCTTAACAGGAGGTAAATCCAATTCTTGGGCTATATTAACATTTTTTATATTTTTAGCTTCCTTCAAAGATTTACCTTTAACTAATTCAGTAGCTAATGAACTAGCTGCAATAGCGGAACCACATCCATATGTTTTAAATTTTGCATCTTCAATTATACCTTCATTATTAACTTTAATTTGTAATTTCATAACATCACCACAAGAAGGAGCACCAACCAAACCATTTCCAATGTTTATATCTTTATTGGAATTAATATCATCTTCCGAAAAAGATCCTACATTTCTAGGATTTTCATAGTGATCTATTACTTTTTTACTATATGACATTTTTATCCTCGTTAACTGAGTTCAATTTATTTATTCCATTTTATTGATTTTAAATCTATTCCTGATTTAAACATTTCCCATAATGGAGATAATTTACGTAAACGAACAATTGCTGAACGAACCGATTTGATTGTATAATCAATTTCTTCTTCAGTAGTAAACTTTCCTAAAGAAAATCTAATCGAACTATGTGCAAGTTCATCTTTTATGCCCATAGCTCTTAATACGTACGATGGCTCTAAACTAGTAGATGTACAAGCTGATCCAGACGAAACAGCTAAGTTTTTCAAGGCCATAATTAAAGATTCTCCTTCTACATAATTAAAACTAATATTTAAAATATGAGGAGAAGTAATTTCAAAACTGCCATTTAAATAAACTTCTTCTATGTCTTTTAAACCATTCCACAATTTATTTTTTAAAAAATTCAATTTTTTATATTCCATAACAAAATTAATTTTTGCAAGTCGAAAAGCTTCTCCCATTCCTACAATTTGATGAACAGGTAAAGTTCCAGATCTCATTCCTCTTTCATGACCACCTCCATGAATTTGAGCTGATAATCGTATTCTTTTAGGACTTCGACTTACATAAAGAGCTCCAATTCCTTTAGGACCATATATTTTATGTCCTGAAAAAGACATTAATCCTATATTTATTTTTTTTAAATTAATGTCAATTTTACCAATAGCTTGTGTTGCATCAACATGTAATACAACATTTTTTTCGTTACATATTTCTGATATTTCGTTTATCTTTTGTATTACTCCTGTTTCATTATTCACAAACATAATTGAGACAAGAATTGTTTCCTTTGAGATTTTTTCTTCTATTTCTTTAGGATTAATTAATCCATTAGAGTCAGGATTAACATATGTAACTTTGAAACTATTTTTTTCTAAAAATCTACAAGTATCTAACACAGATTTATGTTCTGTATTACTAGTAATAATGTGTTTTCCTTTTTTTTGATAAAAATCACAGTATCCTTTTATAGCTAAATTATTTGATTCTGTAGCTCCAGAAGTAAATATTATTTCTCTAGGATCTGCATTAATTAATTGAGCTATAATATTTCTTGATTCGTCAACAGACTCTTCAGCTTTCCAGCCTAATACATGAGAACGTGATGCTGCATTTCCAAAAGTTCCATCTAAAGTTAAATATTTTATCATTTTTTTTACTATTAATGGATCCATGGGTGTTGTTGCTGCGTAATCTAAATATATTGGATTTTTATAATTCAATTTTTTTTCCCTAATGGTTTTAAATTTTTTTAAAATTTAGAAATATTTTTTAATATAAATGAATATTTATAATTTAATGGAAACAATTTATTTGATTTACTGTTGCAATTTTTTTATATAATTATTATATTATAAATTAATCAATTTGAAAAATTTTAAAAATTAATAGGGGTATAGCTCAATAGGAAGAGTTTCGGTCTCCAAAACCGAAGGTTGTGGGTTCAATTCCCTCTACCCCTGAAATAGTTTTGTTTGTAGCTCTTACACCAAAACAAGAAAAAATAATAAAAAATAAATCTTATTTTTTATTATTCTTTTTCATTGCTTCTTAGCTTCTTAAAAAATCATTTTTTTTTTACAATTCTTAAATTAAACAATTTTTATATCCTTATATTAATTGTTATATCCTTTCTTTGCTGAAAAATAATAATGAGGAAAAATGCCAAGATATAGATCTTTTACTACCACGCATGGGAAGAATATGACTGGTGCAAGAGCATTATGGAAAGCTACAGGAATGAAAGATTCAGATTTTGAAAAGCCAATTATAGCTGTTGTAAATTCTTTCACTGAATTTGTACCTGGTCATATTCATTTAAAAAAACTAGGATCATTAGTATCAAATGAAATAAAAGTTTGTGGAGGTGTTGCTAAAGAATTTAATACAATAGCTATTGATGACGGAATTGCTATGGGACATTCCGGAATGATGTATTCATTGCCATCTAGAGAATTAATTGCAGATTCAGTAGAATATATGATTAATGCACATTGTGCAGATGCTATGGTTTGTATATCAAATTGTGATAAAATTACTCCTGGAATGTTAATGGCATCATTACGATTAAATATTCCAACTGTATTTGTTTCTGGCGGTCCAATGGAAGCTGGAATACAAGAACACAAAAATAAAAAAATTAATTTAGTTGATGCAATTGAAATAAGTGTAAAAAATGTAAATAATAATGAAATTTCTCAAATAGAAAATTCTGCATGCCCTACTTGTGGGTCTTGTTCAGGATTATTTACTGCTAATTCGATGAATTGTTTAACTGAAGCACTGGGATTGTCTTTGCCTGGAAATGGAACATTATTAGCTACACACAAGGATAGAAAAGCACTATTCTTACAAGCAGGTCAAATTATTGTTCAAATAGCTAAATCTTGGTATGAAGAAAATAATCCGAATGTTTTACCTAGAAACATAGCTTGTGAATCTTCATTTAAAAATGCAATGACAGTTGATATTGCAATGGGAGGTTCCACTAATACTGTTTTACATTTATTAGCTGCTGCAAAAGAAGGAAAAATAAATTTTAATCTTTCTGATATAGATACATTATCTAAAAAAATTCCACACATTTGTAAAATTGCTCCTAGTAGTAATAAATTTCATATGGAAGACATGCATAGAGCTGGTGGGGTTATGCGTATTTTAGGTGAATTGAATAAAGACAAGTTAATTGATACTTCTGTTAAAAATGTTTTAGGTATTACTTTGAAAGAAACTCTTAAAATATATAATATTTCTGATACAAAAAACAAAAATGTGATTAATATGTTTTTATCAGGACCAGGAGGTTACAGAACTGTAGTTCCATTTTCTCAAAATTTTAAATGGAAATCGTTAGATAATGATTCTAAAAGAGGTTGTATACGTTCTGTTGAAAATTCATATAGTAAAGAAGGTGGTTTAGCTATTTTATTCGGAAACATAGCAAAAAATGGTTGCATTGTAAAAACAGCAGCAATAGAAAAAAAAAATTATGTATTTTTGGGAAAAGCTAAAGTATATGATTCTCAAGAAGATGCTGTTTACGATATATTAAATCATAAAATTAGGTTTGGAGATGTTATAGTTATACGATATGAAGGACCGAAGGGTGGTCCTGGAATGCAAGAAATGTTGTATCCTACTACATATTTAAAATCTATGAAACTAGACAGACATTGTGCTTTAATCACTGATGGAAGATTTTCAGGAGGAACATCTGGCATATCTATTGGACATATATCACCAGAAGCTGCTGACGGTGGAGAAATTGCTTTAATAAAAAATGGAGACTTAATCAAAATTGATGTTCCAAATAGAACTATCAATTTAGAGATTTCAGAATTAGAACTTTTAAATAGAAAAAAATATGAAGATTCTAAAGAAGAAAACTCATATCTACCAAATAGAAAAAAAAGAACGATTTCGAATTCTCTAAAAATTTATTCTTTGTTAGTTACTAGTGCTGATAAAGGAGCTATAAGAGATATCAATAAATTAAACAGATTTCTGAAGGAAAAACAATTTTAAGTTATTTATCATTTAATATTTTGTAAACTTATATATTTTAATATAATTTGAGAGGATTATGAAAAATTATTTTAATACTTTAAACTTTAGGGAAAAATTAATAGAACTACAAAAATGTCGTTTTATTAAAAAGAAAGAATTTTTAAATGGTTGTAATTATTTGAAAGGAAAAAAAATTGTTATTATAGGAGCTGGTTCACAAGGATTAAATCAAGGATTGAATTTAAGAGATTCTGGATTAGACGTTTCTTTTGCACTGAGAAAAGAATCAATTAAGAACAAAAATAATTCTTGGAAGCAAGCTATAAAATTTGGTTTTCTAGTAGATATTTATCAAAATTTAATACCAAATGCTGATTTAGTTATTAACTTAACTCCAGATAAACAACATTCGAATGTCATCAAAGATATACAAGGATTGATGAAATATGGATCATGTTTAGGTTATTCTCATGGATTTAATATAATTGAAATGGGAGAAAAGATTCGTTCAGATATTACTGTTATTATGGTTGCTCCTAAATGTCCTGGAACAGAAGTAAGAAAAGAATATAAAAGAGGTTTTGGAGTTCCAACATTAATAGCTGTACATAATGAAAATGATATTAAAAAAAATGGAGAAAAAATAGCAAAATCATGGGCCTATGCTTTAGGAAGTCATAGAGCTGGAGTTTTGCTTTCTTCTTTTTCAGCTGAAGTTAAATCAGATTTAATGGGAGAACAAACGATTTTATGTGGAATATTACAATCAGGCAGTTTGATATGTTTTGATTATTTAGTGAAACAAGGGAATGATCCTGCTTATGCATGTCAATTAGTTCAGAATGGATGGCAAGCTATTACAGAATCTTTAAAGTTTGGTGGTATTACTTTAATGTTAGATCGAATAACTAATTCTTCAAAAATTAGAGTTTGTCAATTATCTAAAAAACTAAAAAAAATTTTGTTGCCTTTATTTAGAAAACATATGGATGAAATAATTGAAGGTCATTTTTCTAAAAAAATGATAAATGATTGGAATAAGAAAGATAAATATTTAATTTCTAAACGAAAAGAAACAAAAAATTCTAATTTTGAAAATGCTAAATCTTATCGAGGTACTATATCAGAATCAGACTATTTTGAAAATTGTACATTTATGATAGCTCTTATAAAAGCAGGTGTAGAACTATCTTTTGAAATAATGGTAGAAACAGGAATTCTTGCGGAATCAGCTTATTATGAATCTTTACATGAATTACCATTAATTGCAAATACAATAGCAAGGAAAAGATTGTATGAAATGAATTTAGTTATATCCGATACTGCAGAATATGGAAATTATCTTTTTAGTGAAAAAGCAATTCCGATTTTAAAGGAATTTGTAAAAGAATTAAAATATGGGGATTTAGGAAATAATGTTTTAAATATAAAAATTAGTAATTTTGAATTACATAAAATAAATAATGAAATATCTAAACACCCAATTGAAGTTATAGGAAGAAAACTCAGAAAACACATGACCAAAATGAAATCTATTTATGAAGAAGAAAAATAAATTTTTAATTTACTTTTAGATTAATAACAAAATTAAAAATGAAATTTTATAAATTTTAAAAAATATTTCTGTTTTTTTTATTTTTTATTCGTTTTTAATTTTTTACATTTTTATCTTATTATTATTAATTTGATTAATTTAATATTTAAAATTTAATCTTAAAGTTATTATTTTTTTAAAATTTGTCTTGAATTATTAATAATAATTATTAAATTTTAGAAATTTTATTTTACATAATATAAAAGATTTTTTTAAAACGTTGGTTTTTTCTATATTAGAAAATTTTTTATAAAAATTTTAAATCTTAAAATTAAAAATAATTTTTATAAGTTTTATTGTTCCTGTTAAAAAAATTTTTAAAATTTATATTAAAATAGTCGTTTTATATTTGTTTCAAAAGTTATAAGTTGAACACTTATTTTTTAAAGTTAGGAAACATAAATTAATGAAAAAAAACAAATTAATTAATTTAAATGAAAATGAATTAGATGGATATATAGATTCCAAAAATCAATTATTAGTAATTGATTTTTGGGCAGAATGGTGTGCTCCATGTAAACAATTATCTCCTATCTTAGATAGTATTGCTGATGAATACATTGATAACAATGATTTATTTTTAATAAAAGTTAACATTGATGAAAATAAAAAATCTGCCTTAAAATACGAGATAAAAAGTATTCCTACATTATTGTTTATTCGTGATAAACTAACATTAGATAGAGTTAGTGGTTTAATATCTAAATTTAAAATAAAAGAACTAATTGAAAATTATTTAAAAAAATAAATTGACATAAATTTAATTATAGCGGTTTTGTTTAATAAAAACCGCTGGATTTTTTTTATTATAAAAGATATAATTAAAAATATTAAGATAAAATATTAAATATATTTACATATCACGACTTACTTCAAGTTTATTTAAGAAATCCGCAATCATGAATCTTACCGAGCTTAAAAATACTACAGTTTCTGAGTTAATTACTTTAGCTGAAAAAATAGGATTAGAAAATTTAGCACGTATGAGAAAACAAGATATTATTTTTTCTATTCTTAAACAACATGCAAAAAGTGGAGCAGATATTTTTGGAAATGGTGTTTTAGAAATATTACAAGATGGATTTGGTTTTTTACGTTCTTCAGATAGTTCTTATTTGGCTGGACCAGATGATATTTACGTTTCTCCAAGTCAGATACGACGGTTTAATTTACGAACAGGAGATACTATATCAGGTAAAATAAGACCTCCAAAAGAAGGAGAAAGATATTTTGCATTATTAAAAGTAAATTTTGTTAATTACGATAAACCTGAAAATGCAAGAAGTAAAATTTTATTTGAAAACTTAACTCCCTTACATGCAAACTCTCGTTTAAGAATGGAACGTGGAAACGGATCTACGGAAGATCTTACTGCAAGAGTTTTAGATCTTGCTTCTCCTATAGGAAGAGGACAAAGAGGTTTAATTGTTGCCCCTCCAAAAGCAGGAAAAACTATATTGTTGCAAAATATCGCACAAAGTATAGCTTATAATCACTCAGACTGTGTTTTAATGGTATTATTGATTGATGAGCGTCCAGAAGAAGTAACTGAAATGCAACGTTTGGTAAAAGGAGAAGTAATTGCTTCAACATTCGATGAACCTGCATCTAGACATGTTCAAGTTTCTGAAATGGTTATAGAAAAAGCAAAAAGATTGGTAGAACATAGAAAAGATGTAATAATTTTATTAGATTCTATTACTCGTTTGGCAAGAGCTTATAATACTGTCGTTCCAGCTTCAGGAAAAGTATTAACAGGAGGTGTAGATGCAAATGCATTGCATAGACCTAAACGTTTTTTTGGAGCAGCAAGAAATGTTGAAGAAGGCGGTAGTTTAACTATCATTGCTACTGCATTAATTGATACTGGTTCTAAAATGGACGAAGTAATATATGAAGAATTTAAAGGTACTGGAAATATGGAATTACCTTTATCTAGGAAAATTGCAGAGAAACGTGTATTTCCAGCAATTGATTATAATCGGTCTGGAACTAGAAAAGAAGAATTATTAACAATCCCAGAAGAATTACAAAAAATGTGGATTTTAAGAAAAATAATTCACCCAATGGGAGAAATAGATGCTATGGAATTTTTAATTAACAAATTATCTATGACTAAAACGAATAGTGAATTTTTTGATATGATGAAAAGATCTTAGAAAATATAAAGATAATATTAGTTGATTTTATTTTAATAAATGGTTAAAATTTTTTTAAATTAAATAATTTATGTTTATTTCTATCTAGAAAACAAAGTATATATAAATTATTTAAATGTTGTTAATTCAAAAAAATGAAGAAAATTAAAATTTTTTAATAAGCACCCGTAGCTCAGTTGGATAGAGCAATACTTTCCGAAAGTATAGGTTTCACAGGTTCGAATCCTGTCGGGTGTAAAAAATATATTACATATTATTTTTTTACTGCAAAAAAATAAAAAATATTTTTTTGAAGAAATGATGGTGACTATAGCTCAGCAGGTAGAGCTCTGGATTGTGGTTCCAGTGGTCATGGGTTCGATTCCCATTAGTCACCCAAAAATGTTTTTGTTTTTTTTATTATAAAATTCATAGATATTTAAATTATTTTACTGAACGGCGAATAGCGCAGCTTGGTAGCGCAACTGGTTTGGGACCAGTGGGTCAGAGGTTCAAATCCTCTTTCGCCGAAAAAATTTATTCATAAAAATGTTATTTTTTTTTTTTTTTTTTTGGTTTTAAAAAATTTTTAATTTTTAAATTAAATTATTTAAAAAAATTTTTTTATATTTAATAAATTTAACATTTTTTAAATATTGTTAAATTGTATTTTTTATTTATGAATTTTTTATTTTAGAAAATTTATTTGAGATTTTTATTTTTTATTATAAAAAATTTAGTGTTTTTATTACAAATAAAGTTATAACTAGTATGAAATTAATAAATTTCTTTAAAAATATTTTCATTACATTTATCTAAAAAAATTTTTTCTATGACTCTCCAAAAATTTTTTTTAGTTTTTTTGCATATCCAAGATTGATTGATTGAATTAAATTGAAAATGATATCCATTAATTTCAGTAGCAAGCCATACTTCTTGTATTGATGATTGTTTATTAATTAATATAAGATTTTTATCTTTAAAAGTTATTGTAAATATTTCATTGTTATATTGATAATCAATATCACTATTTTTACAATTATCTAATGAATTCTCTAACTTGGATAGTAATTCTTCTACTAAAGCAATATAGGTAGAATTAGTCATTTTGGTTTTTTTCATATAGTTAATATTTTATTTTTTTATTAACATTTTATACTAGGATATTAAATGAATAAAAAAAAATCAATAAAAAAAATTTATTTTTCAAAAATGCAATCATTAGGAAATGATTTTATGATTATAGATATGACTAAAAAAAAATATAACTTATCTACTAATGAAATAACATATTTGTCAAATCGAAATTATGGAGTTGGTTTTGATCAGTTGTTATTAATAGAGAAAACAAAAATAAATAATATTGATTTTTTTTATCGAATTTTTAATGCTAGTGGAGAAGAAGTAGAACAATGTGGTAACGGAGTTCGTTGTTTTTGTTTTTTTTTATATAAAAAAAAATTAATAAAAAAAAGAATTATTTCTGTTATGACTTCAAAAATAAAAATGATTTGTAAAATTTTAGATAATTTTGAAATATTAGTAAATATGGGAAAACCTAATTTTATTCCTAAAAAAGTTCCATTTTTAGTTAATAAAGAAAAAAAAATATATTCTTTAAAAATATTAGAAGAAAAAATTTCTTTTAGTGTTGTTTCTATTGGAAATCCTCACTGTATTTTAATAGTAAAAAAAATAGATGAATGTAATATAAAAAAATTAGGACCTATTTTGGAAAGACATAGTTTATTTCCAAATAAAGTAAATGTTGGATTTGTTCAAATATTGTCTAGAAGTAAAATTTTATTAAGAGTTTATGAAAGAGGTGTTGGAGAGACTAAATCATGTGGAAGTGGTGCATGTGCTGCAGTAGCGGTTGGAATTTTAAGAGGATTGCTAAATTTTAATGTATCAGTAATATTAGAAGGAGGAATAATAAAAGTTTTTTGGAAAGGTTTGGGTCATTCTCTTTTTATGTCTGGTCCAGCAAATCATGTATATGACGGTTTAATATATTTGTAGAGAAATTGAACAATATGCGTAATAAATTTATAATTATTATAAAAAATAATTTTTTTTTATTTATATAAAAATTATATATTCATATAAGACTTATATCAAATAGAAATTTTCAGTGTTTTTTTATAGAAATAATGTTTTTTAAAAAAATAGATTTATATCTATGTAAAAATTAATATAAGAACAACTTAATTAAGTTTTTTAATTATTATTTTTTTTAAAGTTAGTTTACTTATCCTTCTTAACGTACTAAATCCGATATAATCGATTTTTATTTGTTTTTTTCAAAAATTCTTCATTTTAAATTCATTATTCACTAAATATTCATTATTATAAAAAAAAATTATTTTGATAATTATATTTTTATTTTTTTATATATTAAATAGACTTATCTATTATAATTATGATAATAGTTTTTTTATTTTTATTTTTAATTTTCAACATTATCTGTTTTTTATATAATATTTCTAAAATAGAAAATCATTATTAATGATCTTAATAAATATCTCTTAAAATAATGAATGATCTTAATAAATGTCTCTTAAAATAAAACAACTAAAATTAGGTTTACTTATTTTGATGAAAAAATAAATTTTAAACAGTTATTTCTTTGAAATATATACATATAAATAAAAAAATTATTAATAATTTTTTAGCAAGATTAATAAAAAAATATTTTATCTATTTATTTTTTAAATATTAATTTCATTAATTTTTTGATCATGTTCTTTTTTCAGCTCCATAGTACTTTCATTTTTACTTGTTATGTTAAATAGTTTAAATTACAAAAAATTAATTTAAAAAAATTTTTTTAAAAAATTAAATGTTGTATCTTAACAAGATATTTTTTTTTTAGTTTTGTTTTTCAGTAGATTAATTTGTTATATTTTATGTCAATCAATAAATTTTTATTAAAATTAAACTAGGTTATATTTTCTTTCCATACATATATTTTATTGAAGTTTATTTTTTTTATTAATTAATAGTTATAAATGATCATTTGATTTTTAATTTTAGTTATTTATTATTTCTTCATTTAATTTTTATTATTTGAGAGGTAGCTTTTTTTAGTTGTATTGTACTTTTTTGATTATTTATTAAATTAGTTTAGAATTCTTTTATTTTTTTTTTTAATTTTAATTATTTTATTTTTATTTTTTTATTAGACTTAGAAGCACTTATGAAATTAGTTTATAACAATCTTGAAAAAATCAATAGTCACTTTTTACTATTTTATTGTTTGTTTCTTTACAATTTTTTTTGTTTTTTTTTGTTTTGAGTTTTTTAGAAAATTGATAATTTTAAAGTTTAAATTATTTCTTTTTTTAAAATGTACATTTCAATTAAAAAAGAATCAAATATCACAAAAATAAGCTTTTAAATATTCTATTATTACTTAAATTTTTTCTTCATGATTTTTTTTATTTTATGAATAAGTTTTAAAAAAAGGTTTTATATATAAAAATACTATAATTAATATTCCTTTTATGATCTTGACTAAATAAGCAAATTAAAGTAAAAGAGAGATTATGTAGATTTATAAAAATAGGATTAATAATAAATATGTCATCAATTCTACCAAATGATAATATAAGAAGACTGATAGATAATACAAGCAATTTTCGTAATTTTTCCTCTACAAATATAGATAAAGAAAGATTAATAAGAAAAGAAAATAACAAAGTTAATAATTTAGAACAAAAAACTAATTCTTCAGTTATTGTGGATGATAATTTTGTTCCTTCTGATAATTCATTAATTTATTCTGAATCAAATCCAACAAAAAATATAAAAAATGAAAATGTTGATTCTAACGACGTTACTTTAAATTTAGAGAATTTTTTAGTTCATTTTAATTCTTTTTTGTCTAAAGATATTATGAAACAAGGTTTTGAAAATATTTTTGATAACATTATTAATACTGATTTTATTAAAAATAATAACATTTTAGAAAATTTAGATTTACAAAATACAGACCAAACAAACACTAACGATAGTGATAAAATTAATAAAAATGATACTACTGTTGTTACTAATAATAATAGTTCTTTCAAAAATATTGATAAACCAGTTTTCCACGCTAATATTGATGTATTATCGCATAATAAACCTCCTGTTGAGAAACAAGAAATTTCTGATAATAAAAACCAAAAAGAACAAATTAACAATAATAAAGATTCTATTACTAAGGACAAAAAAGAAGAAGATAAATTTAGTTTTCATACAAAATATGATGTTTTCTTAAAAGATCATGTTTCAATAGAAGAAATTAAAGACTATGTAAATAAAAATCATCGAGGAAGAATAAACAAAAACTATGATCATGATACTGAATTAACTGATGATTTTCCTGTTGATGATTCGTTGTCTAAATGTCATAATGATCAAGATCTAACAAGTGTTCAAAATTATTTTTTAGATAAGAATTCTAGTTTTAATACAAAAGATGGCTATTTACCTAATTTTTCATTTGGGGATCCTAATGAAATTAGTTGGAAAGGACTTCGTTCATTAAATTTTTCAAAAGATAATTTAGATTATTCTAAAAAATTATATGAAAGATATGAAGGTCTAAAAGGTACTAGCTCGTTAGTTCCTGGATTCATGAATGATTATCAAGATGTAGATTTGAAAGTTAGTCATTATTTAGTACCAAATGAAACAAGAGAAGAATTGTTTGAAAAATTTAAAAAATTACTTCCTGATTTAGAAACCAGACAAATGGTATCTACATATGCTAATCAAAAAATACTAGAACCTGCATATTTAAAATTGACAAGTTTTGCTCCTGGTTTATTCCGTTATCCTCCAAAAAACATTTCTTTTTCTTATGAAGTTGAACCAACTCATCATGGTTTCTTAAGACTAATTGTTACTAATAAAACTAAGTTACATATTGTTAATTCAAATAATGAAGACAAAGATTTAACATTAGGTGTAAGAGCTTCAGTAATGTTAAGTAAACATAGAATTCCTTGTATAAAATTTTTATATTATTTGCAAAAATAAATAAATATTTTGTATTTGAATTATTTAAATAAATTAATAAAAAAAATATAAATATATTTTATGATATTAAAGATCATAGTTCGATTTTTTCCGAACTATGATACACTGCATGAATAATATTTATTAAATATTTTTTGTATAAATAAAAAAAATCATAAAAAAATCATAAAAATAAATTAATTAAAATAACCATATGAACATTTTATTTAAAAACATAAAACAAAGAGCTGAAATTATATCAAGTATAAGAAAATTTTTTTTAAACTTAAACGTTTTAGAAGTAGAAACTCCTTCAATTTCTAATTATAGAACTACTGAAGTTCATTTAAGTTCTTTTAAAACTCATTTAGTTTCCGAAATAGAAAAAAAATCTCATTGCAAAAAAAAAAAAAAAATGTGGTTAATAACTAGTCCAGAATATCATATGAAACGAATGATTTCAGAAGGTAGTGGCGCAATATATCAAATTTGTCATAGTTTTAGAAATGGGGAAATCGGAAACTATCATAATCCAGAATTTACTATTCTAGAATGGTATCGTCCAAAGTATAATATGTTCGATTTAATTGAAGAGGTAATTTTTTTTTTAAAAAAAATTTTACATTGTAAATTTGTAGAAACAATTTCTTACAGAAACATTTATCTTAACGTAGTTGGTATTGACCCTTTATTGGTTTCCAAAAAAGATTTAATAGAAAAATCTAAAAATCTTGGAATTCAAGATGATGTTATTTTTTCAAATATTAATTTAGAAAATAAAACCGAAATAAACAACAATCATTTATTAGAATTAATTTTCTCTTTGGCTATAGAACCTGTTTTAGGACTTAAAAATCCAATTATAGTATATCATTATCCTGCTTCTCAGTCTCAAAATTCGACTATAAATTCTGATGATTCTAGGTTAGCTAATAGATTCGAAGTTTTTTTTAAAGGTTTAGAGTTAGGTAATGGCTGTGAAGAATTAACTGATTTTGATCGTCAAAAAGAAATTTTTGAAAATCATAATTTATCTCGAAAAAAAATAGGATTATCTGTGTATTCAATTGATAAATTTTTTGTTAATTCACTTAAAAAAACTAATTTTTTATATTCTGGAATTGCTATTGGGGTAGATAGATTAGTTATGATTTTAACAAATTCAAAGAACATAAATAATGTTCTTACTTTTCCAATTAAAAATAGTTAATAAAAGATTTTATCTAACTTTAAATTAATTAATTTATTTTTAAATTATTTTAAAAAAAATTATCTGTAAATGAGATTTTTTTAAAAAAATAATCTATGAAAAAAATTTTATATATAACTAAATTACCAATAGTTTTCTGTAGTAATATGTCCAGGTTTTCTTATTAAGTTTTTTGTTAATTTTTTTTCTTCTTGTAATATTTTTTTTGTTTCTCTAACCATGTTTGGATTACCACATAGCATTACGTGTGAATTTTTTGAATTAATTTTTATTCCAACTTTTTCTTCCAAAATATTATTTTTAATTAAATTAGGTATTCTTTCTTTTAAGTATTTATTATGAAAAAATTTTTCTCTACTAATAATTGTAATTATTTGTATTCTTCCTTTATTTTCTTTTTTTATTTTTTTTAATAATGGTAAATAAATTAAATCACTTTTATATCTTACTGCATTAACAACAATGATTCTTTTAAATTTCGTTTTCCATATATTATCTTGTAATATCGAAATATAAGGACCAACTCCTGTACCTGTTGAAATCATCCATAAATTTTCACAACTTTTAATTTTATCTATTGTAAAAAAACCAAACGAATTTTTACTTATTAAGATTTTCTCTGATGGTTTTAAGTTATATAAATAATTAGTTAATTTTCCATTAGGAATTAATAGAATGTAAAACTCCAAATTTTTTTTTTTTGGAGGATTTACAAAAGAATAAGCTCTTTGAATAGATATTTTTTTGTTTTTATTATCAAAAATAGCTAATTTAGTAAATTGTCCTGCTATAAAAGGGTCAATAGAAGCATGAATAATTAAAGTAAATAATTTTTCATTCCATTTTTTTATTTTATATATTTTTCCAATTATCCAATTCATTTTATTTTTTCTCTATTTTTTTGATAATTACCTATCTTAACTGTTTTGAAGATAGGTAAAAAATATTCTAAAGGAATTGTCAATTATTTTTAACATCTAATGATTATAGAATAAATCTACTTAAATCTTTATTAAATACTAATTTATTTAAATGTTTTCCTACATAAGATGGATCTATTTTAATTTCTTCATTTGAACTATATTTTTCTAATCCATAAAAAGAAATATCTTCCATTAATTTTTCTAATATTGTGTGTAATCTTCTCGCTCCTATATTTTCCATAGATTCATTTACTTTCCAAGCAGCTTCTGCAATAGCTCTTATTCCTTCTTTAGTAAAATTAATATTTATTCCTTCAGTTTTTAAAAGTGCTTTGTATTGAACTGTAATAGAAGCATTAGGTTCTGTTAATATCCTTTCAAAATCTTCTATTGTCAATGCTTTTAATTCTACTCTAATAGGAAGTCGTCCTTGTAATTCTGGAATCAAATCAGCTGGAGTTGCAATTTGAAATGCTCCAGAAGCAATAAATAAAATATGATCAGTTTTTACCATTCCGTGTTTTGTAGAAACAGTACAACCTTCTACTAAAGGAAGCAAATCTCTTTGTACTCCCTCTCTTGAAACATCTGTTCCATTAGATGAAGAATTTCCTCTCTTACATACTTTATCTATTTCATCAATAAATACAATTCCATGCTGTTCTACAGCATTAATTGCTTTTTGTTTTATATCTTCTAAATTGACGAGTTTGGCAGCTTCTTCTTCTACTAATAATTTCATTGCATCTTTAATTTTTAGTTTTCTTCTATTTTTTTTTCTACCACTTAAATTTTGAAATAAAGATTGCAATTGATTAGTTAGTTCTTCCATTCCAGGAGGTGCCATAATTTCAACTCCAACAGGTATTGCAGCAATATTAATTTCAATTTCTTTATCTTTGAGTTGTCCTGCTTGTAGTTTTTTTCTAAATATTTGTATTGTAGATTCTAGTTTTTTTTCAGATTCATTTTTTTCCCAATTCTGCTTTGGTAATGGAACGAGCACATCTAATATTCTTTCTTCAGCTAATTTTATTGCTTTTTTTTTATTTTTTTTTATTTCTTGTATTCGAATCATTTTTATAGCTGAATCAGTTAAATCTCTAATTATTGAATCTACTTCTTTTCCAACATATCCTATTTCAGTAAATTTGGTTGCTTCTACTTTTATAAAAGGTGCATTAGCTAATTTTGCTAATCTTCTAGCAATTTCTGTTTTACCAACCCCTGTTGGTCCTATCATTAATATATTTTTTGGGGTAATTTCATTTTTTAGTTCATTATTTAACTGCATTCGACGCCATCGATTCCTAAGCGCAATTGATACTGCTCTTTTTGCAGTTTCTTGACCAATAATGTATTTATTAAGTTCTTGAACAATTTCTCTAGGAGTCATTTCAGACATAGAGTGATCCTTACTTTTCTGAAGGTAATTCTTTAATAAGAATATTATGATTAGTATATATACAAATATTTGCAGCAATATTTAATGATTTTTTTACTATTTCTGATGGTTCTAAATTTGTGTTATCCAATAATGCACGAGCTGCTGCTTGTGCGAATGATCCACCAGATCCTATGGCAATTAAATCATCTTCTGGTTGTATAACATCTCCATTTCCTGTTATTATTAATGAATTTTTATTATCAGCAACAGCAAGTAATGCTTCTAATTTTCTTAAAATTCGATCACTTCTCCAATCTTTTGCTAATTCTATTGCGGATCTTTTTATTTGACCTTGATATATTTCTAATTTTTGTTCAAAAAGTTCAAATAAAGTAAAAGCATCAGCTGTTCCACCAGCAAAACCAGCAATAATTTTGTTATGATAAAGTGATCTTATTTTTTTTACATTGCTTTTCATAATTGTATTGCCTAAAGTAGCTTGTCCATCACCGCCAATAACTACTTTTTTGTTTTTTCTAAGACTTAGAATTGTTGTCATAAATAAGATTTCTTTAAGTGTTTTTTTAAATTATTTTTTTATTAAAATTTGGTTAAATTTTAATAAAAAAATAAGCAGTTATCTTTTTCTATATTTTTTATTATTTAAATTTTATTTAGATTATAAAATTTAATCAATAATTTTTTTTTTAGATTTTTGTTTTGTTTTTAATAAATTCTTAGATTTTTATTTCAAAATTAAAATCTATTTTTTTATTTAAATAAAAATAATTAATAATAAAAACATTAAAGGGTTTATAATGAAAAAAAAAATTCATCCGAATTATAGCGAAGTTATGGCTTTTTGTTCTTGTGGTAGTAAAAGAAAAATTTTTTCTACAATTGGAAAAAATATTCATTTAGATGTTTGTTCGGAGTGTCATCCATTTTACACCGGAAAACAAAGAAATGCTGATACAGGAGGTAGAATTGAAAAATTTAATAAAAAATTTAATTTTTTCTAAGTTCTAAAAATTTTTAAAAATTGTTAGCGGGGAACGAGATTCGAACTCGCGACTTCAACCTTGGCAAGGTTGTACTCTACCAACTGAGTTATCCCCGCATAAAACATATAAATAAACATTATATGTTAGACAATTTTTTTTTGCAAGATAGGTTTCTTTAAAGATTTTTCCTAAATTTAATTAAAATTTAAAAAAATGTTTTCGATAGAATTTCAATTCTTCTATAGATTCATAAATATCGATTAATGCCGAGTGAGTTTTTTTTTTTTTAGTTTTTATTTTTTTTGATTTCCATCGGAGCATTAATTCTTTAATTGTACTAACATCGATATATCTATAATGAAAATATTGTTCTAGCTTTGGCATATATTTAAATAAAAACCTTCTATCTTGTGCAATAGTATTTCCGCACATTGGAGACATATTTTTAGGAACCCATTTTTTTAAAAATTTAATAGTTAAATTTTCTGCTTGATTTTCATTAAAAGAACTATTTTTGACTCTTTTTATTAATCCATTTTTTTTATGCATTTTTAAAATTGGTTTTTTCATTTTTTTTATTTCTTTTTGTTTCTGAAAAATAGGAATTAGTGGTCCTTCATCTATTATTTTTAATTTACAATTAGTTATTATAGTTGCTATTTCAAGTATTTTATTTTTTTCTGGATTTAATCCAGTCATTTCTAAATCTATCCAGATTAAATTTTTTTTATTGATTTTCATTTTTTATTTTTTTTTTTTTTTTTTAATATAATAACATTTTAGATAAAAAATTTATTGTTAAAAATTTAAAATTGTTAATTAAAAGAAAATCATCTATTTTTTTTAAATATTACTTTTTAAGAAAAAATAATTGAAATTAATTTTTTAAAACTAAATTTTTATTAATTTTTTTAATGTTGTTATATAAATAACAATATTTCAATGTTGTATTGTTAGCAATTTTTTTTAAAAATATTTTTTTTTTGAGCAATTTTTTTTTAGAAAATTAACTTAGGATTTTTTTTTAAATACTAAAAAAACATTTTCTTAAGAAAAATCTTTTTTTTAAAATTTACTATTTTAATTTTTTGAAGAAATTTTTTCATTGATAAAAATAAAATTAGTATTTTTTTAAATAAATATAAATTTTAATGATAAAATCAAAGTAAAAATAAAAAGAACTTCAATTTATAAAAAATAGAGTTTTTATGATTGCTAAAAAATATTTTTTAATTATTTAAAATTTGATTTTTTTAAATATTTTATGAGAACTAAAATATGAAATATATTGATCCTATTTCTACTCAGTCTTGGAAAAAATTAAAATTACATTTTAACGAAATGAAAAATATTCATTTAAAAGATTTGTTTAAAGATGATTCTTCTCGTTTTAATAATTTTTCTTTTTTCTTTAAAAATAAAATGTTAATAGATTTTTCTAAAAATAAAATTACGAAACAAACAATTACCTATTTGATACAATTAGCAAGAGAGATGAATTTAGAAGAAGAAATTCGATTAATGTTCGACGGTAAAAAAATTAATTTCACAGAAAATAGATCAGTTTTACATATTGCTTTAAGAGATAAAAATAAAAAATCTATTTTAGTAAATGGAGAAAATATTGTTCCTAAAGTAAATTATGTTTTAAAAAAAATGAAAAAATTTTCAGAAGAAGTGATTTCAGGTCATATCAAAGGATATACAGGAAAAATAATAACAGATATAGTTAATATTGGTATAGGTGGTTCGAGTTTAGGACCTAATATGATTATAGATGCTTTATCTCCATACAGAAATCATTTAAATATACATTTTGTGTCAAATATAGATGGTACACATATTAGTCAAGTTTTAAAAAAAATTAATCCGAAAACTACGTTGTTTTTAATAGCATCTAAAACATTTACCACAGAAGAAACAATGATTAATGCTTATACAGCAAGAAATTGGTTTTTAGAAAAAACAGGAAATATTCAATTTATTAGCAAACATTTTATAGCATTATCAATGAATTTTTTAGAAGTGGAAAAATTTGGAATAATACAAGATTATTATTTTGAGTTTTGGGATTGGGTTGGAGGTCGTTATTCTTTATGGTCTTCAATTGGACTTAGTATAATACTTTCTATTGGTTTTAAAAATTTTGTTGATTTGTTATCTGGTGCAAATGCTATGGACAAGCATTTTTTGACTTCAGATTTGGAAAGAAATATTCCTGTTATATTAGCATTGATTGGGGTTTGGTATAATAATTTTTTCAAATATGAAACAGAAGCTGTTTTTGCCTATGATCAAAATTTGCATAAATTAGCTACTTATTTACAGCAATTAAATATGGAATCTAATGGTAAATCAGTAAATAGAAATGGAATTAAAGTAAATTGGCAAACAGGACCAATTATTTGGGGAGAAGCAGGAACTAATGGACAACATGCATTTTATCAATTAATGCATCAAGGAACCAAAATAATACCTTCTGATTTTATTGCTGCGGTAAATACACATAATAAATTACTTGATCATCATAAAAGATTGTTTTCTCACTTTTTAGCTCAAACAAAATCTTTAGCTTTTGGAAAATCTATAAAAGCATTAAAAGAAGAATTATTAAATGAAAAGATGGAAGTAAAAGAAATAGACCGAATGATTCCATTTCGTATTTTTGAAGGAAACAGACCTTCTAATTCTTTTTTATTCGAAAAAATTACTCCATATAATTTAGGATTATTATTAGCTATTTATGAACACAAAGTTTTTACGCAAGGAATAATATTTAATATTTTTAGTTTTGATCAATGGGGTGTAGAATTAGGAAAAAAAGCAGCAAATAATATTTTTAAAACTTTAGAATCAGATAAAATTTCTGATTCTATTGATTATGATTCTTCTACTAGAAATTTAATTAATACATATTTTTCTTGGATTAGTTAAATGAACAAGTAAGTATATTTTTCGGAAATATTTAAAATATTTAAAAAATTGATTGTTTGCTTATTTTTTATATTTATATTTTTTATATTTAAAGTTTTATCTTTTTATTAATTGATTTAAATTAAAAGTTTTTTTAATTATATATAAATATTTTTTAAAAATTTACATTTCAGTTCAGATTAAATCAATTAATTGATTTAATTTTTTTAATATATGTTTAAAACCTAAAATAGTTATGTTTTTGATTTTTTAATTTTTCATTAATAATTAGTTAAAAATTATTTAAATAAATGTCGATAGTATTTTGATTTTTTTATAAGATTTCTTGTAAAAAGAAATTTCATATATTTTTTTAAAAGTAATAAAAAATTTTATGAAGATGATAGATGAAAATAAATTGCCAGTCGTTGTATTTATTATGGGAACAACGGCTAGTGGAAAAAGTAAATTAGCTATTCAATTATCTAACTTTTTTTCTTGTGATATTATTAGTGCCGATTCAGCTTTGATTTATAGAGGAATGGATATTGGTACAGATAAACCAGATGATAAAATTTTATTAAATTACCCTCATAAATTAGTTAATATTTGTGACCCAGTTGATATTTATACAGTAGAAAATTTTAGAAACGATGCTTTAAAAGAAATAGAAAAATCAATTTTTTTTAGAAATCGTATTCCTATTTTAGTTGGTGGAACAATGTTATATTTCAAAGTTTTATTAAACGGTTTATCTCCTCTTCCTAGTTCAAGTTATTTGTTTAAAACAGACAATAATATTAAATTAAATTCTCAATATTCACATGAGTATTTAAGATCTATTGATCCTATTTCAGCTAATAGAATTCATAAAAACGATCAAAGAAGAACATTTCGTGCTATTGAAGTTTTTTTAAAATCTAAAAAAACTTTAAGTAATTTATGTTCTAATTCTGTTCCTTATAATTTTCCATATACTGTTTTGCAGTTTTTTTTGTTTCCATTCGATAAAAATTCATTATTTAAAAAAATAGAATCTCGTTTTAAAAACATGTTAATTTCTGGTTTAGAATTAGAATGTAAAAGATTTTTTTCTAGAGGTGATTTAAATCCTAACTTACCTTCAATGAAGTGTATTGGATATAGACAAATGTGGAAATATTTTTTAAATGAAATAACGTATGAGGAAATGGTAAATAGTTCAATTATTGCTACTAAAAAATTAGCTAAGAGGCAAATTACTTGGTCTAAACGATGGAAAAATTTATTTTTCTTAGATAGTAACAATTTCTTAGGTTCTTTACATTTTATCCGAAAAACTATAAATAAAATGATAAAAAAATAAATTTTTTGAAAATATTTTTTTTGGTTTTTGTTTATCTTTTAGATTTTAAAAGACATAAAAATATTTTTGTTTCATTTAGTACAAATAATTTTTTTTTATGTTTTTAATTAGTTAAATTTATCAAATATATTTAATAAAAAATTTAAAAATATTGTTTTAAATTGTTTTTTATGGAAAAATTTTAAAATATGTTCTTAATATGGAAAAAATTTTTGTTTGAATATTAAATTCAATATATTGATTATTAGTTATGAGAATGGTTGATAATTAATTTATTAAAAATTTTTCTTTTTTAAAAAAAAATTTATCTAATCATGAAATTAGGATGTTTAAATCATGGGAAAGAATATTATAGTTTTAGGTACTCAATGGGGAGATGAAGGAAAAGGAAAAATAATTGATTTACTTGCAGATAAAGTTAATTATATTGTTCGTTATCAAGGTGGACATAATGCAGGTCATACTTTAGTCGTCAATCAAGAAAAAATTATTTTACATTTAATACCATCTGGTGTTTTAAGAAAAAATATAATTGGAATTTTAGGAAATGGTGTCGTAATTTCTCCACATGTTCTTATGAATGAAATAAATATGTTGAAAAAAAAAGGATATTTTGTAAAAGATCGTTTAAAAATATCAAGTTCTTCGTTTTTGTTATTAAAATATCATAAAGAAATGGATATTATAAGAGAAAGTAAATCAAAGAAGTTGAATAATATTCATTCTTATATTGGTACTACTTGTTGTGGAATAGGACCTGCTTATGAAGATAAAATAGCAAGGAGAGGTATTCGAATTAGTGATTTAAATCATATTGATTCTTTAATTTTAAAACTACGGGAAAATTTAGATTTTTACAATTTTTTATTTAGTAAATATTATAGTAGACCTATTGTTGAATTCGATGTTGTAATGAAAGAAATTTTAGATACAAAAGATGAGTTATTAGAAATGTCTACGGATGTTTCAAGTATTTTATTTGATTCTAATGAAAAAAATAAAAATATAATTTTTGAAGGTGCTCAAGGAACTTTTCTTGATATTGATCACGGAACATATCCATATGTTACTTCTTCTAATAGTACTTCTGGTGGGGCATGTACTGGATCTGGAATAGGGCCTAAATCCTTTGATTATATATTAGGAGTAACTAAATGTTATTTAACTCGAGTTGGTTCAGGGCCATTTCTAACAGAACAATTGAATGAAATAGATTCTCATTTGTTTAAGTTTGGTAAAGAACTAGGATCTAGTACAGGTAGAAGACGTAGAACTGGATGGTTAGATTTACCATTATTAAGAAAAGCTATTCAAGTTAATTCTATATCTGCTTTATGTTTAACAAAATTAGATGTATTGGATGGTTTAAAAAATATTAAAATTTGTGTTGCTTATAGATCTTCAAAAGATAGAACAAATTATTATAATATTCCTGTTCATTATAAAGATTGGAAAAGTTTACAGCCTATTTATCAAGTTTTTCCTGGTTGGAATAAAAATACTAAAGGAATAAGGTTGTTTTCCTTATTACCAAAAAACGCTCAAAATTATGTTCGTGCGATTGAAAAATTAGTTAATATTCCAATAGATATAATTTCTACTGGACCAGATAGGCTAGATACTATTTTTTTGAGGTCTTTTTTATAAAAAAAAAGATAATATAATTTATAAAAATAATTTTTGTATATTTTAAATAATTATTATCAGGGGAAAATAGTATGATAGTAGATTTCTACAAAAAAAAAAATAAAACAACATGCAATTCTTATTTAAATAAAAACTACGATTCTTTTTTGAATTTAGATTACTTAAAGAAGAAAAGAATAAAAAAAAAACAATAATATATTTTAAAAAACTTTCAAGAAAAAAAAAGTTGTTTATTAATAAAATAATAAGGTTATTTAAAAAACATCAACAATTAAATTCATTTATAGAATCTCATTCTGATTTTTTTGAATCTTTAAACATTTTTATTGGAAGAATTATAGGGAATCGAGATGGTTATGGATTTCTTAAAGTTAGTTCGTTAGAAAAAGATGTTTGGGTTTCTGTAAATCAAATGAAAAAATGTATACATGGAGATATTGTTTTATCTTTTGTCAAATTAGATAAAAAAAGAAAAAACAGATTTAAAGCGATTATATTTTTTGTTTTAAAGGAAAACAAATCTTTAATCATAGGAAGATGTTCTGTTGAACGTAGTAATTCGTTATATTTTATTCCAAATGATGATCGTTATTCTTTTAGGATAAAAGTAAATACAAATACAAATAGAAAAAAACATTTGTTAAATAATATGATTTTATCGGTTAGATTAATTAAAAGACCTAAAAATAATTTAGAAGCTATTGGAGAAATTGTTGAAATTTTTGGTAAAAAAATAAATACTGATTTGGCAATTGAAATTGCTTTGAAAACTCAATCAATTCCTTTTTTATGGAATCATAAGATAAATTCAGAACTGAAAAATATTTCTAAAAGTTTTTCTAAGGAAAAATATTTAAATAGAACTGATTTAAGAAACATTCCATTTGTAACTATAGACGATGAATCATCATATGATTTCGATGATGCTATTTTTTGTACTGAACTAGAAAAAAAAAAATGGAAAATACTGGTTGCAATTTCAGATGTTAGTCATTATGTTTTACCAGGAACTGAGATAGATAAAGAAGCAAAAAACAGAAGTAATTCAATATATTTTCCTTCAAAAGTTATTCCAATGCTTCCAGAAAAATTATCAGTTGATATTTGTTCTTTAAATCCTAAAGAAGATAGGCTTGTTTTGGTTTGTGAAATATATTTGTCTGATTCAGGAGAAATTATAAAATATAATCATTTTGAAGCAGTAATTAGATCTGTTTGTAGATTAAATTATTCTGAAGTATATCAAGTATGGAAAAAAGAAAGTAGTTGTTTGTCTGAAAAACATAAAAAAATAATGAATGAGTTAAACAATTTAAATAAATTATATATTTTTTTAAAAAATTCTAAATTTTTTAAAAACAGAATAATGTTTAATACAAATGATCCTGAATTTATTTTAGGAAAACACTCTAAGTTAATAAGTATTAATATTAAAAAAAGAAATTGTGTTCATAAATTAGTTGAATTTTGTATGATATTAGCTAATACAGTTTCTGCTATTTTTGTAAAAGAAAACAAAGAACCTGTTTTATTCAGAGAACATGCTATTCCTAATTTGGAGAAAATGGATTATTTAAAACTTGTATTATTTAAAAGATTTAATATAATTTTTCCTGAAGAAAATAATTTGAATTTATTAAATTATAAAAATATTTTAAACAAAGTTTCTAATAAATCAGATCGTGTTCTTATAGAAATGATTTTATTAAGAACTATGAAACCAGCTGTTTATGGAATAGAAAATATAGGTCATTTTGGTTTGTCTTTAGGTTCTTATGTTCATTTTACATCCCCAATTAGAAGATATTCTGATTTATTGTTACATCGATCCATTAAATATTTATTACGAAAAAATAAAAAAAGAACATATTCTTCTTCTTTAGATGGTTCATATCATTATTCTAGGGAAGAAATAAAAATATTGGGAAATGTTTGTTCTAATAACGAGAAACGTGCAGAAGAAGCAGTAAGAGAAGTTATTGATTGGATGAAATGTGATTTCATGAAAAATAAAATTAATAATTCTTATATGGGAATGATTATCAACATCACTAAATATGGATTATTAATTAGATTAGAAAAATTTTTAATAGATGTTTTTTTGAATATTTCATCTTTAAGAGAGGATGAATATATTTTTGATGTAAAAAAGATAACATTAACAGGGAAACATAGTAAATTAGAATATTCTTTAGGTGATTTAGTTTCTGTAAAAATAATAGCAGTAATTTTAGAAAATAAAAAAATAGAAGTAACCTTAGAAAAATAATTTATAAATTTTAAATTCATAGAAAAATACTTTTTTTTGCTTGTTCATTTAACAAAAAAAATTTTTATAAGAATTTTATAATTTTTATAAAAAAATAACTTTTTATTTAGTTGATATATGAAATATCTTTATTCTAACATTCAATACTATATTGAGTTTTAATATTTAGTATTATATCATTAATAGTTACTATTTTATGAATCATAAAAATTTAATATTTTATGAATGATAATAATAAATTTATTTTTTTCGATTTTGTAAGTAAGGGGTGATGTTAAAAGTGAGAAATTATGAAATTGTTATTTTGATTCATCCAGATTATAGTGAAAAAGTTTTTGCTTTTATTAATGAATGTAAGAGTATGATTTTAAAAGATAATGGTAAAATACATCGAATAGAGGATTGGGGTAGAAGACAATTATCTTATACAATACATAACTTACATAAAGCACATTATTTATTAATGAATATTGAAGTTTATCCATTTTTAATAAAAAAATTGGAAGAAAAATTTCGTTTTAATGATATAATAATTAGAAATTTAATTACTGTAGTAAAAAAACCTATATCTAATATTTCTATTATTTTAAAAAAAGAAAAAGAAAATAAAAAATCGATGCAAGACGAATCAAATACTTTTAAGAAAAGAATTACAACTTCTGTCGTTGTTTAAAACACATAATTTTTTTATAAATTTTTAAATTTTTAAATTTTTTTAAATAAATATATTTGTTTTATTAATTTTTTAAAAATGATCCTATAGGAATAATATATTATGGTTCGTTATTTTAGAAGAAAAAAATTTTGTCGTTTTACGGTAGAAGGAATAAAAGAAATTGATTATAAGGATATTGATATTTTAAGAAGTTTTATTACAGAAAGTGGAAAAATAGTTCCTAGTAGGATTACTGGAACTAAATCTAAATATCAACGACAATTGTCTAAGGCAATAAAAAAAGCCAGATTTTTATCTTTTCTTCCGTACACTGATCGTCATAAGTAATAAAATTTAAAATATAATGAAATAAAAGAAAACATAGGTTTTTAAAATGAGAATAATTTTATTAGAAGAAATAAAAAATATAGGAAAAAAAGGAAGTATAATTGATGTAAAACCAGGTTATGCTAGAAATTTTTTGTTTCCTAAAGAAAAAGCAATTTTAGGGTCTAAAGAAAATATTAAATTATTTGAAATGGAAAGAAATAAATTTTTAGAAAATTTGAAAAAAGAAATTCTTATTGCTAAATCTAGAATAAAAGAAATAAATGAAATTGGAGTAATTAAGATTATTTCTAAATCTGGATTAAATGGAAAATTATTTGGTTCAATAGGAATCAAGGAAATTTTAAAAGAGATTAATAAAATTGGATTTTTTGTGAAAAAAAATGAATTGAAACTAACAAAAGGGAAAATTAGAAAATTAGGAGAATATGAAGTAATTTTTAAACCTCATCATAAATTATCATCAAAAATAAAAATTTTAGTAGAATAAAATTTAAAGTTTTATATAATATTTGTAGAATATTTTAAAAAAAATGAAATTTATTATTTAATTTTAAGAAATAAGAGCAATTAGACTGTTAATTTTTCATTGAAATAAGGACATGTAAAACTATGTTTGATAAAATTTGTGAAACAATTTTAAAAATAAGTATTTCTATACATCATTTTTATTCATAGTTTATTTTTTATATAAAAACTAAGTTATTCTTCTTCTTTTTTTTTGTTAAAATAGTTTTTTTTTACTGAAAAAAAAATAAAAATTTTTTAAAATAAAAATAATAATTTTTATTATTTTATTGTTTTTAATTAATATTAATTGTTTTTAATTAATATTAAATTAATTTAAAAATCATTATTTTTTGGAAATTTTATAACTAAAAAGTTTTACATTTAATAATTAACATTTTAAATTAGTTTTTTTTTTATTTTCTTTGAAACAAAAATACATTTTTAATAATTAATATTTAAATTATATAAAAAAATTTTATTTATTGTTTATTAAGATTTAATAGTTATGATTTTTTATAATTTATAAAAATTTTAAGTTTTAGAAAAAAACAAATGAATTAAAAAACATTGTTTTTATGATTTTTTTGTTATTTAAAAAAAAACAGAAAATTAGCATATATAAAGTATTTAATAATTTACTAAAAATTTTTTAAATATTTTTTATAAAAAAAGTATATGATAAGTACATGAAAAAAATTAATTTTAAAGTATTAGATTCAAGATTAGGAAAAGAAATTCCATATCCTAGTTATGCTACTGATGGATCATCAGGGATTGATTTAAGAGCTTGTATAGAAAAAAAAGAAGTCATTTATCCTAACAAAACTTTTATGGTTAAAACTGGAATATCTATATATATTTCTGATCCTAAAATTACTGCTGTAATTTTACCAAGATCTGGTTTGGGACACAACCATGGAATTGTTTTAGGAAATTTAATTGGTTTAATAGACTCAGATTATCAAGGTGAACTATTAATTTCCGTTTGGAATCGTAATATTGATAAAAAATTTATTTTATTTCCAGGGGATAGAATAGCACAAATGATTTTTTTACCTATTATAAAAGTTAAATTAAACAAAGTGAATAAATTTTCTTCTTTTAATGAAAATAACAACAATAGAAAAGAAAAAGGGTTCGGTCATTCTGGAATAAAATGAAATCATAGTTTTAATAAACTATAATTTTTTTAATTTTATTTTAGTACTACTATTCCTAAATAGTTTTTTAAAAGGAATAGTAGAATTTGTTTTTTAAAATCTCTAAAATTGTATAAATAATAACTAAAAAAATTTTTTTTATATTTTAAAACTAAAATTTAGAAATTTTGTTTTTAGAATCTTTATTTTCTATTTTTATTTTTTTAGGTTTTTCTTCTTCTGGAATTTTGTATTCAAATTGAATAACTAAAATTCCTAATTTTATTTTTGCTTTATTTACTTTGATTTTATAGTTTAAATTAAATTTGATTGAAAAGTTTTGGTTTTTAATTCCTTTATGTATATATTTTATTTTTTTTTCTATTTCTTTTTTATGTTTTTTTCCAGTGATTGAAATTTGATTATTTTGTACTGAAATATCTAATTCTTCTTCATGATAACCAGGAGTACTAATTTCTAGTTGATAACAATTTTTGTCTTTTTGATATAAATTATACATAGGAATATCAGAGATTGGATTTTCTCCGGTAATTGTACTAAACATTTTATCTATTTGATCAAATCTTTCAGAAAATATATTATGATTGTATCCTGGAATTAAAGAAAAAGAATTATAAGACATATAATTACCTCTTATTATTTTAATTTAATTTTCATAATAAAAAGACATTAAAGTATTTAAAAAAAATTTTTTCATTTCCATTATCTTATATGGGGTTATTTTTTTTTTTTTCAAATTTTTAAAATTTAAATTAATGATATTGATTTAAAAATTAATATTTATTGTTTAAATATTAATTTTTTCAGTTCCACATAAAATGTTGTAATTAATTAATTGATCTAAGTAAATTAACATTTTTTTTTCTTCTATAATGAATTTAATTAGATCTTTTATTGTTATGATAGAATATATAGGAAAAGAAAATTGATCTCTTATTTTTTTTTTTTTAAGAGCATTATTATCATCTATTTCTTTTCTATCGAATGCTACTATTGTAGCTAAAATATTGTTGTTTTTTAGTTTTTGAATTGATTTTTTTATTGAACTACCGGAAGTTATAACGTCATCTATTAGAATGGTTTTTTCTTTGTTGTTTTTTTTTTTTCCTACAATATATCCACATTCTCCGTATAGTTTTTGTTCTTTTCTATTAAAGGAAAAAGATACGTCTATTTTTTTTTTTTTTTTTAAAAAAATAGAAATTGCAACTATTAGTGGAACACCTTTATATGCTAATCCGAACAAATGGTTAAATTTTAATTTATATTTTATAATTGCACAATAATAAAAATAAGCTAATTTTTCTATATCGTTTCCCGTATAAAAAGAAGATGTATTAAAGAAATACGGGCTTTTTCTTCCAGATTTTAATGTAAATTTCCCGAAATTTAATGCTTTTTTTTTTAATGAAAAATCTATAAATTCTTTTTTAAAGTCTAACATAAACTAAAAATCCTAATAACAATTTTAAAAAAGATGATTTCATATTTTTTATTTTTTTTATTTCTGGCCCCTGCTGGATTTGAACCAGCGGCCAAACGATTATGAGTCGATTGCTCTAACCACTGAGCTAAGGGGCCTTTAATAAGAACTTATTTTAAAACAATTCAATGCAATAAGCTAGTAATCTTTTGATTTTATTTTAAAAATTCTTATTTTTTTTTAAGTATAAAAAACGAACTTTACTTTTAAAAAAAAAGTTGATATGATTAAGAATCAATCCTCTGTAGTTCAGTTGGTAGAACGGCGGACTGTTAATCCGTATGTCACTGGTTCGATCCCAGTCGGAGGAGGAAAAATTATTAAATTTTTTTTAGATTTTTAAATTATATAAATATATATAAATATATTAATGACTTTTACTAAATATTTTCTCTTTTATGATTATGAAACATTTGGGTTAGACACTGCACTAGATAAGATAGCACAATTTTCTTGTATTCGTACTGATTTAAATTTTGAATTGATAGAAAAACAAAAAGTATTATACTGTACCCCACCTATAGATTATTTACCTAATCCAGAATCAGTTTTGGTAACTGGAATAACTCCTCAAATTACTATTTCTAAAAAAGGCTATATTGAACATATTTTTGCTAAGAAAATATTTAATATTTTTAAAAAAAGTAATACTTGTATATTAGGTTATAATAACATAAGTTTTGACGATGAAATGACTAGAAATTTGTTTTATAGAAATTTTTTTGATCCATATGAATGGTCATGGAAAAACAATAATTCTAGATGGGATATAATAAATGTTTTAAGGGCTGTTTTTGTTTTAAGACCTGATGGAATAAATTGGCCAAAAAATAAAGTTGGAAATTTTGTTTTTAATTTAGATAGAGTAACTAAAAAGAACAAAATTTTTCATTTAAATGCTCATGATGCTTTATCTGATGTTATTGCATGTATAGAACTAATGAAGTTATTGAAAAAGAAAAAGAAAAAACTTTTAGATTTTTTATTTTTTTATAAAACTAAAAAAAATATTTTATCATTAATAAATGATACAAAAATCAATTTATTTGTATATATATCTAGTATTTTTGGTATAGAAAGAAATTTTGTTTCTTTAATATCAATATTTTTTTTTCATCCTGAAAATAAAAATGTTTTAGTATTTTTTGATCTTTCAAAAAAGATATCTACTTTATTAAATTTTTTTAAAAACGTTGAGATGGATAAATGGACTTTAGATGATTTTTTTTCTTTAGGTATTAATTTTTTACATATTAATCGATGTCCTGTATTAGTTCCAAGATCAGTTTTAAGAAACATTGATTTTTTTCGTTTGAAAATAAATAAAGAAAAATATTATTCGAATTTTAAAAATTTAAGTAAAAATATTTATTTTTTAAGACAAAAAATTTTAAATTTTTTTCTAAAAAGAAAAAGCTTTTTTAATAAAAAGAACTTTAAAAATAAAAAATTTAACATTGATTTAAGTCTGTATGATTCTTTTCTTAGTTATTCTGAAAAAAATGCTATGAACGTAATTCAATCTACGTCTAATTTTTTAGAATTAAAAAAATTAAAATTTAAAAGTAAAAGAATTAATAATCTACTTTTAAACTTTAAAGGAAGAAATTATCCTAAATCTTTAACTAAAGATGAAAAGTTACTTTGGGAAAATAAATGTAAAGTTTTTATTAATCCAATTGTATTATTTGAATATCGTAAAAAAATTTTTTCTTTATTACAAAAATATCGAAAAGATGATCGAATTTGTTTATTATTAAATGATTTATTAGAATATATGAATTTTATTAAAAAAAAAATTTATTTAAATTAGATAAATAGCTTCTTAAATAAGAATTTTTTCATTTCATTTTCTAAAATTTTTCTATCTTCTTTTTTTAACATATTTAATTTTTTTTCGTTGATAAAAATTGTTTGATGTTTTATCCAAATATTCCATGCTAGTTCAGAAATATTTTTATAAATTTTTTCACCTAGAATTCCAGGATAAACTCTTTTTTTAAGTCCTTTAGATTTTTTTTTTAGGTAAACACAATAAATGGTTTTGTTCATATAATTTATGTTATGTTTAATTTTTTATCTATTTTTTTCAATATTTTTTTTATTGGTGTAGGAATTGCAATTTTTTTTTTTGAATTTATATTATACCATATATTTTTTTTTTCGAAAGTTTTAAATTTTTTATGTAATATATGTATTAATATTGGTTTTGCAGTTATTTTATATTTTGTATATTGAAATTTGTATTTTTCTAGATAAACAACCTCTTTATATGTTACATTGTTTTTTTTAATCCAACAGAACATTTTTTTTTCGTTTTGAAATTCAGGAAAAGAAAATAAATTTGTCCAAATTTTTTTTTTTTCTATTTTACTTAAAAATACTTTTTTTTCTTTACAAAGTAGTAAAAAAACAATTTTTTTAGATATTTTTTTTAGTTTTTTGTTTTTTGGATATTGACTTACTTCTTTGTTTTTGTAAGATAAACATAATTTTTTTATTGGGCAAATTATACAAGATGGTTCATTATAAGTACAAATTTTTGCACCTAAATCCATTATTCCTTGATTAAATTTATCAGTGTGATAAATTGGTGTAATTCTATTTATCATTTTCCATAATTTTTTTTGAGTTTGGCTTTTATTTATTTCTTCTTTAATTGAAAAACATCTAGATAGTATTCTTTTTACGTTACCATCTAAAATAGAGAAAAAAAAATTTTTGGAAAAGGATAAAATAGCTCCAGCTGTAGATTTTCCAATTCCTGGTAATTGTATAAGTAGAAAAAAATCTTCTGGAAATTTATAATTATATTTTTCTTTTATTATTTTTGTTGTTAAAAATATGTTTTTTGCTCTATTATAATATCCTAGTCCACTCCATAAAAATAAAATTTCATCTAACGATGCTTTAGATAGTTTTTTAATTGTGGGAAATTTTTTTATGAATTTCAAATAATAAGGTACAACAGTTTTTACTTTTGTTTGTTGTAACATAATTTCTGATATCCATGTTTTATATATATTTTTTTTAATTTTCCAAGGAAGTTTTTTTCTTCCATATTTGTGAAACCAATTAATTATTAGTTGTGAAATTTTGTTTGAGTCATTCATATATTCTAAATTTTTAATTTTAAACTTTTATCTTTTTTTTGTTTAAATTAGTTGATTTTTATGGAAAGAAAAAAAAATAGTTTTAAAAAAATGAAACGTAAATTTAATTTAAATATTTTTACTTCATGTAGATATAGAATTAGTTTATTACAGAAGAAAGCAATAGAAAAATATTATCCATTATTTGGATTAAAATATCAAAAAATTTATGTTGACTGGTTAAAAATATTCGGTAGATTGAAACCAATAATATTAGAAATTGGTTTTGGAAACGGAGAATCTTTAATTAATTCTGCAATTGAACATCCAAATAAAAATTTTTTAGGAATAGAACTATATCTTCCTGGTATAGGAAATATATTGAAAAAAATAAATTATTTGAACTTAAAAAATATAAGAATTATTTATTTTAATGCTTTAGATGTACTGTTTGATATGATTAAAGATTATGAATTATCTGAAATCAGATTATTTTTTCCAGATCCTTGGCCAAAAAGGAAACATCATAAAAGAAGAATCGTTCAAGAAAAATTTTTAAAAATTGTACATAAAAAATTAGATGTTGGAGGAATATTATATATAATTACAGATTGTGAAAATTATTTTTTTAAGATTTTACAAAATGTAAAATTATTAGATTGTTATATTGATTTATCTAAAAGTAGAAATTATGTCAGCGATTCTTCTTCTCGTAGAGTTTTAACTAAATTTGAAAAAAAAGGAATTAAAAAAGGAAATAAAATTTTTCATTTAGTTTTTTGTAAAAAATAATTTTTCTTATTTTATAAGAATATTTCTAATAAGTCGTTTAAAAATAATTTTCCATTATTTGTGGTGTACCAGTATTTTTTTGTTTCATTTAAAAATCCTTTCTTTTTTGCTTCATTAATTTTACAACTTATAGTTTTAGGTTTTATTCCAGTAAATTCATAAAAATTTTTTTTAGATATTGATTTAAATAATCTAAAATTATTAACAAAATATTCAAAAACTCTTTTTTTTTTTTTTATTACTTCTATTTTTTTAATGTAGTATTTTTCTTCCATGTATTTTTTAATTTTGTTTTTTTTTATTATTCTAATAACATCTCCATTTTTTTTTGTTATTTTGCTATGAGCTGAACATCCAATTCCTAAATAATCTCCATATTGCCAGTAATTCAAATTATGTTGACATTGGTATCCTTTTTTTGAATAAGACGAAATTTCATATTGTTTATAATCGAATTTCTTTAGTGTTTTTTTTCCTTCTTGTAAAATTTTCCAAGAGGATTCTTCTGATGGTAACTTAGGATTTTTGTAGAAAAACAATGTTTTTGGTTCAATTGTTAATTGATACCAAGAAATGTGTTTTGGATGAAAATTAATTGCTGTTTTTAGATCTAATATTCCTTGTTTTATGGATTGATTAGGAAGTCCATACATTAAATCTATATTGAAATTTATTTTCGGAATTTTTATAAGTTGATTAATTACGTTTTTAGTATCATATGAATTGTGAATTCTCCCAATACTTTTTAGTAGTTTAGAATCAAAACTTTGTATTCCTATTGATATTCGATTAATTCCTGTATTTAAATAATTTATAATTTTATTACTTTCTGTTTGATTTGGATTAACTTCAATTGTAATTTCAGCATTTGTAGATAAAGAAACATTTTCTTTTATTTTATTTATCAAAAATTGAATTCCTTTTTCAGAAAATAAACTAGGAGAACCACCTCCGATAAAAATTGTTTTTATTTCTCTGTCTAAAAAATATTTTTGATCATTGTATAAATCTTTTATTAAGTGATTAATATATTTTTTTTCTGGTATTTTTTCTTTCATCTGAAATGAAGAAAAATCACAATATGGGCATTTTTTTATACACCAAGGTATGTGAATATATAAACTAAGAGGAGGTAATTTTTTCATTTTTTATATTGATAACCAACTTTCTAAAATTACAGCTGCTGATTGAGAATCGATAAATTTTTTTTTTAGAAATTTATATCCTTTTCTTTTAAAAATTAGATTTTTTGCTTCTATTGTACTAAGTCTTTCATCATGTAAGTATACTTCTATATTGAATTTTTTTTTTATTTGTCTGGCAAATTTTTCTGATTGATATGTTATTCTCTGTTTAGAACCATCAATGTTTAAAGGCAATCCTACAACTACGCAAATAGGTTTCCATTCTAAAAATATTTTTTTTAAATTAGTCCAATTAGGAATTCCTCTTTGAGAGGTAATGGATGTTAATGGTCTTGCAGTATATGTAAATTTTTGTCCAATAGCTATACCTATATTTTTAGTACCAAAGTCAAAAGCTAAAATAGTCATTTTTATTTTTTATATTTTTATATTTTTATATATTTTTATATATTTATAATATAAAATATTTTTTTTTAAAAGTATTTTTATTCTTCTGTATATTTTGTTTCGGAATAATTATCAAATCTAGACCAATTTTCATTGAATGTTAAACGTATTGTACCTGTAGGTCCATTTCTTTGTTTTCCAATTATTATATCTGCTGTACCTTTTAAATCACTATCTTTATTATATATTTCATCTCGATAAATAAAAATTACTAAATCTGCATCTTGTTCTAATGATCCAGATTCTCGAAGATCTGAGTTAATAGGTCTTTTGTCGGATCTTTGTTCTAGTGATCTATTTAGTTGAGATAAAGCAATTATTGGAACTTCTAGTTCTTTAGCTAAAGATTTTAACATTCTAGAAATTTCTGCAATTTCTAGTGTTCTGTTATCTGAAAAATAAGGCACTTTTATTAATTGTAAATAATCGATCATAATTACGCTAAGACCATGATTTTCTCGATATATTTTTCTTGCTCTTGATCGGATTTCACTTGGAGTTAAAATTGAAGAATCATCAATGTAAATGTTTTTCTTTTTTAATAAAATATTTATTGTTCCTGAAATTCTTGACCAATCTTCATCATTTAATTGTCCTGTTCTTATTTTAGTTTGATGGACTCTAGATAGTGATGATAACATTCTAATCATAATTTGATCACTTGGCATTTCGAGACTAAAAATTAGTACTGGTTTATCGTATAACATTGAAATATTTTCACATAAATTCATTGCAAAAGTAGTTTTTCCCATTGAAGGTCTTGCTGCAATGATTATAAGATCAGATTGCTGTAGACCAGAAGTTTTTTTATTTAGATCATGATATCCTGTATTAATTCCAGTAATTCCATCATAGGAATTAGAAAATAATTTTTCTATTTTAGATAAGGTACTATCAAGTATTTTTTCGATATTTTTAGGACCTGATTCTTTCTTCGATCTTTTTTCTGTGATTTTAAATATTTTAGATTCAGCATAATCTAATAATTCAGTGCTGTTTTTTCCTTTTGTTTGATATGCAGAAGAGATAACTTCATTGCTTATTTTGATTACTTCTCTAATTATAGCTCTTTCTCTTACTATATTTGCATACGCGACGATGTTAGCTGTACTTGGAGTGTTTTTTGATAATTCAGCTAAATATGCAAAACCTCCTGCTTTTTCCAGTTCTCCTTTCTGTTCTAATGATTCAGATAAAGTAATTAGATCAATGGGATTTTTTAAATCAAATAAACATTTCATTTCGTGAAATATTATTTGATGTGCTTTGCTAAAAAAATCTTCTATTACTATATTTTCTGTCACTATATCCCATTGATCATTGTCCAACATTAATCCTCCTAATATTGATTGTTCTGCTTCTATAGAATGAGGAGGAATTTTTGTTATATATTTTTTTTCGATTATTTTTTTTAGGTTTTTGTCTGCCATATTAGATAAATATCAAAATTTTTGTTTTTAAGGTTAAGAAAAGTATATTAATAATGAAAATAGATATTATCTAAATAATTTGATGTTGATTTTTCACTATTTTAATTTTTAAAAATTAATTATTGTTTTTCCTATTTTACATTTAAGAAATTTAAAAAAGAAGCATTTGATGAAATCAAATTTTTTTTAATACCATTATTGGAATTTATAAATTTTTATTTTCAGTTTTTTATGAAAATATAGAAAGTAGATTTTTTTAAAACATCATTTTAAGATTTATCAAAGATTTTATGTTTATTTTTTCATAGATTTTTTTTAAGAGATATTTTACTATTTGTATTATAATGTATTATACATAAGTTTAATAAAGTTATTGATTTGTTAATAGTTGATATTTAATTTTTATTTTTTGGAGTAATTTGTTATGGCAAGTAGAGGAATTAATAAAGTAATTTTAGTTGGTAATTTAGGACAAGATCCTGAAGTACGTTATATGTCTAATGGTAATGCTGTTACAAATATTAATATAGCTACTTCTGATATTTGGAAGGATAAAAATACAGGTGAATCCAAAGAAAAAACAGAATGGCATAAAGTAGTTTTATTTGGGAAATTAGCAGAAATTGCAGGAGAATATCTGAGAAAAGGTTCTCAAGTTTATATTGAAGGTTCACTTCAGACTAGAAAATGGCAAGATCAGAATGGATTTGAGAGATATATTACAGAAATTATTGTAAATATGTCAGGAACTATGCAAATGTTAGGTGGTCGAAATTTATCTAATAATAGTAGTACATCTACTCATAGTTTTGAAAAGATTAAAAACAATAGAGATAAAAAAACAGAAGATGATAATCCTCTATCAGAAAATACAATTAATGATTCTAAAGATAAAAAAACAGAGAAAGATATTTTAGATCCTTTAGATTTTGATGAAGAAATTCCTTTTTAAAAAAACAAAAAAAATATAGAATAGAAATTTCTATTCTATTTTTTTCTTAAATTGTATTAGCTTTAAAATTAACAAAATTATTATTATTAATAATAATGATATTATGTTAACAAAAAAATAGTATTTTTTATAAAGGTTAGAATTTAAAAAAATTTTTATTTGTTATTTTAATTTTTTTACATTTTTTTTAAATATTTTAAAAAATTTTTATTAATAAAAAATATTTTCTTGATTTACAAGAACTTGATCAGTTAAAATGAATTAATTTTTTTATACTTGATGAAAATTATGATTTATATTTCAACAAAAGCTCAAAAATATTTTAGAAAATTATTGTTGTCAGAAAAAAAAGGAACTCAAATTACAGTTTTTGTAGAAAATGCAGGAACTATTAATGCAGAAGGAAAAGTTGCTTTTTTCATGGATAAGAAAAATGAAAGAAAAGATTTTAAAATTTTTTACTACAATGGATTTATGGTTTATATTAGAACTATATTTTTAGAATATTTAAAGGATTCTGAAATTGATTTATTAGAAGATAAATTAGAAACTAGATTAACTTTGAAAGCTCCTAATATAAAGAGGAAGAATGAAAATAGTGAATTTAGTCCTTTATATCGTAAATTAGAAAAATTTATAGAAGAGGAAATAAATGTTCAATTATTATCACATGGAGGAAAAGTTTCATTAGTTGAAATTAGTCCTAATGGAGTAGCAAAAGTACGATTTTTTGGTGGATGTAATGGTTGTACTATGGTTTCTTTAACTTTAAAAGATGGTATTGAAAAGAAAATAATTTTATCGTTTCCTGAAATAAAATCTGTAGAAGATGTTACTAATCATATTTCTGGAAATCATTCTTATTTTAATTAAAAAAAATAATTTTGTTAAAAAGTTGTTTTGTAAAGTAATTTGAATTTTTTTTAGAAAAATTTATTTAAAATTTTTCTTATTTTTTTGTAAGTTCTCCTCTGAGATTTTTTTGCATTTTTTTTTTTATTATTTTGTTAGATAAATTTTGACTTAATAAAAAATATAACTTTGCCAAAGCTGCTTCGATTGTTAAATCATATCCACTGATGACACCTATTTCAGAAAGATAGCTTCCTGTAGCGTATTTATTCATATTAACTTTTCCATGCATGCATTGAGTTAAATTAATGACTACTATGTCTTTTTCTAGTGCTTGTTTTAGTCCTGTAAAAAATTCTTCTTTTTGTGGAACATTACCGCTTCCATAAGAACATAAAACGATTGCTTTTACTGGTTGTAATAAGAAATATTTTATAATGTTAAAAGAAATTCCTGGATAAATTCTAAGTAATCCAATTGGTTGTGAATTAATTTTGTTTATTTTTATTGTATTTTTATTTATTTTATTCTTTAGTAAAAGTTTTTTAGAATAGTTAATACTAATTCCTATTTCTAACAATGGAGCTAGATTTGGAGAATCAAATGCATCAAATCCATTTGTATTTTTTTTAGTAGTCCTATTTCCTCTGTATAATTTATTGTTGAAAAGTAAAGTTACTTCATTTATTGGATAATTAGTTACTAAAAATAGAGCATTTATCAAGTTTTGTCTTCCATCAGATCTAATTTCAGATAAAGGTATTTGAGAGCCAGTTATTATAATTGGTTTTTGTAAATTTTCTAATATGAATGATAATGCTGAAGCTGTATAAGCCATTGTATCTGTTCCATGCAATATTATAAAACCGTCATATTTATGGTATTTTTTTTTGATGTCATTTCCAATTATTTTCCATTCTTTAGGGGTTATGTTTGAGGAGTCTATAATAGGTTGATATTCTTTGATAGTAAAAATAGGCATTTCAGAAGAATAAAACTCTGGCATTTCAGCTATTTGTTTTTGCAGATGTCCAGAAATAGGAACATATCCATTCTTTGATTTTTTCATACCAATAGTACCTCCTGTATATGCTATGTATATGTTTTTTTTTTTCATATTTTTTCCATTTTTTTTTGATTATTTTAAAAAATCAATAAATTAAAATTATTAATAAGATCAATTTTAATAGTTTATAAAAAAGAAACAATGAAAGTTTTTCAAATTAGTTGATTTAAATTAATATTGATTTTTTTTGGTGAAAACGTTTTTTATTATAGTACATAATTCTATTTATTTAAAATAAAACGAGATATTCAAGACATAAAAAACATGTGAAAAGGATTTTTTTAAAATAGATAAGATAAAAACTTTTGCTATTGTTTCTTATCCCAGTTTAGGAAAGATAAAATAGTTACTTAAAAATTTTATTATTGGAAAATATAATTTGTTGTTCCAATTTTTAATAAAAAAAAAATTGATAGAGATTTAAAATTTAATTAGATAAAAATTGAACAAAAAAGAGATATTGCTATTAGCACTTTAGTAATATAATTTTTTTATGGGAAATATGTAATAAATTTGCTAGATATTCCAGGTCAAGAAGATTATTCTAAAAATACATATTAAATTTTAATTACAGTAGATTTTTATTTTAATAATTATTAATTATTCACAAGTTTTAAAATTTTATACTAAGAAATTAATGAAAGTAACATTATTAAGTAATGTTTTTATATTAAATTATTTTTAATAAAATAGATACATAAGGAACTAATACAATTTTTTATTAAATAAAATTGAATTGGAATAAAAATTCTTTTTTTTTAGCAGCACATTACATTTAACTGGTATTTGTTTTATGTTTTATTTTCTAATAAAAAACGTTCCTTTTTTTAAAAAAAAGCAATGTTTATATTGAATTTGCTAGTGAAAAAATTTTTCTAGATTTATTTTAAAAAAATAAAAAAAATATGAATTTAAGACGTAGAGATGAGTTATTTTTTTAAGACTTGTATCTGGAATGTACTTTTTAGTTACAAAATTAAAGGAAATTAGAACTGATAAATTTTTTATTTTAAATAACGATTTTTTATTGTTTAGAAAAAGAAAAAAAATCATAAAATAGTATATTTTAGAATTGTTATTGGAATTTAAAATCATAATTTTATAAAAATAGTAAATATTTTTACTCAAGGATAAAAAAGTAAAATGTTAGATGTTTTTAATTTTTTTTTAGAAGATTTTCATTTTGTTTCTTTGAATGATTCAATTAAAAAAATAGTTTTCAAAGAATTTATAGTTCAAGTGTCTGAAGAAGTATCAATACAAATTTTTAAACTAATGTAAAATAATTGTATAATTTTAAGAATATTTTAAAGGTTACAATTTAACGTAATACTGATCCGATTATAAATTGGTTATCAAATAGAAATAGTGTTTTAAACAATTAAACATGGTTTTTATAAGATAGATTTTTTGAAATAGCTTGAAAAAGTTAATTTTAAAAATAACAACGTTACATAATTAGCATTTGATGATACAAGTTGTTTAATATATGAAGTAACTAGTTAAAAATAATAATTAATAAAAATCTAGAAATAATTTTTAAAAAATTTTAGAAAAAAATTTTAACTTTTTAAAATTATTTTTTTAATTAAGAATGATTTATAGTATTGGGAAATTTTTATGAAAAGAGTATTTTTAATTATATTAGATTCTTTTGGTATTGGTTCTTGTGGAGATTCTTATAAATTTGGAGACTATGGAGCAAATACATTTGGAAATATAGCTAAAATGTGTTTTTTAGAACATGCTAATCATGGTGGAAGATCAGGTGTTCTTTCAATACCTAATTTAATGTCTTTAGGAATAGGTGAAATATTTAAAAAAATTACTGGAAATTATCCTTTTGGTATATTAAAAACAAATGTAATAAAAGGTTGTTATGCATATTCTTCTTCTGTTTCTAAAGGTAAAGATACTTTCTCTGGTCATTGGGAAATTGTTGGTGTTCCCATATTTAAAGAATGGTGTTATTTTGACCAAATAAACAATAGTTTTTCTGAATTATTATTAAACGAAATTATTACTAGTAGTAATTTATCTGGGTTTTTAGGAAACTGTCATGCATCAGGAACAGAAATAATAAAGAAATTAGGAGTTGAACATTTGCTGACAAAAAAACCTATTTTTTATACTTCTTCAGATTCTGTATTTCAAGTATCTTGTCATGAACAAGAATATGGATTGGATAATCTTTACAATCTTTGTAAAAACATAAGATTTATTTTAGATAAAAATAAAATTAATATAGCTAGAGTAATTGCTCGTCCGTTTATAGGAACTAATCCAATAAATTTTAAACGTACTGAAAAAAGAAAAGATTTTTCAATTACTATAAATAAAAAGACAGTATTAGAAAAATTAATTCTTGAAAAAGGAGGTTCGGTTTATGCAATTGGAAAGATATCGGACATTTTTTCTGGAGTAGGTATTACTAATTCAACGACGACTAAAAATTTATCTGAATCTTTTAGAGAAACTATTAGATCTATAAAATCTTGTAAAAAAAATTCTATTGTTATTGCTAATTTTATAGATTTTGATTCTTTATGGGGACATAGAAGAGATGTGTCTGGTTATGCAAAAGGTTTGGAGTATTTTGATTATAATTTACCACGTATATTAAATATTTTGAAAAAAAATGATTTATTGATAATAACAGCAGATCATGGTTGTGATCCAACTTGGAAAGGGACGGACCATACTCGAGAATATATTCCTATATTGTTTTATAAACAAAACATAGAAAATAAATTTTTAGGACATAGAAAAACTTTTTCAGATATTTCTCAGACCATATCAAAATATTTTGGAATATCTAAAATGAATTATGGTACTAGCATATTATAAAATTTTTAAAATTAGATTTTAAAATACAAATTGTTTATCATTTTGGAAAATTATAAATGAATACTCCTCACATAATTGCAAAAAAAGATAGTATATCAAATGTAGTATTGATGTCGGGTGATCCAATTAGAGTAAAGTATATTGCAGAAAGGTATCTAGAAAATTCGGTTTTAGTAAGCAGTGTAAGATCTATGTTAGTATATACTGGTATTTATAAAAAAAAAAAAATATCAGTAGTAGGACACGGAATAGGGTTGCCTTCTTGTTTGATTTATGTTCAGGAACTAGTAGATGTTTATAAAGTTAATAAAATTATTAGGTTGGGTACTTGCGGTGCACTGAGAAACGATATAAATTTATTTGATCCAATAATTGGATTAGGAGCTTGTACAGATTCTAATGTTAATAGATTGTTATTTGAGAATTATGATTTTTCAGCAATAGCAGATTTTAATTTGGTATTAAATTTAGTTAGATCTGCAAAAAAAATGAATTTGAAGTTATTTTTAGGAAATATATTTAGTACTGATTTATTTTATTTTTATAAAGATAAGCAAAGAATAGATTTAATGAAAAAAAGAAATATTTTAGGGATAGAAATGGAAACAGCTGGATTATATGGTTTGTCTTCATTATTAGGTATTAGATCCGTTTCTATTCTCTTAGTTTCAGATCATGTTTTAAAAAAAAAAAAAATTTCTACTTTAAAGAGAATAGTAAGCTTTGATAAGATAATTTTATTAGCTTTAGATTCAATTTTATTGAATGATAAATATAATCATTTAAATTTCTAATTAGAAAATTGATGTCTATTTCGGTGAGAAAGGGATTCGAACCCTTGATACGAATTTATTTTCGTATACACGCTTTCCAGGCGTGCTCCTTAATCCTCTCGGACACCTCACCTTTTTAAAATAATATAAATATTATTAAATTAATTAAGATTAAAGTTTAATTAGTTTAAAAAGAAATAATTTTGTTAGAAGAAATTTTATTTGAATTTCAAATTTTTTTTATTAATAAAGTATTATACTTAAATTATAAAAAATATTTCAATAAAAATATATATTTTTTATTATAGATTAATGAATAAATTAAAAAAAAAATGCTTTTTTTTTAGATCTATTTTAAGAATGTGTTAATATTACAACAAATTGAGTATTTTTTAAATTTATAAATATTTAATTTTATATTTAATTTCTTTTAAAATTTTAATAAAAGATTTTCATAACTAATAGACAATAACATAAAAAATGTTTTTGTATAAAAAATTAGATTAATAGTTATTGATTTTATATTTTTGTAGGTTTTATTTTTTTTTGATTTTAAAAAATAATTTTTATTAGTCTAGATATCATTCGCGGATTAGATAATCAAATATATGGCAGAAAAAAGAAATATTTTTTTAATTGGACCTATGGGAGCTGGTAAAAGTACTATTGGTCGTTATTTAGCACAACAGTTAAATATGGATTTTTATGATTCTGATCAAGAAATTGAAAATCGTACAGGAGTTGATATTAGTTGGGTATTTGACTTAGAAGGAGAGGCTGGGTTTCGGGAAAGAGAAAAAAAGATCATTAATGAATTGACAAAAAAGCAAGGAATTGTACTTGCAACTGGTGGAGGTTCAATTATACAAAAAGAATCTAGAAATTTTCTTTCTGGAAGGGGAATTGTAGTATATTTGAAAACTAGTATTGAAAAACAACTAGTACGTACTCAAAAAGATAAAAAAAGACCTTTATTGCAAAAAATAAATAGTTCTGATTCTATACAAACTATTTTAGAAAATTTAGCAATTTCGAGAAATCCATGGTATGAAGAAATTGCAGATATGACGATTAGCACGGATCATAAAAGTGCTAGATCTGTTGCATATTTTATTGTGCAGTCTCTAGATAAAAAATAATCATATTTTATATAGTAAAATATAATAGGTGTAATAGAAATTATTGTGGAAAAGATTAACGTAATTTTAAAAAAAAGAACATATCCAATTGTTATTGGATCTAATTTGTTTGAAACAGATGGGATTTTTTTTCCTTTAAAATCAGGTGAACAAGCTATGCTTGTTACAAATAAAACATTAGCTAATTTATGGAAGGACAAAGTTTTATATCAATTAAGAAGATCTGGAATAAAAGTAGATCAAGTAATTTTATCAGATGGTGAACAATATAAAACCATAAATGAAATGGAAGTAATAATATCTGCTCTTTTAGAAAACCAACATGGTAGAGATACAACTTTAATAGCTCTTGGTGGAGGAGTTATAGGAGATATAACTGGTTTTTCTGCTTCTATTTATCAAAGAGGTATTCGTTTTATTCAAATACCAACCACATTTTTGTCTCAAGTAGATGCTTCAGTAGGAGGAAAAACTGGAGTAAATCATATTTTAGGAAAAAATATGATCGGAACATTTTGGCAACCGTCTTCTGTTATTATTAATTTAGATTTTTTGAAAACTTTATCTACTTCAGAGTTAATATCTGGTTTATCAGAAACTATTAAATATGCAATTATATTTGACAAAACATTTTTTACTTGGATAGAAGAGAATTTACATTCTCTATTGTTATTAAAAGAAAAGGAAATCACTTATTGTATTAAAAGATGTTGTGAAATTAAATCTCATATTATTTCTTTAGATGAAAGGGAATCGAATATTAGATCTTTATTAAATTTAGGACATACTTATGGGCATGCAATCGAATCTCATTCCGGATATGGAAATTGGTTACATGGAGAAGCTGTGTCTGTTGGAATAGTTATGGCAGCTCGTACTTCTGAAATTTTAGGATTATTAAAGAAAGATGATATGAAAAGAATAGTTAATTTGTTAAACAGAGTAGGTTTGCCGACTAAAGGACCTAAAAATATGCCACCTTCTTCTTATCTTCCATATATTATGAGAGATAAAAAAGTTATTTTAGGTACAGTAAGATTAATTTTGCCTATTGCAATAGGAAAAGCAAAAGTTCAATCAGGAGTTGATAAAAATATAATTTTATCAGCTATTAAAGATTGTCAATAAAATCATTTTTTTTAAAAACAAAAAATTAAAATTTTTTAATAATTTTGAAAAAATTTTTAAGGTATTTTTTAAAAAATAATAAACTTATTAAAATGAAAAGGTGTCAATTTTAACTAAAATTAATATCTATAATTTTTTTCTGTAAACTTTTTATGGCTCCTTTTCTATAAAACATTTATAGATAAATTATTTTTACATAAATTATTCTTTTTAAATTTAATTATTGAACTAAACAATTTAACTATATTATGTTTTAAATTGAGTGAAGAAAAAAAAATGAAAAACTATTTTTTGGCTCCTTCAATTTTGTCTGCTGATTTTATTAAATTAGGAGAAGAAATAAATGAATCGTTGTCTTCTGGAGGAGACGTCATTCATTTTGATGTTATGGATGGACATTATGTAAAAAATTTAACTTTTGGACCTGATATTTTAAAGTCAATTCGTAATTTTAATAAAAATGTTCCAATTGATGTACATTTAATGACCTATCCAGTTGATAAATTTATACCTATGTTTGCTAATGCAGGAGCTACCTTCATCACTTTTCATCCTGAAGCTACTCATCATTTGGATTATACAATAAATTTAATTAAAGGATATGGTTGTAAGGTAGGATTGAGTTTTAATCCGACCACTTCATTACATTACCTTGATTATACTTTGGAAAAATTAGATATTGTTCTCTTGATGTCTGTTAATCCTGGTTTTAGTGGACAAAAATTCATACCATTTACTTTAAATAAAATTAATTCTGTTAGAAAATTAATTGATAAAAAAAGAATGAATGTATTGCTAGCAGTGGATGGTGGTATAAAAATAGATAACATAGGTAAAATTGCTAAATATGGAGCTGATTTTTTTATTATTGGATCATCTTTATTTGGTTCTAAGAACTATAAATTAGTTATTGATTCTATGAGAAAAGAATTAAAAAAAATTTCAATTTTTAGCAATAAAATTTAATTTTTGAAAATTTTATTTAAAAAAATTTTATATTTATGGAATAAAAGATGAATGCAAAAAAAACTTTGTTTACAGCTATGCAGCCCACTGGATTGATGACTTTAGGAAATTATACATCAGTATTATCAAATATTAAAGAAGTTCAAAATGATTATTTTTGTTTTTTTTGTATTGCTGATTTACATGCAATCACAATTCGAAATGATCCTGTTAAATTAAAGAAATCAATATTAGATACATTGGCGTTTTATTTAGCTGCAGGTGCAAATCCTGAAAAAAGTACAATTTTTATTCAGTCGTCTGTGTACGAACATGTTTATTTAAATTGGATTTTAAATTGTTATTCATATATTGGAGAATTGAATAGAATGGTTCAATTTAAAGAAAAATCTTTAAAGAACAACAATTGTGTTAATTCCGGATTGTTAAATTATCCAATTTTAATGGCATCAGATGTTTTATTATATAAATCAAATAAAATTTTAGTTGGAGAAGATCAAAAACAGCATTTAGAACTTATTAACAAGCTTGTTCATCGTTTTAATTCTTTATATGGAAATATATTTATTGCTCCAATTTCTATTAATTTTCAATCTAACATAAAAATTATGTCTTTGTTAGATCCAAATAAAAAAATGTCTAAATCAGATATAAATGTAAAAAATACTATCTTTTTGCTAGAAAATAGCGACTCCATATTTAAGAAAATTAAAAATTCAGTTACTGATTCTGAACGACCTTCTGCAATTTATTATGATAAATCTAACAAAACGGGAATATCTAATTTATTAAATATAATGTCATTATTAACAAAAATTAAAATTAAAGATTTAGAAATGAAATATAAATATGTTACTTATAAGAAATTTAAAGAAGAAGTAGCTGAAATTATTATTGAAAAATTGTTTTTATTACAAAAAAGATTTTTTGATTTTAGAAAAAATGAAGATTATTTATATGAGGTTGCTGCTTCTGGAGCTAAAAAAGCAAAAATAAAAGCACAAAAAACTATTTCTTTAGTAAATAAATCAATTGGATTATTTAACTACTACTACAATTAGTAAATTATTAAAAAAAATCGTAATAATAGTTTTAAAAAATTTTTATTAATCAAAATTAGCTATTTTTTTTATGACAAGTAAAAAAAAATAAAATAATACTAATAATAAAAACAATAAAATATAAAAAATTAGAAACTAAAAGGGAAATAACAATTCCTTTTTTACTTATGATATATCCAGTAAAAATAAATGTTAACATTGAACCAATTGTACCACATGTTAAGATTAAACTAATTATTTTAGTAGATAATTTTTTAATTTGTAATGATGCTAAAGATATTATTATTGTATAAATAGCACTGGAAAAAAAACCTAAAATTATTATTGTACATTTCAAAATTATGATTTTTTTAGAGTGAAGAAAACAAAACATTATTATTGTTGAAATTCCTGATAACATAGATAAAATTTTTTGTAAATCAAAAGATTTTAACAAAAAACTAAAAAACCACATCCCTATCATATAAGACATCCAAAAACTACTAACTAGTTTTCCTGACAGTTTAATAGAATTTAGTTTAATAATTTTATGTATATATTCTGGTATCCAAGAAATAAAACTAAGTTGTCCTAATATATATATTGTAGATGAGATTGATAATAGTATTAAACAAATTTTTGTTTTTAGATGTAAATGTTTTTTTTTTTTTATTTTTTGTTTGATTGTATTTGAAAAAATTGGAAATTTTGTTATTAAACTCAATATAAATATTATTAGATAAATAACATCAATAATTATATATATATAATACCATGGTTTTTTCATTGATATTAAAAATGAAGCTATTATTGGAAATAAAGTTCCTGATAAACTAAAAAATGAATCGGTAATAAGTAGAACGGAGGCTCTTTTTTGTCCTTGATAAAGATATGTTATTAATAAAGTTCCTATTGACATAGTAATTCCACTGACTATTCCCATAAAAAATATACTGATTGAAAATATGATTAAATTTTTACCATAAATTAAACCTCCTATAGACATAGTCATCAATAAAAATCCTAGTTGTAATTGGTTTTTCATTGGTATTGTTTTTATCAACCATGCATTTAAAAAAATTGAAATTAAAATTCCAAAGTTTAAAAATGTAAAGATATGACTTATATGTGAAATTGAAATATGAAAACATTTTGCAATATTTTCCATCATGATTCCTGTAACTGTAATTAAAGCTCCAGTAATTAAATAAGATAAAAAACTGATTCCTGTTAGGTATATTTTGTTATTTGTCATTATTTTCCCGTTAAATAATAAAAAATGTTTAAATCTTTTTTTTAATAGCTGTTTATTTTTAAAACATTTTTTTTAAATACTTTTAAATTTAAATTGATTTAATAAATCAAAAAATAAATATTTTTATATTTTTCATATTTTAAATATAACATTTTTGTAGTTTTTAATGATAGGGTGTTTTATGATTGGTAAAGAAATAAAAAAAATTGATAAAAAAATATTTAAGAAATTAATTATTCCTTTTTATTCTCCATCTGAAGTTATTCCTGTATATGGTAGAGGAAGTAGGATTTTTGACCAGTTAGGAAAAGAATATATTGATTTTTCTAGTGGAATTGGAGTAACTTCGTTAGGTCATTGCAATCCTTTAGTTGAGAAATCTTTAGTATTACAAAGTAAGAAATTATGGCATGTAAGTAACTTATTTGTTAATGAACCAGCTATCAAACTTGCAAAAAGATTAACGAGTACAACTAATTTTTCTTCTAGAGTTTTTTTTTCTAATTCAGGTGCTGAATCAAATGAAGTTGCTTTAAAATTAGCTAGATATTATTCAAATAGCATATATGGATGTTACAAAAACAAAATTATTTCTTTTTTTAACTCTTTTCATGGTAGGACATTTTTTACAGTATGTGTAGGTGGACAACTTAAGTATTCAGATGGATTTGGTCCCAAACCATCTAAGATTTTTCATATTCCATATAATGATATTAAAGCTATTCGATCTGTAATTGATCATAATACTTGTGCAGTCATAGTAGAGCCGATACAAGGAGAAGGCGGGGTTATACCTGCAAAAATGGATTTTATGCAAGAACTAAGAAATTTATGTAACAAATATCAAGTATTACTAATAGTGGATGAAGTACAAACAGGAATAGGTAGAACTGGAAAATTATATTGTTATGAACATTATAATATAGAACCTGATATCATTACATTAGCAAAAGCTTTAGGTTCTGGATTTCCTATTGGTGCCACATTAGTAAATAAAAAGATTTCTGAAGTAGTAAAAATTGGTATTCACGGAAGTACTTATGGTGGAAACCCATTATCTTGTGCCGTAGCAGAAACATCTTTGAAGATAATTAGTTCTAAAAAATTTTTATTAAACGTAAGAAAAAAAAATAAAGTTTTTATAAAAGAGTTCTTAAAAATAAATCGAAGAATAAACATATTTAATGGAATTCGAGGAAAAGGTTTATTATTAGGGATGGATTTAAAAAATCAATATAAAAATAAAATTAATGAAATAATTTTATTATCTGCAAAAGAAGGTCTTTTAATATTAAAAGCTGGAACAAACGTAATTAGATTATTACCTCCTTTAAATATAAATGATAAAGATATTGAGGAAGGAATGTTTCGTTTATATAAAGTTTTAAAAAATGTCTAGTTTTTTGTTTTAAAAAACAAAATATATTGATATTTTAAATATTAAATTTATTTTTTACTAAATTATGTTCTTAATTGTTTATAAATAAAATTATTAGTAATATAATTTATATGAAAGAAATATTTATTTTTTGTTTGTTTAAATTATATATATGAAATATACAATTATAGTTTCAGATGTATTGTTTGAAAATCAAAGATCTACAACCGCATTTTTATTTTCTAGTACTATTATTTCTGTTGGTTTTAAAATTGTAAGTATTTTTTTTAATAGTAATGGAGTTTTCCATGCTAATAAATTAATTTTTTCAAATGTTAATGAAAACAATTTAATCAATTCTTGGAGTAATTTTGGTTTAAAACACCAAATTCCTTTGTATGTTTGTGTAAATGATGCTTCAAAAAGAGGAATTGTTAATATAGAACAAGCTGAATTTAATGATTTTAAGGATAGTAATTTAGCAGAAGGATTTAAATTAACAGGATTAACACAGTTATTTTTTTCCATGCAACAGTCTGATAGAGTTATAAAATTTTAGAGATTTATTTTTTTGATCTTTATATAGATTGTTGATAATCGTATTATAAAATTTTTTTATATTATTATTCATAAAATGAAATCCATAGCTTTTACAATCAATCGATCCATTCATGGAAGTAATATTGGAATTGAAGGATTAAATGTAATTTTAGCCGCTGCAACGATACAGAACAATATAGGAATATTTTTCATTGGTGATGGAATATTACAAATACTAAATTTTAAAAATTCAGAAAACATTTTTTCTCGTAATTACCCTGCTTATTTTTTAATATTAGTTACTTATGGTATTAAAAAATTTTATGTTTGTAAGAAATCTTTGTTAGATAGAGATATTAACATTCAAAAAGTTTTTTTTATAGATGTTATTGTTTTAGATCCTAATAAAATGAGAGAAAAAATAGATTCTTATGATTTAATTTTAAATTTTTAGGAATTTTAAATGTTACATATATTAATTTCCTCTCCTTTTTCTTGTAACATAGATTTATTATTTAATTATTTTAAGAAGAATGATTCTTTAGTAGCTGTACAAGATGGGGTAATTATTGCATTAAAAAATAGCATATTTTTTAAAAAAACTATTCAACTTAATAACTTATATGTTTTAAATAAAGATTTAGAAAATAGAGGATTAAGTTCATTTTTATCTCCTAATTTTCGTTTAATTAATTATGATTATTTTGTAAGAATGACAATAAGTTATAGTAAAAGTATAAGTTGGTAAAGATTTTGTTTTTTTTAATGTTAGGTTTATAAGTAATTTAAATTAATTTAATTAGAGAGTTTTATGACTACAATAAATCAATTAGTTCGTTTTCCTCGTTCAAAAAAAATCATAAAAAATAATGTTCCTGCTTTGTCTTGTTGTCCTCAAAAAAGAGGAGTTTGTTTACGAGTGTATACTACAACTCCAAAAAAACCGAATTCGGCTTTAAGAAAAGTCTGTCGTGTTCGTTTAACAAATGGTTTTGAAGTTACTGCATATATTGGTGGAGAAGGACATAATTTACAAGAACATTCTGTAATTTTAATAAGAGGGGGTAGGGTTAAAGATTTACCTGGAGTTAGATATCATGTAATTCGAGGTGCATTAGATTGCTCGGGTGTAAAAGATAGAAAAAAAAGTCGTTCTAAATATGGAGTAAAAAAGTCTAAAAAATAGCTATTTAGAACTAATTATTAATAATTAATGAGGTTTAATATGCCACGTCGTCGTATAATTGGAAATAGAAAAATTTTACCTGATCCTAAATTTGGCTCAGAGTTATTAGCTAAATTTATAAATATATTAATGGTTGATGGGAAAAAATCTATTTCAGAATTTATCGTATATCGTGCTTTACAAGATTTATCGAGAAAATTAGGGAAAAATGAATTAGATTGTTTTGAAATTGCACTTGAAAATGTTCGTCCTACAGTTGAAGTAAAATCTCGTAGAGTTGGTGGTTCTACTTATCAAGTTCCAGTAGAAGTAAGATCTGTTCGTAGAAATGCTTTAGCTATGAGATGGATAATTGAATCAGCCAGAAAAAGAACAGATAAGTCTATGTCTTTAAGACTATTCAAAGAATTGTTTGATGCTTTAGAAAATAAAGGAATGGCTGTTAAGAAAAAGGAAGATGTACATCGTATGGCTGAAGCAAATAAAGCGTTTGCTCATTATAGATGGTAAAATGTTTTTATATTTTAACAAATAAAAATAATAATTAATTAAAAGTATTTATTAGGAATAACAAAAAATTAATGACACGTAAAACACCCATAATAAATTATAGAAATATTGGAATTAGCGCCCATATTGATGCAGGTAAAACAACAACTACAGAGAGGATTTTATTCTATACAGGTGTTAATCATAAAATTGGTGAAGTTCATGATGGAGCAGCAACTATGGATTGGATGGAACAAGAACAAGAAAGAGGAATAACAATAACTTCAGCTGCGACAACTACTTTTTGGTCAGGAATGGCAAATCAGTTTTTACCTCATAGAATTAACATTATTGATACTCCAGGTCATGTAGATTTTACAATTGAAGTTGAACGTTCCATGCGTGTTTTAGACGGAGTTGTAATGGTTTATTGTGCAGTAGGAGGAGTTCAACCGCAATCTGAAACAGTATGGAGGCAAGCGAATAAATATAATGTTCCACGTATTGCTTTTATAAATAAAATGGATCGTATGGGAGCTGACTTTTTTAAAGTTATAGAACAAATTAAAAATCGTTTAGGAACTGTACCTGTACCACTGCAATTAGCTATTGGATCTGAAGAAAGCTTTTCTGGAGTAATAGACTTAATAAAAATGAAGGCAATAAATTGGAATAATGATGATCAAGGATTGACATTTACTTATGAGAATATCCCTAATAATTTATTAAAATTGTCAAATTATTGGCGAGAACACTTAATTGAATCTGCTGTAGAAAATGATGAAAAAATAATGGAGAAGTATTTGTCAGGAAAAACTATACAAGAAGAAGAAATTAAGTTAGCTCTACGAAATAGAGCTTTAAAAAACGAAATAATGTTAATTACTTGTGGATCAGCTTTTAAAAACAAAGGTGTTCAAGCATTATTAGATGCAATTATTGAATATTTACCATCTCCTGTTGATGTAAAATCTATGCAAGGGTTATTTAAGGACGATTCAAATCAGACTAATAGACATTCTGAGGACGATAATCCATTTTCTGCTATTGCTTTTAAAATTGCTTCAGATCCATTTGTGGGGAATCTTACTTTTTTTAGAGTTTATTCTGGAGTTGTTCGTTCAGGAGATACTGTATTTAATTCTGTTAAATTACATAAAGAACGATTTGGAAGAATAGTACAAATGCATGCAAATAAACGAGATGAAATAAAGGAAGTTAGAGCTGGGGATATTGCAGCAGCAATTGGTTTAAAAAACGTAAGTACTGGAGATACTTTATGTGACTTAAATCATACAATCGTTTTAGAAAAAATGGATTTTCCTGATCCTGTAATTTCTATTTCTGTAGAACCTAAAACTAAAATAGATCAAGAAAAAATGGGAAATGCATTAACTAGATTAGCTAGAGAAGATCCTTCTTTTAAGGTTTGGGTAGATCATGAGTCTAATCAGACAATAATAGCTGGAATGGGAGAATTACATTTAGAAATTATTGTAGATAGAATGAAACGAGAATTTGGAGTAGAAGCAAATATTGGAACTCCTCAGGTTTCTTATAGAGAAACAATTAAAAATAATATAAAAAATGTTGAAGGGAAACATATTAAACAATCTGGTGGTAGAGGTCAGTACGGACATGTTGTAATTGATATTTTTCCATTAGAGCCTGGTGGTGAAGGTTATATTTTTTTAAATGAAATAAAAGGTGGGGTTATTCCTGGTGAATATATTCCGGCCGTAGATAAAGGAATTCAAGAACAATTGAAAAATGGTCCATTAGCAGGATATCCTGTAGTTGATATTGGAATACGTTTAGTTTTTGGATCTTATCATGATGTAGATTCTTCGGAATTAGCGTTTAAAATTGCTGCTTCTATTGCTTTTAAAAGTGCTTTTAAGCAAGCAAATCCAGTTTTATTAGAACCTATTATGAAAGTTGAAGTAGAAACTCCAGAAAATTATATGGGTGAAGTAATAGGAGATTTAAGTCGACGTAGGGGAATTATAGAGGGTATGGTCGATTCCTCATTTGGAAAAATAATTCGAGCTAAAGCACCTTTATCTGAAATGTTTGGGTATGCTACCGATTTGCGTTCTCAAACTCAAGGACGAGCTTCTTATTCTATGGAGTTTTTAAAATATTCAGAAGCACCTGTTATTGTTTCTAAAAATATTATTGATAATAAAAAGAAATAATTTTGTTTAAAACAAAAAATCTTTTTTATTTTAGTTATTTATATTTTTATGTATAAATTTTAGTTATTTATATTTTTATATATAAATTAAATAAGGATTCTTAATTATGTCTAAAGAAAAATTTAATCGTTTAAAACCACATATTAACGTAGGAACTATAGGTCATGTAGATCATGGAAAAACTACTTTAACTGCAGCTATTACTACTGTTTTGGCTAAAAAATATGGAGGATCAGCTCGTGCATTTGATCAAATAGATAATGCACCAGAAGAAAAAGCAAGAGGGATTACGATCAATACTTCACATGTAGAATATGATACAGAAATTAGACATTATGCACATGTTGATTGTCCAGGACATGCTGATTATATTAAAAATATGGTTACAGGTGCAGCTCAGATGGATGGAGCAATTTTAGTGGTTGCAGCAACTGATGGGCCAATGCCTCAAACTAGAGAACATATTTTATTAGGTCGTCAGGTTGGTGTTCCTTATATTGTTGTTTTTATTAATAAATGTGATATGGTTGATGATGAAGAGTTATTAGAATTAGTTGAAATGGAAGTTCGGGATTTACTGACTCAATATAATTTTCCAGGAGATGATACTCCAATAATAAGAGGTTCAGCTCTAAAAGCATTGGAAGGAAACGAAATTTGGGAAAAGAAAATTTTAGAACTTGCTAGTGCTTTAGATTCTTATATACCTGAACCTAAAAGAGCTATAGAAAAACCTTTTTTATTACCAATCGAGGACGTATTTTCTATTTCAGGAAGAGGTACAGTAGTTACAGGTAGAGTAGAATGTGGAATAGTAAAAGTTGGTGAAGAAGTTGAAGTTGTTGGAATTAGACCAACGACGAAGACTATTTGTACTGGAGTAGAAATGTTTAGAAAATTATTGGATGAAGGTAGAGCTGGAGAAAATGTTGGTGTTTTGTTAAGAGGAACTAAAAGAGATGAAATAGAAAGAGGTCAAGTGCTATCAAAGCCTGGTTCTATACTTCCTCATATGAAATTTGAATCAGAAGTGTATGTATTAAATAAAGAAGAAGGAGGAAGACATACACCTTTTTTTAATGGATATAGGCCTCAATTCTATTTTAGAACTACTGATGTTACTGGTTCTGTATCTTTACCTAAAAATATGGAAATGGTCATGCCTGGAGATAATGTAAAAATGTCAGTTACATTAATTCATCCTATAGCAATGTCCGAAGGATTAAGATTTGCAATTAGAGAAGGTGGACGAACAGTTGGAGCAGGAGTAGTAACAAAAGTAATTTCTTGATAAAATATGTATTAATTTATTAATTTTTAATTTAATTTAATTGAATAATTATATATTCATCAAGAAAAGAAATTAGTTTATTGATAAAACTTTTCTTGATGAAGTTTTCTACGATAAAAAAAATATTTTTTAGGATTTTATTTCTTTTTTTTTTAAATATTTAAATATTTGTTTGTTTTTTTTTTGACTTTGTTATTAAAAATAGATGTTTAATTAAATTAAAGTTTAAAAAAAATATTGATTCAATATAATGTTGATTTTTATTAATTTATTAATCATAATAAATATCTTTGTTAATGGTAAAAAGTCAAGACTCTTAATTTTTAGAGTCATGTAATCAATTATATTAATCTGTAGATAATGGGTTAATTGGGGTTTTTTTTGTTTTTTAATTTATAAATAAATGGAGTTTTGGTAGATGCAGAACCAAAGAATTCGTATACGTCTTAAAGCTTTTGATCATCGATTAATTGATCTTTCAACAGCTGAGATTGTAGCGACAGCAAAACGAACAGGAGCACAAGTAAGAGGTCCTATTCCATTACCTACTCGTATCGAACGATTTACCATTTTAGTTTCTCCTCATGTAAATAAAGACGCTCGAGATCAATATGAAATTCGAACTCATAAAAGATTGATAGATATTGTAGAGCCTACCGAAAAAACCGTTGATGCTTTAATGCGATTAGATTTAGCTGCAGGTGTTGATGTTCAAATTAGTTTGGGAAAATTAAAATAATTATCAGTTTAATGAGGAGCTTGAATAGATGTTTGGTTTAGTAGGTAAAAAAATTGGAATGACTCGTATTTTTACTGAAGAGGGAAGATCAATACCTGTTACAGTAATTGAAATTTTAGAAAATAGAATAACACAAATAAAAAATTTTAAAAAAGATAAATATAATGCAATACAAGTAACTACAGGAACAATTAAGACTAATCGATTAAAAAAATCTATTGCAGGTCATTATAAAAAATCCAATGTTATTCCTGGAAGAGGTTTATGGGAATTTAGAATAAAAAATGATTGTAATGATTTTTTTTTAGGAAAAACAATTAATTTAAATGATTTAAAAAAAATAAAAATTGTAGATGTTACTGGAATATCTAAAGGAAAAGGTTTTTCTGGAACAATCAAGAGATGGAATTTTCGTTCTCAAGATTCTTCTCATGGTAATTCTTTATCTCACAGAGTTCCTGGATCAATTGGTCAAAATCAAACTCCTGGAAAAGTTTTTAAGGGAAAAAAAATGTCAGGACAACTAGGAAATTGTCGAATTACAATTCAAAATATTAAAATTATAAAAATTGATTTTGTTAATCATTTACTTTTAGTAAAAGGATCTGTTCCTGGTTATTCTGGTAACAATTTAATAGTAAAACCTTCTATTAAGCAACAAGGAGTTTAAAAAAATGGAATTAATACTTAGAGATGTAGAAAAAAAAGTATCTTTTTCTGAAAATGTTTTTGGAAGAGATTTTAATGAAGCTTTAGTACATCAAGTAATCGTAGCTTATTCAAACAAATCTCGAAGAGGATCTAAAGGTCAAAAAAATAGATCTGAAGTATCTGGTTCAGGAAAAAAGCCTTGGCGTCAAAAAGGAACAGGTCGTGCTCGAGCAGGGTCTTTAAGAAGTCCTATTTGGAGGTCTGGAGGAGTAACATTTTCCAATAATAATAAAGTTTATAATCAAAAAATTAATAAAAAAATGTATAAAGGAGCTTTAAGAAGTATTTTTTCTGAATTAATAAGAAGAAATAGATTGTTTGTATTTAATGAATTTTCTATAGAATTTCCAAAAACAAAGTTATTAGTAAGTAAATTAAAAAGTCAAAATATAAAAGATGTTTTAATAATTTTGGATAAGAAAGATGAAAATTTATATTTAGCATCAAGAAATTTATACAAAGTAGAAGTTAAAATCGCAAAATCAATCGATCCAATTAGTCTAATTGCTTTCAGAAATATTATTCTTACTTCAAAAGCAATGAAAAGAATAGAGGAATCATTACAATGACGATTTCTAATAATCGATTATTTAAAGTTATATTATCTCCCTTGATTTCAGAAAAGTCGTCTTTTATTTCAAAGAAAAATAATACAATAGTTTTAAAAGTCAATAAAAAATCTAAAAAATTTGATATAAAAAATGCTGTACAAAATTTTCTATCTGTAAAAGTAAAAGAAGTAAATACATTAATTGTAAAAGGTGAGTTCAAAAAGTATAAGAACAAAACCACTGTTGGTAAAAGTTGGAAAAAAGCTTATGTTATTTTAGAAAAAGGTGAAAATTTTAATTTTTTAAATGATAGCAAGTAGTAAATAATATTTTTTGGAGATAAAAAAAATGGCTGTTGTAAAATGTAAAGCTACATCTCCAGGACGTCGTCATGTTGTTAAAGTAGTTAATTCTAAATTGTATAAAGGAAAGCCTAAATTTTCTTTTTTAATCAAAAAAAAGAAAAGAACTGGAGGTAGAAATAATGAAGGACATATTACTACTAGACATATTGGTAGAGGTCATAAGAGAGCATATAGATTAATTGATTTCAAAAGAAATAAAGATAATGTATTAGGAATAGTAGAAAGGATTGAATATGATCCTAATAGATCTTCTAATATTGCTTTAATAAAGTATCAGGATGGAGAAAGAAGATACATTTTAGCAGCTAAAAATCTTAATGTAGGATTAAAAGTTAAATCTGGAAATAGTAAAATTGACGTAAAAATAGGAAATTCAATGCCTATTAGAAATATACCGATTGGAACTGTAGTTCATAATATAGAGTTAAAACCAGGTAAGGGAGGTCAAATTGCTCGTTCAGCTGGTAGTTATGCTCAATTGATTTCAAAAGATGAAAATTATGTAAGCATTCGTTTGCGTTCAGGAGAAATGAGAAAAATATCTTCATTTTGTAGAGCAACTATAGGAGAAGTAGGAAATTCAGAACATATGCTAAGAATGTTAGGAAAAGCTGGAGCATCTAGGTGGAGAGGAATTAGACCTACTGTTAGAGGAACTGCAATGAATCCAGTTGACCATCCTCATGGTGGTGGTGAAGGTAGAAATTTTGGTAAACATCCAGTAACTCCATGGGGAGTTCAAACAAAAGGTAAAAAAACTAGAAAAAATAAACGTACAGAAAGATATATTTTAAAACATCGAATAAAATAATTTTATTTTTTTTTAAAAAGGTTTGCTTATTATGCCGCGTTCGTTAAGAAAAGGTCCTTTTATAGATTCACATTTATTGAAAAAAATAGAAAATGCTCTTTTAAAAAAAGAGAAAAAACCTATTAAGACTTGGTCTCGTCGTTCTACTATTATTCCTAATATGATAGGTTTGACATTTTTAGTTCATAATGGTAGAAAACATATCCCAGTATTTATTTTAGAAGAGATGGTAGGACATAAACTTGGAGAATTTTCTATAACTAGAACTTATAAAGGTCATTTTGCTGATAAAAAAATAAAAAAAACATTAAAAAAATAGGGATTAATAAGAGGATTTGACAATGACTAATTTAGCTATTTTAAAAAAAGCTAATTCTTCAGCACAAAAACTTCGATTGGTAGCTAATTTAGTAAGAGGTAAAAAGGCATCTATAGCTTTAAGCATATTATCTTTTATTAATAAAAAGTCTGCTTCTCTACTGAAGCAAGTAATAGAATCGGCAGTGGCTAATTCAGAACATAATGATTCGATAGATATCGATGATTTGAAAATAGTAAAAATTTTAATAGATGAAGGTCCAACAGTGAAAAGAATGATGCCTAGAGCCAAAGGAAGAGCTGATCGTATATTGAAAAGAACTTCTCATATCACGGTTATTGTGTCTAATGAATAGGTTTTTCTTGTTGTTATTTTTGGAGAATTTTAATAATGGGTCAAAAAGTTCATCCTAACGGATTGAGGTTAGGAATTATTAGGTCTTGGAATTCTATTTGGTTTTCTGATAGTAAAAATTTTGCAAATATTTTAGATAGTGATTTTAAAGTTCGTCAATTTTTAATAAAGAAATTAAGAAAAGCATCTGTTTCTAAAATTGTTATTGAGAGACCTTCAAAAAGCATTCGTATAACAATACATACTTCTCGTCCTGGAATAGTTATTGGAAAAAAAGGTGAAGATGTAGAAAAATTAAGAAAAATTATATCTAATATGACTGGTGTTCCAACACAGATAAACATATCAGAGATTAAAAAACCAGAACTGGATGCTAAATTAGTAGCTGATAATATAAAATCACAATTAGAAAGAAGAATTATGTTTCGAAGAGTTATGAAACGATCGGTTCAAAATACTATTAGGCAAGGTGCTCAAGGAATTAAAGTAGAAATAAGCGGTCGTTTAGGAGGAACAGAAATTGCTAGAACCGAGTGGTATAGAGAAGGTAGAGTTCCATTGCATACTTTGAGAGCAAATATTGATTATAATACTTCGGAAGCACATACTACATTTGGAATAATCGGAATAAAAGTTTGGATCTTTAAAGGAGAAGTATTGGGTGGGATGAAAGAATTAAATGAAATTAATGAAAAAAAGCTTGTTTTACAAAATCAAAAACAGCATAGAAGATATCGTAGATAATAGAAAAAGGAAGTTTTATGTTACAGCCTAAAAGAACAAAATATAGAAAAATGCATAAAGGTAGAAATCGTGGATTAGCTATAGGAAGAGAAATTAATTTTGGTTCTTTTGGATTAAAAGCAATTGATAGAGGTCGGATAACTTCTCGACAAATTGAATCAGCTAGGAGAACAATTAGTAGAGCCGTAAAAAGACAAGGAAAAATGTGGATAAGAATTTTTCCAGATAAACCTATTACAAAAAAACCATTAGAAGTTAGAATGGGAAAAGGTAAGGGAAATGTTGAATATTGGGTAGCATTAGTTCAGCCTGGAACTATTTTGTATGAAATAGAAGGTATTTCTGAAGAAGATTCTAGATTAGCATTTAAATTAGCAGCTTCTAAGTTACCAGTAAGAACTATTTTTATAAAAAAAAGGTTGAATCAAAATGAGTTTATATGAATTGAGAAAAAAATCAAAAACTGAACTTAACGTTGAATTAGCTAGTTTGTTAAGAGAATATTTTAATTTAAAGATTCAGTTATCTTCAGGAAAATTACAGCAAGTACATTTATTAAAACAGGTAAGAAAAAATATTTCTAGAATTAAAATGTTAAATAGAGAAATGGATTTAGACAAAACTCATGATAAAAAAAAATAAACGTTATTTAAAAGCTAAAGTAATTAGTTCAAAAATGCAAAAATCAGTAGTTGTCTTAATAGAAAGATTTGTAAAACATGATTTATATAAAAAGTTTATGAGAAAAACTACAAAAATGCATGTTCATGACGAAAAGAACGAATGTATTAAAGGAGATATTATAGAAATATGTGAAACTCGTCCTATTTCTAAAACTAAATCTTGGAAAATGGTTCGTATAATAGAAAAATCTAATGTTCTATAGTCATTTTCATAAATGATTTTTTAAAAAATAGTGTTATTTTTTAATATAAAAATATAAATTTAAAATATTTTAAGATCATTGTTTGTTAGTAATAAGGAAAATTCTTCTAATGATTCAATCACAAACGATTTTAAAAGTAGCTGATAATTCAGGTGCACGTTTAGCTATGTGTATAAAAGTATTAGGTGGTTCTAAAAAAAGATATGCTTGTATTGGAGATATAATAAAGATAACAATAAAGGAAGCCATTCCAAGAGGTAAAGTAAAGAAAGGGGAAGTATTAAAAGCAGTTATAGTTCGCACCAAAAAAGGAATTCGTCGTTTAGATGGTTCTGTATTACGTTTTGATAGTAATTCTTGTGTTGTATTAAATAATAATGAACAACCCATTGGAACTAGAATTTTTGGACCGGTGACTCGAGAGTTAAGAATTGAGAAATTTATGAAAATAATTTCTTTAGCACCTGAAGTGCTTTAAATAAGGAAAATATACATGGCATCTAAGATACGAAAAAATGACAAAGTCATCATTTTATCAGGAAAAGAGAAAGGAAAGAAAGGAACAGTGGTAAATATACTAAATAGAAATAAAGTTATTATCAAAGGAGTAAATTTAGTTAGTAAACATCAGAAATCTGTCCCCTCTAGAAATTTAACAGGAGGAATAATAAAAAAAGAATCTCCTATTTCTATTTCTAATGTTGCTATTTTAAATTTAAAAACTGGAAAACCTGATAAGATTGGTTTTAAATTTGAAAAAGGTAAAAAAATTCGATTTTTTAAATCTAATATGGAAATTTTAAAATAAATAGGAGAAATAAAAATTGATTAAATTATTAGAATTATATAATAAAAAAATTATAAAAAAATTAATGGTTGATTTTAAATATAAATCAATTATGCAAGTTCCAAAAATTGATAAAATTACTTTAAATATGGGGGTTGGAAATGCTATTTTAGATAAAAAGTTATTAGATAAGGCATTGAAAGATTTATCTGCTATATCTGGTCAAAAAGCTATAATTACATTTTCAAAAAAATCGGTAGCTGGATTTAAAATTAGAAAAAATGTAGCTATTGGTTGTAAAGTAACATTAAGAAGAAAAATGAAATGGGATTTTTTAGATAGATTGATTAATATAGCGTGTCCTAGAATAAGAGATTTTAGAGGTTTTTCTAAAAAATCTTTTGATGGTAGGGGGAATTACAGTATAGGAATACGAGAACAAATTATTTTTCCAGAAATTGATTATGATAAATTAGATAAAATTAGAGGTTTAGATATTACTATAACTACAACAGCTGTTTCGGATAATGAAGGACATGCGTTATTATCATATTTTAATTTTCCGTTTAGCAAATGATACTAGGAGAAAAATTTTAATGGCTAAAGAATCTATGAAGGAAAGGGAAAAAAAAAGAGTTAAATTATCTTTAAAATTTTTTTCAAAAAGGCAAAAACTAAAAAAGATAATTTTTAGTTTAAATTCAAAAAAAGAAGAAAAATGGAAAGCAGTATTGTTATTACAAAGTTTACCTAGAGATTCTAGTCCATCTCGTCAAAGAAATCGATGCAGACAGACTGGGAGACCTCATTCTTTTTTAAGAAAGTTTGGACTCAGTAGGATGAAATTAAGAGAAACTGCTATGAGAGGTGAAATACCTGGTTTAAAAAAATCAAGTTGGTAAAAGTTTAACAAACTTATCTTAGTTAACTGATATTTTAAAATGTTATTTTGGTTTTGTTTTTGGAGAAAAATAGAAATGAGTATGCACGATCCGGTTTCAGACATGTTAACTAGAATTCGAAATGGACAAACTGCCAATAAAATTTCGGTAAAAATTCCTTTTTCTAAATTAAAAAAAGCAATCAGTAATGTATTAAAAGAAGAAGGTTATATTGAATCTTATTTTTCTAAGTTAGATAATAATAAAAAACCTATTTTAGAATTATTTTTAAAATATTTTCATGGAAAACCTGTTATTGAAAAAATTATCAGAGTTAGTTCTCCTAAATTAAGAATTTATAGAAAAAAAAATAAATTACCAGAAATTATGTCAGGATTAGGAATATCAATTATTTCTACTTCTAAAGGAATTATAACTGGGAAACAAGCTTGTAAATTTGGTATTGGTGGAGAAGTTCTTTGTTATGTCACTTAGATTTTTTAGATAGAGGGAAAAAATGTCTCGTATTGTTAAACGTCCAATTATTGTGCCTTCAGGTGTTTCAATATTTTTAAATAAAGAATTAATAACTATTAGATTTAAAGATTTAGAGTTATCTCGAAAAATTAATAAAAATGTAAAAATTGTTTTTTCAAAAAATTTTTTATTATTTGATAATAATTCATCAATGAAACAGGAATGGGCAAATGTAGGTACTGCTCGTTCATTAGTTTATTCTATGATAATAGGTATAACAGTTGGTTTTCGAAAAAAATTAAATTTGGTAGGTGTTGGTTATCGAATATCTCTCAAGAAAGAGAATGTTTTGATATTATCTTTAGGATATTCACATAATATAGAATATATTATTCCAAACGGAATAATTGTTGAATTACCTTCACCAACAGAAATTATTTTATTTGGAAGGGATAAACAATTAGTAGGACAAGTTGCTGCAAATTTACGTGCTTATAGAATACCTGAAGTATATAAAGGTAAAGGCATTCGTTATGAAAATGAGGTAGTTAAAATAAAAGAGGCTAAAAAGAAATAAAGTGAAAGTTTCTATTTCTTCAAAATCGTTTTGTAATAAAAAAAAAATACGTATGAGAAGGGCTAAACGATTTAGGTTTAAAATGAATTCTAATGGAATCATTAGATTAGTTGTTCATCGAACATCTCGTCATATGTATGCTCAAATTATAGATTCAAATACTTCTAATGTTTTAGTTTCTGCTTCTAGTTTAGAAAAAAAATTTTTCTCTTCTTTAAAATATACTGGAAATAAGGAATCAGCTAATTTGTTGGGAAAAATAATTGCTAAAAGGTCTTTGAAAAAGGGAATTAAAAAAATTTCTTTTGATCGTTCTGGTTTTCAATATCATGGTCGAATAAAAGCTGTAGCAGATTCTGCTAGAAAATTCGGTCTTATTTTTTAGGATAAAAAGAATGTTAAATTCAGAAAAATCTGTTTTAGGTGAACTAAAAGAAAAACTAATTTCTGTCAATCGAGTTTCTAAAACAGTAAAAGGAGGTAGGATTTTTTCTTTTACTGCTCTTACTGTAGTAGGAAATGGAGAAGGTCGAGTTGGATTTGGTTATGGAAAGGCAAGAGAAGTTCCCTCTGCTATTCAAAAGGCTATGGAAAAAGCTAAGAGAAACATGATAAGAATTTATTTAAAAAATAAAACTTTATATCATTCTGTTAGAGGATATCATACAGGATCAATAATATTTATGAAACCAGCTTATGAAGGTACAGGAATTATTGCAGGAGGAGCAATGAGAGCTGTGTTAGAAGTAGCAGGAATTCATAATGTTCTTGCAAAAACTTATGGTTCTACAAATCCGATAAATGTAGTTAGAGCAACTATAAAAGGTTTAGAAAGTATGAGTTCTCCTGAAATTGTTGCTGCTAAGAGGAATAAATCTGTTAGTGAAATTATAGGATCTATTTAAATTATATGTCTAAAAAATTAAAAATTACACAAATAAAAAGCTCTATAGGTAGATTACCTAAACATAAGTCTACTTTATTAGGATTAGGATTAAAGAGAATTGGTCATACTGTTTACTGTTCTAACACTCCCTCTGTTAAAGGGATGATAAAAATGATTAATTATTTAATTAAAGTTAAGGAAGAAGAATAAAATGATGTATTTAAACAGTTTATCTTCTAAATTAAGAAAAAATAAAAAAAAAAAAAGATTGGGTAGAGGAATTGGTTCTGGTTTTGGAAAAACCGCTGGAAGAGGTCATAAAGGTCAAAAATCTAGATCAGGTGGAAAAATAAGAAGAGGATTCGAAGGGGGTCAAACACCATTATATCGAAGAGTTCCAAAATTTGGATTTGTTTCTCGAAAAAAAAAATCATTTTCTGAAGTTTGTTTATCTCAATTAAAAGAAATAACTTGCAAAGAAATAGATTTATTAAAATTAAAAAAGTTAAATATTGTTAAAAATCATATTAAACGTATAAAAATTATTCTTTCGGGAAGGATTAAAAATCCTATAATTTTCAGAAATGTTGGTGTAACTAAAGGGGTTAAAAAATTTATTGAATCTATTGGTGGAAAAATTATTACAGATACATTGAGTGATAAACAATGAATACATTATGGAAAAAAAAAACTAGTTATATGAATTTTGGTTTAATCGAATTACAAAAAAGATTTCTATTTTTGATTTTTTCGTTATTTATTTTTAGATTAGGTTCATTTATTCCTATACCTGGGATAAATACAATTGAATTATCTCGTTTAATTTACCATCATCAGGGAACAATTATAGAGATGTTAAATATGTTCTCTGGAGGTTCATTAAGTCGTGCTTCAATTTTTTCTTTGGGAATTATGCCTTATATTTCAGCTTCTATTATAGTTCAATTATTATCGTTAATATATCCTAAATTAAAGGATTTAAAAAAAGAAGGAGAAATTGGAAAAATAAAAATTAATCAATTTATTAGATATACTACTTTAGTATTAGCTGTTTTACAATCTATTGGAATAATTTCAAGTTTTTCTAGAATATCTAATATTAATAGATTAGTAGTTGTTTCCACTTCTAGCTTTTATTTTTTTTCTATTTTTAGTTTAGTATCAGGAACTATGTTTTTAATGTGGTTGGGAGAGTTAATAACTAAACGAGGGATTGGAAATGGTGTTTCTATTATTATTTTTTCTGGAATTTTAGTAGGTTTTCCTTCTGCAATAGGAACAACTTTAGAAAAGTTTAGGACAGGTGAATTGAGTTTTTTATTGCTTTTTTGTATTTTATGTTTTGTTTTTTTTATTACTTTTTTAGTAGTTTTTATGGAAAAAAGTCAACGAAGAATTTTAGTTCAGTATGCTAGAAGACAACAAGGTAGAAGAATGTATTCTGCTCATACAAGTCATTTACCATTAAAAGTTAATATGTCTGGAGTTATGCCAGCAATTTTTTCATCTAGTATTATGTTATTTCCTACGACTATAGCTTCTTGGTTTGGGGGAATTACAAAATTAAATTGGTTATTTTCTTTTGTTTTTCATATTCATCTTAGTAATTTATGCTATTTATTAATATATGCTTTTACAATTATTTTTTTTTGTTTCTTTTATACTGAACTAATGTTTAATTCTAGAGATACAGCAGAAAATTTAAAAAAATCTGGTGCTTTTATACCTGGAATTAGACCTGGAAAACAAACTGAAAAATTTATTAGAAAAATTATTATTAAATTAACTGTTATTGGTTCTGTTTACATTAGTCTTATTTGTTTAATTCCTGAAATACTTCGTAATTATGTAAATGTTCCATTTTATTTTGGAGGTACATCTTTATTAATAGTTGTAATTGTTATTATAGATTTTATTTCCCAAGTACAAACAATTATGATGTCTAGTCAATACAATTCAGTATTAAAAAAATCAAATTTAAATTTTAAAAATTAATTTAAAAAAAAACAAATTAGTCATAAGAGATATATATGAAAGTAAGAGCTTCGGTAAAGAAAATGTGTCGTAATTGTAAAGTTGTAAGACGTAGAAATGTTATTAGAATAATTTGTAAAAGTGATTTTAAACATAAACAACGTCAAGGATAATTTTAAAATTGATGTTATAAAACATATGTTTTACTAAGAAAATAATTTTGTATATTTAAGGAAAAAAAATGGCTCGTATTGCAGGAATAAATATTCCAGACAAACATACTGTTGTTGCTTTAACTCATATTTATGGAATTGGTAAGTCTCGTTCTAAAAAAATTTGTTTAATAACAGGAATACCTGAAACTAAAAAAATTTCAAACTTAAATGAAAAGGATATTGAACTATTACGGGATGCTGTTTCTAAATTTGTTCTAGAAGGAGATTTAAGAAGGGATGTAACTTTGAGTATAAAAAGATTGATAGATTTAGGATGTTATAGAGGAGTTAGGCATAGAAAAAGTTTACCTGTTCGAGGACAAAGAACTAAAACTAATGCGAGAACTCGTAAAGGACCTAGAAAAGCAATAAAAAAATAATTGAGGTATTTTTTAATGAATAAAAAATTATTGATTCGTTCGAGAAAAAAAACAAAAAAACAAGTTTTGGATGGAATAGCACATATTCATGCTTCTTTCAATAATACTATTGTAAATATAACAGATCGTCAGGGAAATACTTTAGGATGGGCGACATCTGGAGGTTCTGGATTTAGAGGTTCTAGAAAATCCACTCCGTTTGCTGCTCAGGTAGCTGCCGAAAAATGTGCTGAAATAGTAAAAAGTTATGGGATTAAAAATTTAGAAGTCATGGTAAAAGGACCTGGTCCTGGAAGAGAATCAACGATTAGAGCGTTGAATGCAGCTGGTTTTCGTATTACTAATATTACAGATGTTACCCCAATTCCACATAATGGATGTAGAGCTCCAAAAAGACGAAGAGTATAAAATATAATAAATAGATGTTGTTATTAAATAATGTAGGAAATAAAATTATGGCTAGATATTTAGGTCCTAAACTAAAATTAAGTAGAAGAGAAGGAACAGATTTATTTTTAAAATCTGGTTTTCGTTCGATTGAATCTAAGTGTAATATTGATCATTTTCCAGGACAACATGGAATACGTAAACCTAGATTGTCTGATTATGCAATTCAGTTAAGAGAAAAACAAAAAGTTCGTCGTTTATATGGAATTTTAGAAAGACAATTTAGAAATTATTATAAAAATGCTTTAAGTTCAAAAGGAAATACTGGAGAACGATTATTGCAGTTTTTAGAAACTAGATTAGATAATGTTGTATACAGAATTGGATTTGGTTCGACTCGTTCGGAATCTCGTCAGTTGATTTCTCATAAGTCCATATTAGTGAATAAAAAAGTAGTTAATATACCTTCATATCAGTTGTCTAAAAATGATTTAGTAGAAATTAATTTAAAGTCTAAAGATCAACTTCGTATAAAAGCAGCTTTAGAACTGTCTGAAGGAAGAGAAAAACCAGCATGGTTAGATATAAATTCGAAAAATATGATGGGAAGTTTAATTAGAATTCCTGATCGTTCTGACATTTCTTCAGAAATTAATGAGCATTTAATTATTGAATTTTATTCAAAATAGTATTATTTTTTTGATATTTAGGAGAAGAAATATTCATGAATGTTTCTATTGTAAATGATTTTTTAAAACCAAAATTAGTAGAGATAGAACAACTAGATTTGTGGCATGCTAAGGTTACTCTAGAACCATTAGAAAGAGGTTTTGGACATACCTTAGGAAATGCTTTACGTCGTATTCTTTTATCATCTATGCCAGGTTTTGCTGTTACTGAAGTAGAAATAGAAGGAGTTCTTCATGAATATAGTAATAAAGAAGGAATACGGGAAGACATAATTGAAATATTATTAAATTTAAAAAAGTTAGTTGTTCGTTTAGAAGGAAAGGAAGAAACAGTAGTTAAGATTGACAAATCAGGAATAGGTGTTGTAAAAGCTTCTGATATAAAGCATGATTTTAACGTTTCTATAATTAATCCAGAACATATTATATGTCATTTAACTGATCCGAATTCCTCTATTAAAATGAGAATAAGAATACAGAGTGGAAGAGGTTACGTACCTGCTATATCTAGAGCAAAAATAGAGGAAAACGGAAAGACAATTGGAAAACTAATATTAGATGCGTGTTTTAGTCCCATAGAAAAAATTTCTTATACGGTTGAATCAGCTAGAGTTGCTCAACGAACGGATTTAGATAAATTAATCATAGAAATGAAAACGAATGGTTCAATAGAACCTGATGAAGCTATCCGAAGAGCTGCAACAATATTATCGGAACAATTAGTTGCTTTTGTTGATTTAAAAGATCTAGAAGAACCAGTAAAAAAAGAAGACAAACCTGAATTTGATCCTGTTTTATTACGATTAGTAGATGATTTAGAATTAACTGTTAGATCTGCAAATTGTTTGAAAACAGAATCTATACATTATATAGGAGATTTAGTTCAAAAAACAGAAGTGGAATTATTAAAAACTCCTAATTTAGGTAAAAAATCTTTAACAGAGATAAAAGATGTTTTAGCAGCAAGAAATTTATCATTAGGTACGCGTTTAGAAAATTGGCCTCCTGCACAAATTTTAGAAGAATAATTTTTTTTATAACAAAATTTTTAGATATTAACAAAAAAAAAGGTATTTTATGCGACATAAAAAGAGTGGACGTCGTTTAAATAGAAATCGTAGTCATTTTAAATCCATGTTCAGAAATATGGTATGCTCTTTGTTATTTCATGAAATTATTAAAACTACTTTACTTAAATCTAAAGAATTACGATCTTGGATCGAGCCTTTAATTACTATTGCTAAAGTTGATACGATACATCGTCGTAGGATAGTTTTTTCTAGAATTAGAAATAATGAAATAGTAAATAAGCTGTTTAATGAAATTGGACCAAAATATTTATCTCGTTCAGGAGGATATACTAGAATACTAAAATGTGGTTTTAGATCAGGTGATAGATCTCCCATGGCATATATAGAGCTAGTAGATCGGAATCGATTGGTTGTTAAAAAATAATATTTCACTAGGAGGTTTTAGTGTTTTTTTTTTAACAAATAGTTATTTTTTAAATATCGTTTTGTTATTTGATTTCTTTTTGTAACTAATTAATTAAATTTTTAAAAAGTTACAAAAAGAAATGATTAAATTCAAATAATTTTTTAAACAAATTATTTTAATATTAAACCTAAATAGAACAAATTGTTATTTGAATTAATTAAATCAGATATAGTTATAATTTTTTTTCCAGGCATTTGTATCTTTTCTATTTTTAGAATATTTTTAGATGTTTGAATTTGTATTCCATCTTTTTTTATCGAAATAATTGATCCGATATTTTTACGTTCTTGATTTTTTGGTTTTTTTTCAATTATTACAGAAGATTGAAAAACTTTAATATGCATTTGATTTATTACAAAATAACTAGTTGGCCAGGGAATATAAGCCCTAATTTTTCTATTTATTTCTTGAGCTGTAAGTAACCAATTGATTTTTCCATCTATTTTTTTTATTTTTTTGCAATAAGTAGCAAATGAATGATTTTGCTTAGTTAAAACATGTTCTTTTTTTTTTATTTTTTTTAAAGTTGATATTAATAATTTACATCCAATGTTTTCCAATTTTTTGGTTAAACTTAAAGTAGTTTCATTATTATTAATTTTTTGTTCTTCGTTACAAAAAATATCTCCTTCATCCATTTTGTCATTTATTGAAATAATGCTAATTCCGGTTTTCTTGTCTCCTGAAAGTATTGATTGTTGGATTGGGGAAGCACCTCTCCATCTTGGAAGCAATGATGCATGAACATTAATTCCTCCTAAAGGAAAAATTTTAATTATCCTTTTTTTTAAAATTATTCCATAGGAAACTATTATTAATATGTCAGGATTTAAATTTTTTAATATTTGTATAGTTTTTTTTAGTTCTTCTTTTTCAAATTTTTTTGGTTGTAAAATTGGTATAGACATTTTCTTAGCTAAAATTTTCACTGGGGAAGATTTTTTTTTTTTTTTTCTATTTAATGGTTGATCTGGTTTGGTTAGAACAGCTACAATATTATATTTTTTTTGTAATAATTTTTTTAGATGTTTTGCAGCAAATTCAGGTGTCCCTGCAAAGATTATTTTCATTTTATTTTTTATTATATTTTGTATTTAAGTTTATTTATTTTTAATATTTTTTTTTTTATTCTTTCTTTTTTAAAATTTGATAAATAGTCTATAAATAGTTTTCCGTTTAAATGATCAATTTCATGTTGTATGCATATAGATAACAATGATTGAGCAGAAATTTCTATTTTTTTTCCTAAAATATTTAACGCTTCTATTTTTATAAAGTTATTTCTTTTTATTTTTGCTCTTTGGTTAGGAATAGATAAACATCCTTCTTCTAGATAAGAAGATTCTAATGATTGATCTATTATTTTTGGATTTATCAATACTATTTCTTTCTTTTTTTTTAAATTTATTGTTATAATTTCAAGATTTATACCTACTTGTGGAGCTGCAAGACCAATTCCTTCGTTGAAATACATAGTCTCAAACATATCTGAAATTAATTTTTTGATTTCTTTATCTATTTTTTTTACAGGTTTAGAAAGAGTTCTAAGACGATTATCTGGATAATATATTAAATTTAAGATCGACATAGTTTTATTTGAGAGATATTTTTAAATATATTTAAAATATTGATAATTTATTATAAACATTTTTAATATAATTAATAAAGAACTGTTTGAATTTTCCAATTAATTAAAAAAATTTTTAATTTTCAAACTACTTTGTAGTAAATATTTTATTTTCAAGGTTTTTTTGTTGTTAAGATTATTTTTAATTTATTAAAAAAATTTTTTTACACTACATTTATTAATCATAAATTAAGTTTATGAATTAAATTTCAAATCAAATTTGAATATTTAAAAATAATATTATTGCTAGGTTAGTAATTGAGGTTGATTTTGACTAGTGAAAGAAAAATCCAACGTATTTAAATATTATTCATTGATTTCTTGTATTGAAAAATTATTTGAAAAAGAAGTCATTACATATCCTACAGAATCTGTTTTTGCTTTTGGCTGTGATCCTAACAGTTATTTATCTGTTTTAAAATTATTAAAAATAAAAAAAAGAACTAAACATAAAGGTTTTGTTTTGGTTGCTTCTACATATAATCAAATTGAACCATATATTTTAGAAAAAGAAATATGCTATATAAAAAAAAAAACATTATTTTTTCATTGGCCTGGTAATACAACGTTTTTATTTCCAGCTAGATCAAATGTACCTAAATGGATAACTGGAGGTTCTTCTTTTATTGCATTTAGAATTAGTAATCATTATTTAGTTCAAAGATTATGTAATGGTTTTGGAAGACCAATTATTTCTACTAGTGCTAATATTTCTAATTTTTCACCTTGTAGAAATAAATCAGAGTTGTACAACCAATTTGGTTCGAAAATAATTTTTTTAGATGGAAAATTAGGTTCATATAGTAGACCTTCTAAAATTTTAAATATTATTACTGGAGAAATAATTAGAGATGGATAATAATATTGTTGATTTTGCAGTTTTTGGAAATCCTATATCTCATTCTAAATCACCAATTATTCATGATATTTTTTCTAAGAATCATAATATTAATAAAAACTATACTTCATTCTTAGTTTGTGAAAAAAATTTTTTTTCTATTTTAGATTCTTTTTTTGAAAATTTTGGAAAAGGAGCTAATGTTACTGCTCCGTTTAAAGAACATGCATTTATTTATTCAGATTTTATTACTAGAAATGCTAAAATATCCGGTTCAGTAAATACTTTTAAAAAATTAGAAAACGGGAAAATTTTAGGAGATAATACTGATGGAATAGGATTATTATATGATTTAAAGCGAATTAAATTTTTAAAAAAAAAATGTAACATTTTATTGTTAGGTGCTGGTGGGGTTGTTAGAGGAATATTAGAACCTTTATTGTCTTTAAAAAATTCTATTTATATTTTAAATAGAACCACACAAAAATCAGAAAAGCTGAAAGTTCAATTTTCAAAATATGGTTCAATTGAGATATTAAATAAAGAAAACAAAAAAAATATTATTTTTGATTTAGTAATTAATGCTACTCCTTTAGGAAGCATAAAAGATTTTTCTAGTTTGTTGAATGATGTAATTCATCCAAATATTAATTGTTATGATATTTGTTATCAACTAGAAAGTTTAACTCCTTTTTTATTTTTTTGTAAAAAAAGATTTGTAAACAGTTGTTATGATGGAATTGGAATGTTAGTAGCTCAAGCAGCCTATTCATTTCTTTTGTGGCATGGTATTTTACCTGAAATAGATTCAGTTATATCAACTTTAAAAAAAGAACATAAAAAAAATATATAACATTAGGTGTTTTTTAATTTAAAAAAATGCTTGACTCTTTAATTTCGTTCTGTAAAATGAAATTAAAATTTGTTTTGTACATCGTCCCCTTCGTCTAGTGGTTAGGACATCGCCCTTTCACGGCGGCAACAGGGGTTCAAATCCCCTAGGGGACAAAATTCTATAATTTCGTTTTTTTAATTATAATCTATATACTATTTATTTTTTTTGTGTTATGATGTTTCTTTAAAGTTTTTATTTTTTTGAATTTTATACAGCTCTTTAAAAATTTGGTAACAAGATATTTTAATTTTTCTTTATTAAAATATATTTGTATAGACATCTGTGGGTTGCAAAGTTAAGCAATTAAGCGTATATGGTGGATGCCTTGGCAGTCAGAGGCGAAGAAGGACGTGCTAATCTGCGAAAATCGTCGGTGAGCTGATATGAAGCGTTATTTATCCGGTGGTGTCCGAATGGGGAAACCCGATACCGTTAAAAGTGGTATCATTACTATACTGAATACATAAGTTAGTAAAGCTAACCAGGGGAACTGAAACATCTAAGTACCCTGAGGAAAAGAAATCAATTGAGATTCCCTTAGTAGTGGCGAGCGAAAGGGGAAAAGCCTAGAATTCGAATCAATTTAAATTTTAGTAGAAAAATTTGGAAAAATTTACGAAACAAGGTGATAGTCCTGTATACGAAAAAATTTAATTTGTTAAATTCAAGAAGTAGGGCGGGACACGAGAAATCTTGTCTGAAGATAGGGGGACCATCCTCTAAGGCTAAATACTACTGACTGACCGATAGTGAACTAGTACCGTGAGGGAAAGGCGAAAAGAACCCCGGTTAGGGGAGTGAAATAGATCCTGAAACCGTATACGTACAAGCAGTAGGAGCTTTTTTGTATTTTTTAATAAAAAAAAAAGTGACTGCGTACCTTTTGTATAATGGGTCAGCGACTTGTATTCTGTAGCGAGGTTAACTCTTAAAAAGGGGAGCCGAAGGGAAACCGAGTCTGAAAAGGGCGATTTTTTTTTAGTTTCAGGATACAGACCCGAAACCCGGTGATCTATCCATGGGCAGGTTGAAGGTTGGGTAAAACTAACTGGAGGACCGAACCGACTGATGTTGAAAAATCAGCGGATGACCTGTGGATAGGGGTGAAAGGCCAATCAAACCGGGAGATAGCTGGTTCTCCCCGAAAGCTATTTAGGTAGCGCCTCGTGAAATTCATGTTCAGGGGTAGAGCACTGTTTCGGTTAGGGGTCCATACCGGTCTACCAACCCGATGCAAACTCCGAATACTGAACAATGTTATCACGGGAGACACACAGCGGGTGCTAACGTTCGTTGTGGAGAGGGAAACAACCCAGACCGCCAGCTAAGGTCCCAAAGTTATAATTAAGTGGGAAACGAGGTGGGAGGGCATAAACAGCCAGGATGTTGGCTTAGAAGCAGCCATCATTTAAAGAAAGCGTAATAGCTCACTGGTCGAGTTCTCCTGCGCGGAAGATGTAACGGGGCTAAAATTATACACCGAAGCTGCGGCAATTTTTATAATATTGAAAAAAAAAATTGGGTAGGGGAGCGTTCTGTAAGCCGAAGAAGATAAATTGAAAAATTTGTTGGAGGTATCAGAAGTGCGAATGCTGACATGAGTAACGATAAAGCAGGTGAAAAACCTGCTCGCCGAAAAACTAAGGTTTCCTGTCCAACGTTAATCGGGGCAGGGTTAGCCGACACCTAAGGCGAGGTCGAAAGGCGTAGTCGATGGATAACAGGTTAATATTCCTGTGCTTGATATTACTGCGAAGGGAGGACGGAGAAGGTTAGGTTATCCAGGTGTTGGATTTACCTGGTTTAAGTGTGTAGGTATAATGGTTAGGAAAATCCGATCATTTTTAATCTGAGGCATGATGACTAGTCATTTATTTGATGAAGTAACTAATACCACGCTTCCAAGAAAAGTCTCTAAGCATCAGGTAATATCAAATCGTACCATAAACCGACTCAGGTGGTTAGGTAGAGAATACTAAGGCGCTTAAGAGAACTCGGGTGAAGGAACTAGGCAAAATAGTGCCGTAACTTCGGGAGAAGGCACGCTAGAATGTAGGTGAATTGAATTAACTTCAAAGAGCTGAATCTAGTCGAAGATACCAGCTGGCTGCAACTGTTTATTAAAAACACAGCACTGTGCAAACATGAAAGTGGAAGTATACGGTGTGACGCCTGCCCGGTGCCGGAAGGTTAATCGAAGAAGTAAAAATAAATTATTTCTATTTTTTTAAATAGTTATTTTTTATTTGAAGCTTTTGAATGAAGCCCCGGTAAACGGCGGCCGTAACTATAACGGTCCTAAGGTAGCGAAATTCCTTGTCGGGTAAGTTCCGACCTGCACGAATGGCGTAATGATGGCCAGGCTGTCTCCACCCGAGACTTAGTGAAATTGAATTTGCTGTGAAGATGCAGTATACCCGCGGCAAGACGGAAAGACCCCGTGAACCTTTACTATAGCTTGACATTGAATTTTGAATTTTTAATGTGTAGGATAGGTGGGAGACTGAGATTTTATTGCGCAAGCTTTAAATGAGTCGTCCTTGAAATACCACCCTTTATAATTTAAAGTTCTAACCTAATTCCGTTATCCGGAATAGAGACATTGTCTGGTGGGTAGTTTGACTGGGGCGGTCTCCTCCCAAAGAGTAACGGAGGAGTACAAAGATTGGCTAATTACGGTCGGAAATCGTAAGGTTAGTATAAAGGCAAAAGCCAGTTTAACTGTGAGCATGATAATGCGAACAGGTGCGAAAGCAGGTCTTAGTGATCCGGTGGTTCTGTATGGAATGGCCATCGCTCAACAAATAAAAGGTACTCCGGGGATAACAGGCTGATACCGCCCAAGAGTTCATATCGACGGCGGTGTTTGGCACCTCGATGTCGGCTCATCACATCCTGGGGCTGAAGCAGGTCCCAAGGGTATGGCTGTTCGCCATTTAAAGTGGTACGCGAGCTGGGTTTAGAACGTCGTGAGACAGTTCGGTCCCTATCTGCCGTGGGCGTAGGAAGATTGAGGAGATCTGCTTCTAGTACGAGAGGACCGAAGTGGACGCATCTCTGGTGTTCGGGTTGTCATGCCAATGGCATTGCCCGGTAGCTATATGCGGAAAAGATAAGTGCTGAAAGCATCTAAACACGAAACTTACTCCAAGATTAGTCTTCCCTGAAGACAAAAAAATTCTATTTTTTGTTTTCTGAAGGGTTGTTGTAGACTACGACGTTGATAGGCTGGATGTGTAAGCGCAGTGATGTGTTTAGCTTACCAGTACTAATTGCCCAATAGGCTTAACTTTGCAACACCAGAGATGTCTAAAAAAATATATTTTTTAAAAAATCTTGTTGACCAAAAATAATAATAGATATATAATTAATTTTGCCTGGTAAAAATAGTAATTTGGTACCACCTGAATCCATATCGAACTCAGAAGTGAAACATTTTAACGCCGATGGTAGTGCAGGGTCTCCCTGTGTGAGAGTAGGAAATTGCCAGGCTAAAAAACTTTCCTAGATAAAAAATCCATTCTTTTAATATTTCAAAGAAAAATCATCTTTTTATAAAAAAAAAATAATATTTTATTTAAAATATGTACTTTTCTAAATAAAAAATAGTAAATTAAATTTATTTTTTAAAATTAAATTTTTTTAAATAATTGTTTTAATATAAAAAATATGATAGTTTTAAAAATATTTCTATTTTTTAAAAAATTAATTATTTAACAAAAAATTAATAATTTATTTATTATTATTTATATTTAATTTTTTTATAGTTTTTTGTTATATTTTATTCTCCATGTAAAGGTAATATAGATGTCTAAGATAAGAGGTAATGTTAAGTGGTTTAATGAATCTAAAGGTTTTGGATTCATTACTCCAGAAGATGGAAGTAAAGATGTTTTTGTTCATTTTTCAGCTATTCAAAGCAATGGATTTAAAACGTTAACGGAAGGACAAAGTGTTGAATTTGAAATTACAGAAGGTGCTAAAGGTCCATCAGCTGCTAATGTTATTAGTTTATAGTTTTTGATGTTTGGATATAACTAATAAAAAAGCAAATTTTTTATTAATTATACCAGCAATTTTAGATCAAAGAAATACTATTTTTGCTGGTATATATTTTTTGTTTATTTTTTTTATAAATATTTTGAAATATTTATAAAAAATATTGTTAGAATACCATTCTAACCATGCTAATTTTACTAATTTCATTGTATAGTTTTTCTATTTGTGAAAAATTTTTAGCACAAATAGTAATTGAAATAGATAAATAGTTTCCTTTATTACTAGATCTGATTTGTGGAATATAATCACCAGGAATACATAATTGTATTACTTTAATTATTTGATCTACTAATTCAGGTCTAGATAAACCAATAATTTTATATGTAAAAAAACAAGGAAATTTTAGCATTTCTTGCAAATTTTTTTTCATTTATACCTTCTTAATTGTTAGAAATATTTTTTAAGTAAAAATAATAAATTAAGATTTTTTTAAATTATTAATAATATATAAAATATCAAAACAAAAAAACATAAAAAATATTTTTTTTATTTTAACAGATATTAATGAATATTGTTATATTCAAATTATGTATAAATAACAATGTTTTTTACGGAAAATTTATGTTAAAAATTTTTAATACATTAACTCGTAAAAAAGACATTTTCCAATCAATTGAGAAAAATAAAGTAGGAATATATGTTTGTGGAGTTACAGTATACGATTTATGTCATTTAGGACATGCTAGAACTTTTTTAGTTTTTGATATGATAATCAGGTATTTGAAATATTGTAATTATGAAGTAAATTATGTTAGAAACATTACAGATATTGATGATAAAATAATTTTTAAATCTATTCAAAAAAAAGAAAATTTTATTGATTTTTCTAATAGAATGATATTAGAAATGAATAAAGATTTATCAATGATAAATCTTATACAACCAAATGCTGAACCAAAGGTTTCAAATTGTATTAGTAATATCATTAACATGATTTCTAAATTAATTGGAAAAGGATATGCATATATTGGAAAAAGCGGAGACGTTTTTTTCTCAGTTAAAAAGTATACAAATTATGGTCAAATTTCTAATCAAACAATACAAAATTTACAGTCAAAAAATTCATTTTATAGTGATTTATCAGTAAAAAATAATTTTGAAGATTTTGTTTTATGGAAATTAATAAAAGAAAAAAATGAACCTTATTGGTTTTCTCCATGGGGAAAAGGAAGACCTGGTTGGCATATTGAATGTTCTGCTATTACTGAAAAATATTTGGGTTATAAGTTTGATATACATGGTGGAGGAATAGATTTATTATTTCCTCATCATGAAAATGAAGTAGCTCAAAATAGTTGTTACAATACAGAATTTTGTGTAAGTTATTGGATTCATGCAGGATTATTAATTATAAATAATTCTAAAATGTCTAAATCATTAGAAAATTCTTTATTTTTAAAAAATATATTAAAAAAATTTGATGGTGATGAAATTAGATTTTTTTTTCTTTCTGCTCATTATAGAAGTCCTTTAGAATATTTTGAAGAAAAAATAAAAAAATCGAAAGAATCTTTTAAAAAAATTCGAAGTGCTGTTCTTTTTTTCAATTCTAGTATTTGTAGTTCTTATAATAATTTTTTTGGTATTTCAATTGAAGAAGAAAAACATTTTCATAATGCTATGGAAAATGATTTTAACACTCCTAAAGCATTATCTGTTTTATTTAGTATAGTAAGAAAAATTAATATATTTAAAAAGAATAAAGATCCAAAAAATGTTTTTTTATATTCCTTTAAATTAAAGGAATTAAGTAAAATTTTAGGTTTTTTTACAAAAAAAAGCATGTCTTTATATAAAAAAAAAAAAAATAAAAAAAAACTAAAAGAAAATAAAAAAATAAAAGATATTCATTTGTTGATTAAATTAAGAAATAAAGCTAGGAAAAATAAAAATTGGGATTTATCCGATCTTTTAAAAGAAAAATTATTAAAATTTGGAGTAGTAATAGAAGATAAATCTTATAAAGATCTAGAATAAAGATATTAATCTTAATTAATTGTTTTTAATTTTTATTAAACTCAAAATTTTTGTATGCATTAATAGTGTTTTTCAATAAAGTTGCTACTGTCATTGGTCCTACTCCTCCAGGAACTGGAGTAATAAAAGATGCTTTTTTTGAAACAGAGTTAAAGTTTACATCTCCTGTTATTTCTCCTTTTTGATTTCTATTTATACCTACATCTATAATAATAGAACCATTTTTAATTAAGTTTCCATTCAAAAAATTTTCTTTACCTACACTTACGACAATTAAATCAGCATTTTTTGTATAAAATTTTAAATTTTTTGTAAATTTATGTACTACTGTAGTAGTACATCCTGCTAGTAATAATTCCATACTCATTGGTCTTCCAACAATATTAGAAGCTCCAATTACTACAGAATTTAAACCGTACATATGTATTTTGTATTTTTTTAACAAAGTAATAATTCCATATGGTGTACAAGATCTCATAGTAGGATTTCTTTGGCATAACATGCCTATATTATAAGGATGTAAGCCATCTACATCTTTTTTAGGATTAATTTGTTTTATTATGTTTATTGGATTAATAAACTTTTTTGGAAGAGGTAGTTGTACTAAAATTCCATCTATATTATTATCATTATTTAATCTTTCAATAATTGATATTATTTTTTTTTCATCTGTTTTTTCACTTAAACAAATAACTTTTGAAGATATTCCAACTTTTTTACATGCTAATTGTTTTTTTTTTATATAAATTTTAGAAGAATAATCATTTCCAATAATAATAATTGCTAATCCAGGAATTCTTTTTTTATTTTTGATTATTTTTTCTTTGATATAGTTTTTTATATTTGTAAATATCTTTTCTGCTATTAATTTTCCTTGAATAATTTTACAATTCATACTTATTCCTTTTGTTGATGGGTAGTGAGTTTTATTTTTTTTTATTTTTTACAAAAAAATTAAAATAATAATTTAAATTAGTCATTGTTGTATTTAATAAAGTATAATATAATCTTTTCTTATTGTTAATTAAATATAAAAATTAGCGTTCTTAGCTCAGTGGATAGAGCAACGGCCTTCTAAGCCGTAGGTCATAGGTTCGAATCCTATAGAACGCAAATAAAAAAATTTTTTATGTTTAAAAAATTTTTTAGTTTTTTTTAATAAGAAGAATTTTTTTTAATATTTTTTGTATCTTTGAAATAGAAATACTAGTATTTATTCTAAAATATTTAATATTTTTTTTTTTGTTTTCTTTAATATAAAACTGAATTAGTTCTTTTGAAAATTTTTTATATTCTCTTATTCTTTTTTTTATTGATATTAAATTATCGTCATTTCTTTCAATTAGTTTTTCTCCAGTTAAGTCATCTATTCCTTCTTGAATAGGAGGTTTAAAAATAGCATGATAAATCCTTCCAGATTGAATATGTATTTTCCTTCCTAAAATTCTTTGAACTATTAAATTAGTAGGTATAAAAAATTCAATTACATAATCTATTTTTATTTTTTCTTGTTTTATAAAATATGCTTGTTTTATTGTTCTAGGAAAACCATCTAACAAAAATCCTTTTTTGCAATCTTTTTTGCATATTCTTTTTTTTATTAAGTCAAAAATTATTTCATCGTCAACTAATTTTCCGGAATTTATGGTTAGTTCAACTTTTTTTTTAATTTCTTTATTTTTTATAGCATTGTTTGATCTTAATAAATCTCCTAACGTAATTTTTGGTATTTTAAGTTTTTTTTTTATAAAATTAGCTTGAGTTCCTTTTCCAGTTCCTGGAGCTCCCATAAGTATAATTTTCATTTTTTTATTTTTCTTAGTTTTTAGTATTTTTTTAATACATATTTTAATATATGTTATAAAGATATTTAAAAAAATATCTTTATAACTATTTATTAAATTTGCAGAATTTTTAGTTTGTTAAATATAAATTATTCATCAATTTAATAAAATTATTTGGATTTTCTAAATTACCACGTTCTGCTAAAAGTGCTTGTTCTAACAATAGTTCAACCCAGTTTTTAAACAATTTATTGTCTTTTATAGATTTAATTTTTTTTATTAATTTATGGTTTGGATTTATTTCTAATATGTATTTAATTGGATTTACGTTTTGTCCAGCTGCTAAAAATAGTTTTTGCATTTGTGTAGACATTTCATTCGATTCTGTTAAAACAATAGATGGAGTTTCAGTTAATCTATAAGTTAAACGAACATCTTTTACTTTTTTACCTAATATTTCTTTTATTTTTTTTACAAATTTTAAAGAGTCATTATCATTGATGTTTATATCATTTTTTTTATTTTCTTCTGTTAGTTTATTTATAGATGAATCACTTATACTGACTGATTGAAATTTTTTACCTTGAAATTCAGTTAAATAATTCATCATCCATTCATCTATTCGGTCAGTTAAAATTAAAACGTCGATTCCTTTTTTTTTAAATAATTCTAAATGAGGATTATCGTATGCAGAATCATAGCTATCGGCTGTAATATAAAATATTTTTTCTTGTTGTTCAATCATATTATTTAAATAGTTTTGCAGAGAAATTTTTTTATTATTATTTTTAGTTGAAATAGATGAAAATTTTAATAAACTTGAAATAATTTCTTTATTTTCTAGATCTTCTGCAGGACCTTCTTTAAATACTGATCCAAATTCATTCCAAAATGTTATGTATTTTTCTGGATCATTTTTTTCTAAGTTTTGTAAATTTTTTAAGATCTTTTTTGTTATTGATTTTTTTAATATCTTAATAATTTTATTGTCTTGTAAAATTTCTCTTGAAACATTTAAAGGTAAATCGTTTGTATCGATTATTCCTTTTACAAATCTTAAATAATTTGGTAAAAATTGTTTTATTTCTTCCATTATAAAAATTTTTTTTACATATAGCTTTAATCCGTTTTTATTTTCTTTGTTCCAAATATCCCAAGGAGCTTTGGATGGTATGTATAAAAGATTGATATATTCTAATTTTCCTTCTACATGATTATGAATCCATGAAATTGGTTCATGAATATCATTTGTTATTTCTTTATAAAAGTTTTTGTAATCTTCATCGGAAATTTCTGATTTTTTTAATGTCCATAAAGATTTAGCAGTATTTATTTTTTCCCAAGAGTAAATTTTATTTTTTTTGTCATATTTTTGTATTTCTATAGGTATAGAAATGTGATCTGTATATTTATTAATTATATTTTTTATTTTTTGATTTTCTAAAAAATTAATTTCATTTTCTTTTAGATATAAAGTAACAGAAGTTCCACGATTTTTTTTTATACAATTGTTTACAGTAAATTCCCCTTTTCCTTCTGATTCCCAAATTGTTCCATTTTTAGGAGAAACATTAGCTGTTCTAGTTCTAATTATTACTTTTTTGGAAACTATAAAAGATGAATAAAATCCAACACCAAATTTCCCAATCAATTGATTGTTTTCTTTTTCAGCAATTTTATTTATTGATTTTAAAAAATTTTTTGTTCCTGATTTTGCTATGGTTCCTAAATTTTCAATAACTTCTTGTTTTGTCATCCCAATTCCATTATCAGAAATAGTTATTGATTTATTAGTTTTAGAAACAGTTATTTGAATTTTAGTTTTTGAATCATTTTCATATAATTTTGAATTAGAAATAGATAAAAAATGTAATTTCTCTATAGCATCTGCAGCATTAGAAATTAACTCTCTAAAGAAAATTTCTTTATTAGAATATAAAGAATTAATCATTAAATCTAATAGTTGTTTTGATTCTGATTGAAATTTGTAGTTCTCTTTTTTGTTTATCATATATTTTTCCATAGTTTTTATTTTTTAAATTATTTAAAAATTTTTATCAAATTTTTGTTGTATATGAAGTTTTTTTAAATAGTTTTATTTTTAATTTTTTAATTATAATAATGGGAAATTTAACCCACTAGGAAATGTTGTCTCTGTAGAAATTAAATCCATTTTTCTCTTCTTTTCTTCAGTTATTCTTCTTATAGCATCATTGAAAGCAGCAGTAGTTAGATCTTCTAGCATCTCTTTTTCATCAACAGATAGTAAACTAGAATCTATTTCTATAGTCTTGCAATTGTATGATCCATTTATGGTAATTTTTACTAATCCTGCTCCTGATTCTCCAGTAACTTCTATTTTTTCTATTTCTTTTTTGGTTGTTTCTATTTTTTTTTGTATTTCCTGTGCTTGTTTCATAAAATTACCCAATCCTTTTTTAGTAAACATTTTCTCTCCAGTTATATAAATATATTAGAATTTTTATAAAAAAATTTTTTTGTTGTAAGTTAAATATTGTCACTTCTTGATTTAAGAAATTTTAAAAATTTTTTTTATCATTTTTATTTTTAAATTGTTTTTTGGTATATTTTTATTTGTTTTTTTAAAATTCACTTTTTTATTTTTTAAATTTTTTATTTTTAAAAAACATTGTTCTTTTATTTTTGATATTCTTTTATTGGAAAAAGTTTTTTTTTTTTCTTTTTTTTTTAGATTTTTTTTTTTTTTTGATAACAATTTTATAATTTTTATAAAAATTTCTGTAGTATTTTTTTTTTCATTTTTTGTTTTTTTATGTTTTTCATAAATTAGCATAATATTATGCTTAGTAAAGTCATTTCAACACTGGTTTTTTTTGTAGGAGCTAATTTTATATCTTTTTTCCCTATTGTTATTTTATTATATAAATTTTGTATTTTCAGTGGAGATGTTGTATTTGAAATTTTTATTAGTTTTTTTTTTTGTTCTGTTGTAAATTCTTGATCTTTCCAAATTAAAGGGTAAGTTTGTGACATGAAAATATAATGTAAAATTTTAAGTAAACTTGTTAAAATTTGTTCCCATTCAATTCCAAATTCACTTATTTTATTAATAATTTTTATTAATGATATTGCATTACTTTTCAATAAACAAATTATTATTTTTATTGAATAATCTTCATCTAATGTTCCTAACATATTATTTACAACAGTGTTAGAAATATTTCCATTTCCTATAGAAATAGCATTTTCAACATAACATAAAGCATCTCTAAGACTTCCTTCTGAGAATTTAGAAATATTTCTAATAGCTTTTTCTTCAAAAGAAATTTTTTCTATTTTTAAAATATCAATAATTTTTTTATAAATTTTTATTTCATTAATTGGTCTTAAATTAAAGATTAAACATCTTGATAAAACAGTTTTAGGTATTTTTTCAAGATTAGTAGTTGCTAAAATAAATTTAGTGTATTTAGGGGGTTCTTCAAGATGTTTTAATAAAGCATTAAAACTATGTTTAGACAACATATGAACTTCGTCTATTAAATATATTTTAAATCGACCCTTTATTGGAGGATATTGAATATATTTGAGTAATTCTTTGATATCTTCTACTTTAGTATGAGAAGCACCATCTATTTCAATTAAATCTAAAAATTTTCCTTTTGATATATCTTGACAATTTTTACATTTTTCACATGGATTGTTTGTGATTTTTTTTTCACAATTTAAATTTTTAACTAATATTCTAGCTATACTAGTTTTTCCTATTCCTCGATTTCCAAAAAATAGCCACGCATGATGAATTTGTTTCATAGATAAACTATTACTAATTGCTAATACTATTTGTTCTTGTCCTATTATTTCTTTTAAATTTTTTGGTCTCCATTTTCTATACATTGCTTGATAATTCATATTTTATTTTTTTTAAATTTAATATTAAATTAATGTTTAATATGCTAACATAAACTTAAACAATATAAAAAAAATTAGAATAAACATTCTTAAAAAATTGTAAATTATTTGTAACAGATCAAAAAATATGATACTATTTTTTTATAAATAGATTATGAGGTTATAATTTATTTAATTTTTTTTGTTTTCTGTTAGTTTTAAACTGTAATGTTAGTTTAAAAAAACTGGTCAGGTTCGAAAGAAAGCATCCAATTTAAATGATTACATGTACTGGAAATACTAGCAGAAAACAACATAAAAAAAGTTTTTTTATTTACATTATTTTCAATTGAGTCTTATGCATTTCCCAGTATTTTCCTTTTTTTATCATTAAACTCTTATGGTCTCCTGATTCAACAATTTCTCCATTATCTAAAACAAATATATTATCTGCTTGGATTATTGTTGATAATCTATGAGCAATTACTAGCAAAGTAGTTTTTTTTTTTATTAAATGTAACACTTTTTGAACAAATTGTTCTGTTTCTGAATCAATATTTGCTGTTGCTTCGTCTAAGATTAAAATTTTTGGATTAGTTATTAATATTCTAGCAATAGATAACAACTGCTTTTGCCCTACAGAAAGATTATTTCCTTGTTCTCCTAACATTGAATAAATTCCATTTTTCATAGATTGTATTAAAGTTAATAATTGAACTTTTTTTAAAATTTTTAAAACTTTTTCTTCTTTAACTTTCCTTCCTAAAGTTATGTTTGAAAATACAGTATCAGCTAAAATAATTGGATCTTGTTGTACTACACTGATCCCATTTCTTAAAACATTATGACTAAGTTTTTCTATTCTTCTATCATCTAAATATATTTCTCCATTTTCAACAGGATACTGTCCCATGAGAAGATTAGCTAAGCTACTTTTTCCACTACCTGTTTGACCTACAAAAGCTACAAAACTTTTTTCTGGAATAAATATATTAATATTTTTTAAGACTTTTATAGAATTGTTTTTATATCTAAAATTTAAATTTCTAATTTCAATTTTTCCATTTTTCAAAGGTTTTTTATCGTTACCATAATGTTGTCTAGGTGAATCTATTAGTTCAAAAATTCTTTCTCCTGCTACTATAGCTTGCTGCAATATTGATTGTTGAGTTGTAATAGCAATTAATGGTTCGTTTAACCTTCCTAAATAATTAATAAATGCATATAGAACTCCTACTTTAAAAAATCCTATTGGGAAATAACTAAATAAAATCATTAAAACAGATAGCATAATTGCTGAAAATAAACTTATTAATGGTCTTAATAAAAATCCATCTAATTGTAATGTTTTCATTCTCATAAAATAATGTTGTTGACATGTTTTTTGTATTATTTTTTTAAATCTTTTTTGTTGAGAAAATTGTTGAATAATTTCCATTCCATTAATAACTTCATTAAATTTATTATTTATATTAGCCAAATAAGACCTTATCTTTCTTATCATAGGAATACTATAATATTGATATGTAAACATTATTATTAATATGAATGGAAAAATAGAAATTGACACTAATGCCATATGCCATTCTAAAGCAAACATTGCTAGTAATATTACTATAATTAATGAACTACTACGAAAAATAGTAACAATAACAGTATCATATAGTTCTCTTATTACTTCAGTATCATTTGTTACTTTAGAAATTATTTGACCAATAGGTTCTGTATCAAATGTTGTAATAGGTTGTTGTAATGCAGCTTCAATAACGTCAGATCTTATTTTTTGTACAATTTTTATTGCTATTTGACTAAATAATATTGTTTGAAAATAATTTAAAATAGCTGCAACGGTTTGTAGTATAACGAATGTTATTATTATAAATGAGACGAGTTTTGTGTTAAAATAATGTTCTTCTATTATATTATGAATATAATAGCTAATTAATATTGGACCTAATACTTCAGCAATCGAAGATCCTAATAAAAGTAAAAAAGCTGAGTATAATGATTTTTTCCAAGGAATACCATATCTTAATAACCTTTTTAATATTGGCCAAAATTTTATTAAATTAGCCATTTTTTAGAAAATCCTCTTTAGTTTTTATTTGAATATTTTTTATATGTTTATCTTGGTAATGATATGTTTGATAGTACCAATCTTGTTTTTGTTTCATTAAATCATTATGAGTTCCTTTTTGAGAAATAGTATTGTTATTAATTACAATTATTGTATCCATTTGTGATAATACAGATAATTGATGAGATACTACGATAATTGTATGCCCATCATTTTTTAGAGATGTTAAACTGTTTAAGATTTTCTTTTCAGTAAACGTGTCAACTGCAGATAAGGCATCGTCTAAAATTAAAAATTCAGATTTTAATAATAACGCTCTAGCAATTGCAATTCTTTGTTTTTGACCTCCTGATAACATTACTCCTCTTTCTCCTATTGAAGTATTATATTGTTTTGGAAATTTAATGATATCTTTATGTATATGAGCTAATTTTGCAACTTTTTTTATCTCTTCAAAAGAGGAATTTGGATTTCCAAAAGCAATATTATTAGCTATGGTATCTGAAAACAAAAAAGTAGTTTGATTAACTACAGATAATTTGTTCCTCCATTGTTTTAGATTCAATGTTTCTAAAGGATAATTATGATAACGAATCTCTCCTTGAGAAATATAAAAATTTTTTTGTATTAATCGGATAATAGTACTTTTACCAGAACCAGTTGGACCACAAATACCAATTTTTTGTTTAGGAAGTATTGAAAAAAAAACATTTTTTAAAAAATATTTTTTATTATTGAAATAATCAAATTTTTTTATTTTTATTTCTAATGTTCCGAAAGGAAGAGGTACATTTGTTTTTCCGCTTTTTATAGGAACTTTATTTTTTAAAATAGACTGAATCCGATCCCATGCAGCGCTTCCTCTTTCAACTATATTAAACATCCAGGCCAATGCCAACATTGGCCAAATCATTACTCCTAAATACATAATAAAACTAGTTAATTGGCCTAAACTAATTTTTTCGTTCCAAACTAACCATCCTCCAAAAGTAATAGCTAATAAGTTTGATAAAGAAATTGCTAAATGTATAGTTGGATCAAATTTTGCGTCTATTTTTGCAACAAGCATATTTTTTATACCAGCATCTTTAGTTATTTCATAGAATTTTTTATATTGTCGTTTTTCTAATCCAAATGTTCGGATCATTCTAATACTAGTTAAACTTTCTTGCGTTTGATCATTTAAGTTTGAGAAAGCAGCTTGCGCTTGTCTAAAATGTTGATGCAGTTCTTTACCATATGTTTTTATTAAAAACGCCATTATAGGCATTGGTATTAATGAAATAACAGTCAATTTCCAACTAATTTGACTCGTCATAACTATTAATACAGAACAACCCATTACTAAAGAATCTACTAATGTTAAAACTCCTTCTCCTGCTGCAAATACAACTCTATCAACGTCATTAATAGCTCTTGACATCAAATCTCCAGTTCTGTTTTGTAGATAAAAAATAGGAGATTGTTTACTAAGATAAGAATAAAATTTTACTCGTAATTCCACAGCTAGTTGATAAGAAGCTCCAAATAATAAAATTCTCCATATGTATCTTAAAATATATACAGTTATAGCAGTAACTGCCATAATAGCTATTAATAAAAAAACATTTTTTTCATGTGTTTTTTTTTGAACAATTGAATCAACTATTATACCAACAAGTTTTGGAGGTAATAATTGTAATATAGAAATTATAACCAAAAGAGAAATAGCTCCTAAGTATCTTTTCCATTCTTTTATAAAATACCAATTTAGTTGTTTGAATAATTTCACAAATTTTCCTATTACTTTTGTTATTTATAAAAAATATAAATATATACCTCTGTATGCAATAGGTATATTTTTTAATAAATATATATCAGTTTTAAACTGTATATGTGAATATATTTTATATAAGTATTTTAAAATAAAGAATTTTTTTTTAAAATTAAATTTTATAAATTTAAATTTTTTGATTTTTAATCATCAATAATTTTTATTTAATTTTAATTAAAAAAACAGAAAAAAATTTGATAATAATTTATTTTTTTTCTAAAAAGATATTGCCATATTTTATATTAGATTTTTTTTGTAAGTTTTTTAGAAGAGTATTTAATATTATTTCTGATTTATGTTGTTTTAAATAATGGTAGAAAATTTTCTTTTCATATGAATTCATCTTTCTATTATATACTTTATAGAAACATATAATATATAAATCTCCTAATTCATTTTGTTTTAAAATATATATGTTCTTATTTTTTTTTGGATAAGGTAATTGAAAGACTATTTTAGATATTGGATTATTAATATCTCGTGATAAAGTGATTCTTTTTTTAAATTTATATTTTTTATTTAATAAAAAATTTTTATTTTTATTTAAATTTTTAATTATATTTAATCCAATTTTTTTTAGTTTTTTTCTTGATTTTTTATTTTTTAAAATTAAGTAAATTTCTTTTTTTACTTTTTCAAATTGAATTGGTTTTTTTTCTTTAACTTTATCAAATTGTATTAAGTAAGAAAGATTGTCATTTATTTCTATAAATAATTTTGTTTTTTTTTCTTGTCTTATTTTAGGATTAAATAGAAATCTAATAATGTCTTGGTTTAATAATTTTTTTGGGACATTATTTTTAGTAACCCATGTACTTTTGCTTATTTTTATATTTATTATTTTTGAAATTGTTTTTATTGGTTTTAATAAAAATTTTTTATTTTTATCTTGTATTTTTCTTTTTATATTTTCATAAATCATCGATTGTTTTTTAAACTTAATATTCTTTATTATGTCTTTTTTAACTTGATTAAGTTTTTTTGTTTCACTAATTTTTATATCGTCTAATTTTACTATTAAATAAACTTTAGAATTTATTTTGATTATTTTTGATAATTGATTTTTTTTAGTTAATTTTGCTTTTTTAATATCGACAGGAAGTTCGTTTGAATTAAACCATCCTAATTCTCCATTATTTTTTGCAGAAATAGGATCACAAGAATATGCTTTTGCTAATTTTTTAAAATTTCCATTTTTTAATAAAATATTAGATAATATTTCTTTTAGTTTTTTTTTATTATTGCTTTGTATAATACTAAATTTTTTTAATTCATTCGTATGAAATTTTGATAAATTGTTTTTATACCAATTTTTTATTTCTTCTTTTGTTATTTTTGTTGGAATTTTATTTTTTTTAATTTTTATGTAAGAAATTTTAATTTTTTTTGGGGAAATAAATAATTCTTTATTTTTTTTAAAATATTCTTTCATTTCATTTAATTTAACTTTTTCTTTTTTAAATGAAGAAAAATTATTAATTTCAAGTATTTTAATTAACCTTTTTTCTGATATAAGTTTAGAAATAAAATCAGTTTCTTTTTTTAAAGAGAAATCTGTATTTATAACAGTGTTAATAAAAGTATCTATAGAAATTTTATTTCTTATTTTTTTTTCGTATTGTTTAGGAGTAATATGATGTTGATATAGTTTTGAAATATATAAATTAAAATTAAATTTTCCATTTTTTTTGAAATAAGGTTTTTTTATTATTTCTGCTTGAACAACAGAATTTGGAACAACAAAACCAATTTTTTTAATATATTGTTCTAATAAAACATTATTTATTATTTTTGATAAAATTTGGTTAAAAAGTTCCATTTTTATGGACTGATCGTTTTGTTCATAAAAAAATAGTTCTTTATTTTTTTTTTCTATTTCCTTTTTATATAAATTAAATTTATTTAAAAATTTTTCAATAGTTATAATTTCTCCATTAATTTTTAAAGCATATGATCCATAATTTTTGTTATAAAAATTTAAAAAGCTGCCTAAAAAAATAGAAAATATAATTATAGATATAGTTAAATTTAAGAAAATTGTTTTTAATTTCTTTTGGGAATAATTCATGAAATCTAATACCTATGTTTAATAAAATTAATTAGATTTTTTCTTTTACTAATTCCATAAGAGGCTGGCAATTCATTTTTATGATTATTTTGCCAGCCAAAAGAAAATGTTAAAGAATTAAAAAATATGTTTTATAAATATGTTTTTTTATTTTATTGAAGAATAAGGATTTTTCTCCAATGCCAACAATAGTACTTCTTTAATATTTTTTACTGGATATATTTTTAAACAAGAAAGAATATTTTTTGGAATTTCTTCTAGGTCTTTTTTATTTTCTTTAGGTATTAAAACTTGTTTTATTCCACCTCTATGGGCAGCTAATAGTTTTTCTTTTAATCCTCCTATAGGTAATATTTGTCCTCGTAAAGTAATTTCTCCAGTCATTGCTACATCAGATTTAACTGGATTTTTTGTAAAACAAGATACGATTGCTGTACACATTGCGATTCCTGCGCTAGGACCATCTTTAGGAGTAGCTCCTTCTGGAACATGAACATGAATATCGTTTTTTTCATAAAAATTTTTTGTAATTTTTAATTTTTTTGCTTGAGATCTTACTACAGTTAATGCTGCTTGTATAGATTCTTGCATTACTTCTCCTAAAGAACCTGTATACATCAATTTTCCTTTCCCAGAAATACAAGCACTTTCTATTGTTAGTAGTTCTCCTCCTACTTCTGTCCAAGCTAAACCGGTAACTTCACCTATTTGGTTTTTTTCTTTTATTTTCCCATAGTCAAATTTTTTTACTCCGAGGTATGTTTTTAAATTGTCTTTGTTAATTTTTATTTTTTTTATTGATTTATCTAATAAAATTTTTTTTACTGTTTTACGACATATTTTTGATATTTCTCGTTCTAATCCTCTTACTCCTGCTTCTCTCGTATAATATCTAATTATATTAGTAATAGCTTCGTCATCTATTATTATTTCTTCTTTTTTTAGAGCATTACGATTAATTTGCTTATCTTTTAAATGTGATTTAGCAATGTTTAATTTTTCATCTTCAGTATATCCAGATAGTCTAATTACTTCCATTCTATCTAACAATGGATCAGGAATATTTATAGAATTAGATGTAGCAACAAACATAACTTCTGACAGATCATAGTCAATTTCTAGATAATGATCATTAAAAGAAAAATTTTGTTCTGGATCTAATACTTCTAATAATGCAGAAACTGGATCAACTCTCATATCACAAGACATCTTGTCTATTTCGTCTAACAAAAATAATGGATTTTTAACTCCAGCTTTTGTCATTTTTTGAATTAATTTTCCAGGCATAGAACCAATGTAAGTTCTTCTGTGTCCTCTGATTTCAGCTTCATCTCTTATTCCACCTAAAGCCATTCTAATGTATTTTCTTCCGGTTGCTTTTGCTATAGATTTTCCTAATGATGTTTTTCCAACTCCAGGGGGTCCAACTAGACATAAAATAGGACCTTTGATTTTCGAAATTCTATTTTGTACTGCTAAGTATTCTAAAATTCTTTCTTTTACATTTTTTAATCCAAAATGATCAGAATCTAAAATTTTTTGAGCCATTAAAAGATTTTTTTTTATTTTACTCTTTTTTTTCCAAGGTATTTGTAACATCCATTCAATATAAGTTCTTACAACAGTGGCTTCGGCTGACATTGGAGACATCATTTTTAGTTTTTGTAGTTCTGATTCTAATTTTTTTTTTGCTTCTTTTGGCATACAAATTTTTTTTATTTTTCTTTTTAAAATTTCATTTTCGTCAGGTATATTTTCATTTTCTCCTAGTTCTTTTTGAATAGCTTTCATTTGTTCATTTAAATAATATTCTCTCTGACTTTTTTCCATTTGTCTTTTTACTCGATTTCTGATTCTCTTTTCTATTTCTAATAATTCTATTTCATATTTCATCATTCCAATCAAATAAGAAAATCGTTTTTCTATATTTGTTATTTCTAAAAACGATTGTTTATGAGCTAAATTTAATGGAATATGAGAGGCAATAATATCTCCTAATTGTTCAATATTTTTAATTTTTTTAACAGATTCTATTAGTTCTAGTGGAGATTTTTTGTTTTTTTTAATAAATTCTTCAAATTGATCAATCATTGTTTTAGACAATATTATTCTTTCTTTTTTGTCAATTTTGGGACTTTTAATTAATTCTATTTCTGCAGATAAATGTTCTTCATTATTCAATAGATTTAAAATATTAGCTCGTTGAATTCCTTCTATTAGTACTTTTACTGTACCGTCTGGTAATTTTAATGTTTGTAAAATTATTGATATTGTTCCTACTTTAAATAAATCCTTTATTTTAGGATCATCAGTTGACGCTTCTTTTTGAGTCACTAACATAATTTTTTTTTCATTATTTATAGACGATTCAATACACATAATTGATTTCTTTCGACCTACAAATAAAGGAATTACCATATGAGGATATATTACAACGTCTCTTAATGGTAAAACAGGAATTTTAATGCGCTCTAAACGCTCAAGATTCATGGATCTGTCTCTCTTTTATGCAACCATACGATGGGATATGTGATGTAAATAAATAAAATATATGAGTGCTCTCTTTGATGATTTAAGGAGTAGTTTTTTTTGAATAGATATTTAAGACATTATAATAATTAAATGTTAATAATTATTAATATTTTTAATATTAAAGAAAGAATAGTATTAATTTTAAAATTAATCTCTATATTTTATTTTTTCATCAATTTCATTTTTTTTGTAAATAAAAATTGGTTTTTCTTGTTTTTTTATAACAGACGAATTAATAATTACTTTTTTTACATTTTTTAAGGAAGGTAATTCATACATGGTATCCAATAAAATTTCTTCTATTATTGATCTTAGTCCTCTAGCACCTACTTTTTTTTCTAGAGCTCTTTTTGCAATAGAATTGATTGATTTTTCTTGAAATTCTAATTTCACTCCTTCTAATTGAAATAATTTTTCATATTGTTTTAGTAAAGAGTTTTTTGGTTTTGTTAGTATTTCTATTAACAGTTTTTTATCTAAATCGTGTAATTTTACAATTATTGGTAATCTTCCTATAAATTCTGGAATTAAACCAAATTTAATTAAATCTTTTGTTTGAACTGTTATTATTTTATTTTTATCTTTTTTTATTTTTTTTATGTGCTTTGTTGTTTTAAATCCAATATTTATATTTTTATTGTTTCTTTTTGAAATAATTTTATCTAAATTGTAAAAAGTTCCACCGCAAATAAATAGAATTTTTGAAGTATTTAAATATATAAGATCTTGTTGTGGATGTTTTCGACCTCCTTTAGGAGGAATCGATGCGATAGTTCCTTCAATTAATTTTAGCAAAGATTGTTGTACTCCTTCTCCTGAAACATCTCTAGTAATTGATAGATTTTCAGATTTTTTAGATATTTTGTCAATTTCATCTATGTAAATAATACCTAATTCAGCTTTTTTTACATTAAAATCACAATTTTGTAACAATTTTAATAATATATTTTCAACGTCTTCACCTACATATCCTGCTTCTGTTAATGTAGTAGCATCAGCTACAGAAAACGGAACTTGTAAATATTTAGCTAATGTTTCTGCTAAAAAAGTTTTTCCACTTCCAGTAGGTCCTATTAATAAAACATTGCTTTTTCCTATTTCAATTTGATTTTCTGATTTAGTATTTATATATTTTATTTTTTTATAATGATTGTATACAGCAACTGATAACATTTTTTTTGCTTGATCTTGACCAACTACATATTGATCTAAATGTTTATATATTTTTTTTGGAGTAGGTAAATTTGTTAGTGTTATATCTTCTTCTTTTATTTTATTGTCATTTTTAATAATTTTATAACATATTGTGATACATCTGTCGCAAATATTTACAGATGGACCAGATATAACTTTTTGTAGTTCTTCCTGTTTTTTTTTACAAAATGAACAAAAAATATTATTTTTGGAATTATTGTTTTGATTTTTAGACATAATCTTTTCTTAGTTTTGGTTATAATTTTTTATTTCTTTTATTTAAACTTTTAAAATTTAATAAATAATATATTTCATTAAATCAATTATTTTTTAATAAAAATTAATTTTTTTAATGAAAATGATTTAATTTTATATATAAAAAAATTATCTTTTTACTATAATTGAATCAATTAGTCCATATTCCATTGCTTCATTTGGAGAAAAAAATCGATCTCTTTCAGTATCTTTTTTTATTTTTTTTATATTTTTTCCCGTAATTTCTGAAAAGATTTTATTAATTTTATTTTTTATATTTATTATTTCTTTTGTGTGAATTTCTATATCTGAAGCTTGACCTTTTATTCCACCTATTGGTTGATGTATCATAATTCTAGAATTTGGTAATGAAAAACGTTTTCCTTTTTCTCCTGATGCTAAAATGAAAGCTCCCATGGAACATGCTTGTCCTAAACAAATAGTATTTATTTTAGGTTTTATAAATTTCATTGTATCGTAAATAGAAAACCCTGCAGTTACTGATCCTCCAGGAGAATTAATGTATATAAAAATATCTTTTTTTGCATCTGTTGATTCCAAAAACAATAATTGAGCTACGATTAAATTAGATAATTCATCGTTGAGAACTCCAGTGAAAAAAATTATTCTATCTTGTAATAAACGAGAATAAATATCATACGAACGTTCACCTGTAGAATGTTGTTCAACAACCATTGGAATAAAATATGAGTTAATTTGGTTTTTTTTATAGTTTTTATTTTTATAGAATATCATTATTTTTTCTCGAAATATTTTTAAAAATTTTGTTTTTTTATTTACATTAATCAATGTAAATTCAATTTATGATTTTAAGTTTATAAAAAAACTTAATTTTATATTTAAAACGTTATGGAAGGAAAAATATAAAAATTTAAATTTAAAGAAGAGATAATTAGATTATCAAATAGATATTTTTTTTTAGAACCACAAAAGTAAATACATAAATATATATTTTTAAATTTTTTCTTCAGAACTAAAGAACTACTTTCTTGAAGTTGTTTATTGATATTTTTTATTATGAATAAAATGAAGTTAATAGTTTTAACATTTTTTTAAAATTTTTTAAAAAATTTTCCTAGATTAATTTATTAAAAAATATTTATTGTTTATTTTTTATGTAATTATTAATACGTAAAAAAATAATTTTCTTTTTAGTTCTCAGTGTAGCATGAGGATTCTAATAATTTTTTTTGATTTTGTTGGTTTTTTTAATTTGTTTCTATTATAAGTAATAATAACAATAATTTTTTAAAATTTTAAATATTTAATTTTAATGTTGTAATAATTGTATATAAATTAAATTTTAAGATCGTTATTTTTTTATACGAAAGATAAAAAACTTTTTATATTTTGTCGTTGTAAACCTTGATTGTATTTTACGCATGTAGTGAAAGAATTTTATTTTTTTTTAGATCTTTATAATTATAGATTATTTTAAAAAAATACAAAATGATACTTATTTTATTAAGATAAAATGTATTGAAAATTAAAGTTTAGATAAATACCTATATTATTTATCAAACAATATGTTTTAAACATAAAGAATGAAAGATTTGTTAATAATATTTTCTACAATTTTTTTGTTAAATATGTTATTTTTTTTTGATAAATCAAGTTCTAAATAATTTTTAGATGAGGAATATAATGAATTTAAAAAAAGAAAGTAACATTATAATAAAAATTATGTTTTTCACAACTATATTATTTCTATCTGGTTGTAGCAACAATTTTCTTTTACCTAAGGGAGAAATTGCTATTAAACAATATTCATTGATTGCAATTGCTTTTTCTCTAATGTTATTAATAGTAGTACCTGTATTTATTATGATATTTTTTTTTGTTTGGAAATATAAAAAAAATTTTTATAAAAATACATATAAACCAAATTGGGATCATTCGAACATGATTGAACTTGCAATTTGGTTTTTTCCAATTTTAATTATTTCGATTTTATCTTATTTATCTTATCAATCAGCACATGAACTAGAACCTAGCAAACCTTTGTCGTCTGTAATTAAACCTGTTAAAATAGAAGTAGTTTCTTTAGATTGGAAATGGTTGTTTATTTATCCAGAAGAAAATATTGCAACTATCAATGAAATTGTATTTCCAACGAATACTCCTGTAGAGTTTAGAATTACTTCTAATTCAGTTATGAACTCTTTTTTTATTCCATCTTTAGGAAGTCAAATTTATGCAATGCCTGGAATGGTAAGCAAATTACATTTAATAACTAATTATCCAGGTTTTTATAAAGGAATTTCTTCTAACTATAGTGGAAGAGGTTTTTCTGATATGAAATTTAAAGTATTAGCAATAAATGATCAGAAACTATTTCACTCATGGATAAAAAAAGTAAAAAAATCTTATAAAAAAATTAATAATTTTAACGATTTTAAAAAAATATCAATACCCGATGAAAATCATTTTATTGAATATTTTTCTGACATTAACACTGGACTTTTTAATAAAATTTTAAAATACAATTGTGAAAGTCAAGATTAAAAAAACTAATAAAATATGTTTTTTATATTTATAAAATATTTTAATGAATAACGTAATATTTATAAGGATGGAATGAGATGTTCGGAAAGTTAACAATTGCAGCTATTCCATATCATGAACCCATTATTTTTTTCACTTTTATCATAATAATGATTATTGGAGCTTTTTTATTTGCTTCTATAACTTATTTTAAAAAATGGAAATATTTATGGAATGAGTGGTTCACCAGTGTGGATCATAAAAAAATTGCAATAATGTATTTTTTTGTAGCACTAATAATGTTTTTTAGGGGATTTGTTGATGCTTTAATGATGAGAATGCAACAATTTCTTTCATCTGGTGATAATGGTAATATTGTAGGTAATAATTTTGTTGGCAAAAGTGGATATTTGACTGCAGATCATTATGATCAAATATTTACAGCTCACGGAGTTATTATGATTTTTTTTGTTGCTATGCCTCTTGTTATAGGAATAATGAATTTTGTAGTTCCTTTACAAATAGGGGCCAGAGATCTTGCTTTTCCAATATTAAACAATTTAAGTTTTTGGCTAACAGTTACAGGTGCGGTGATTATTAATTTATCATTTTTTATAGGAGAATTTGCTAGAACTGGTTGGTTATCGTATCCTCCGTTATCGGGAATTAAATATAGTCCTGGAGTAGGAGTAGATTATTGGATTTGGAGTTTGCAATTGGCAGGTATTGGAACTACTATGACTGCTATAAATTTTATAGTTACAATACTTAAAATGCGAGCTAAAGGAATGAGCTTATTTAAAATGCCTATTTTTACATGGACTTCATTGTGTACTAATGTATTAATTTTGGCTTCTTTTCCAGTTTTAACAGCAACTTTACTTTTATTAACTTTAGATAGATATTTTAATTTTCATTTATTTACTACAGAAATGGGAGGTAATCCTATGATGTATGTAAATTTAATTTGGATTTGGGGACATCCAGAAGTATACATATTGGTTTTACCTGCGTTCGGTATTTTTTCTGAAATAGTATCAACATTTTCTAGAAAGTCGTTGTTTGGTTACTTTTCTTTAGTTTGGGCTACGATATCAATTATGGTTTTATCTTTTGTTGTTTGGTTACATCATTTTTTTACTATGGGTGCTGGTGCGAATGTAAATTCTTTTTTTGGAATTTCTACCATGGTAATAGCTATACCAACCGGTGTAAAGATTTTTAATTGGTTGTTTACTATGTACCGAGGTCGATTATATATGCATACATCATTACTATGGACGATAGGATTTTTGGTTACTTTTACAATAGGTGGAATGACTGGAATTTTGTTGTCTTTGCCTAGTATTGATTTTATGCTGCATAATAGTTTATTTTTAGTTGCACATTTTCATAATGTAATTATCGGAGGTGTATTATTTGGTTCCTTTGCAGGAATTAGTTATTGGTTTCCAAAAATTTTTGGTTTTATTTTAAATGAAAAGTGGGGAAAACGTGCTTTTTGGTTTTGGATAACAGGTTTTTTTATTGCATTTATTCCATTATATTTTTTAGGTTTAATGGGAATGACTCGTCGATTAAGTCAACATATTAATCCTGAATTTCACTATTTGTTAGCTGCTTCCGGTTTTGGAACAATTCTAATTTTTATTGGAATTATTTGTCAAGTTATACAGTTTTATGTATCAGTTAGAGATAAAAATTTAAATCTTGATCTTACAGGAGATCCTTGGAATGGAAGAACATTAGAATGGTCTACATGTTCTCCTCCACCAATATATAATTTTTCTATTCTACCGGTAGTAAAAAGTAAGGATGATTTTTGGAGAAGAAAAATTGAACAAAAAGACTTTTTCTCAATATCTTCTTTACCAGAAATTAAAATTCCTAAAAACACTAATATTGGTTTTTTTGTTGGTTTATTTTCTGTTTTCTTGGGTTTTTCAGCAGTTTGGCATATTTCATGGATGTTTTTTTTATCTTTGTTTTTAATTTTTTTTACTTTTTTTGTTAGTGGTTTCAACACTAGCTTTAAATATTCTCTTTCTTCCAAACATGTCAAAAATATTGAAATAGAGAATCTATTAAAACAGGATTATAACAATAATGACAATCATCAGCGATAAAAAAGACAATAATATGTCTTTTAAAGAGCTTAATTACAAAAATAGTAATTTAGATAAAAAAATACTTGGAATGTGGTTATATTTAGTTAGTGATGCTATCTTTTTTTCTGTTCTTTTTTCAGTTTATGCAATAATGTTTTATCACAATAATGTAAATTTTTTTAAACAAGAATTATTTAATTTAAAATTAGTAATGTTAGAATCGCTAATTTTATTATTTAGTTCAATGACTTGCGTATTAACCACGATTTTTTTTGATTTAAACAAAAAAAAATCTACTTTTTTTTATCTAGTTTTAACTTTATTTTTAGGAGTTATTTTTATTACTATAGAATTATTTGAATTTTTAGATTGTAGTTCAAAAGGTTTCTTACCACAAAAAAGTGGTTTTTTATCTATTTTTTTTACTATAATATCTTTACATGGATTACATGTTTGTTTTGGAATAATATGGATGTTTGTTTTAATTTTACAAATAATAAAAATAGGTTTTACTCCTTTAGTTTTTTCTCGAATTAGATGTTTTAGCTTATTTTGGCATTTTTTAGATTTAGTTTGGGTTTTGGTTTTTACCTTTGTTTATTTGCTTGGAGTAATTTTGTGAAAAATGTTTTTGAAAAAAAAATAATTATAAACAATATTAGAACTAGAAAAAAGAACTGTTTTCTTGGTTTTTTTTTATCGTTTTTTTTAACAATAATTTCATTTTTATTAATAATCAAAAATTATGTATCCAAAGAAAAAACTATACTTTTACTAGTTGTATTTTGCATTTTACAAATTGTTGTTCAACTTCGATACCTTTTTGGATTTAATTTAAATAGTTATAAAAATTGGAATGCTATCTTTTTATTGTTTTCTTTTTTTGTTGTTTTAATTATTTTTTTTGGATCTGTATGGATAATGCATAATTTAAATAACAATCTTATGAAAAATTAGAAGAAATATAAAAAAATGTTACTTTTTTATTTAGAATTAGTTAAACCTAGAATAATTTTAGGAAATTTAGTTACTATGATTGGAGGATTTTTGTTATCTTCTAAGGGAGAGGATAATTATTTTTTATTATTTTTTTCTTCAGTTGGATTGATTTTAATTATTGCATCTAGTTGTATTATTAATAACGTTATTGATCATGATCTTGATAAAATAATGAATAGAACTAGAAATAGGATTTTAGTAAAATGGAAATCTTCAATATGGAAGATAATTTTTTGTTCTTATTTATTAGGTTGTTTAGGTTTTTTAGTTTTTTATTTTTTTGTAAATAATATTGTATTTTTGTTAAGTTTGATTGCATATCTTGATTATATAATTTTATATACTTTTTTTTCAAAAAGAAAAACTAAATATTCAACATATATTGGTGGAGTTGCTGGAGCAATTCCACCACTTATTGGTTACTGTTCAGTTTCTAATAATTTGGATTTATGTTCGTTAGTTTTATTTTTTGTAATTTTTATATGGCAAATTCCGCATTTTTATTTAATTGGTATTAAATATTTAAATGAGTATAAAAAAGCGAATATTCCTATTTTTCCAGTTGTAGAAGGATTTAAAAAGACTAAAAAAAGAATTTTACTTTTTATATCATTTTATTTTTTGTGTTCTTCGTTATTAACTTTTTTACATTATGTTGGATATTATTTTTTTTTTACTAATTTTATTTTTTCTTTTCTTTGGTTTTTATTATCTTTTTTTATAACTAAAAATTGTATTTTTTACGTTCGTATTTCTATACTTTTTTCTATATTTATCATATTAAATTTTAGTTTTTTTATTTCTTTTGATTATATTAGTTAGATGAATATTTTTTATTACAAGTTTTTTATAAACAGTGGTTTGGTTTTGGTATTCCGGCTATTTTACTAACTTGATTTGACGGTCCTTTGGGAAATAATTTATATAAATAAATACTATTGGATTTTTTATGTCCAAATTTTAGTTTCAGGGACTTAGATAACATTTTCATAGAAGGAGTTAATTTAAATTTCAAATAGAAATTTCTTACAAACAAAATTATTTCCCAATGATAAATTGTTAAATTTATTGATTCTTTTTTTGCAATTTTACAAGCAATTTTTTCATTCCAATTTAAATAATTTTTTAAATAACCATCTGAATTAAAAAAATTGTCTTTTGTTAAATTTTTAAATGTTTTTTTCATATTTTTTATTTTTTATGTTTTTAAGTTTTAGTAATTTTTTATTTATGAATTTATTTGTGTATTTCTAAAAAAGTAATTTTAAATAAATTTTAGTGCAGTTTTTTTTTAATTGTGTTCTAAAAAATAAAATTATTTTTTTATTATGTATTGTTTATAAAAATATTTTTTTTTATTTTTTGAAATGAAATTTTAACTATGAAAAATTATAACTATAAATTAAGTGAAAAAAATCTTATTTTTATTTTTTGTTTTGTATTTTTTTTAAGAATGTTTGGTTTATTTGTTATTAACCCTATCATTCCCGTTTATGGTATAAATCAACTAAAAGTAAACGATTTTTTAGTTGGAATTGCTATAGGAATTTATGGTTTTTTTCAATTTATTTTTCAAATTCCTTTAGGATTTATTTCAGATATATTTGGTAGAAAAAGAATTATTTTATTTGGTTTAGTTTTATTTTTTATTGGTAGTTTAATTGGTGCAACCACATTTTCTCTAACTGGTTTAATAATTAGTAGAGCTTTACAAGGAGCTGGTTCTATTTCTTCTATATTAATAGTTTTTATGACAGATTTGATTACAAAAAAAAATCAAACTAAATCAATGTTTTTGTTAGGTTTTTCTTTTGTTTGTTCCTTTATTTCATCAATTATTATTGGTCCTATCATTTTTCATCTTTTTGGTTTTCAATTTATATATATTATAATTTCTATATTGAGTTTATTATCTATAGTACTAATTTATTTATTTTTTCCTTCTGATTATTGTTCTTTTTTAAACAAAAATAAAAATAAAACAATAAACTATAAGAAAATTTTGAATTTTATTGATGATGATATAAAAGTTTTGTTTTTTAGTATTTTTTTAGTCAATTTTTTATTGACAACAAATTTCATAATTTTTTCAAAAGAGCTAATTTTTTTCGGATTTGAAATTAATGATTATTGGAAAATTTATTTGCCAATAATAATTATTGATTTTTTAGCAATATCATTTTTTATAAAAAAGATAGAAAAATTATTATTTCCAAAAACTATTTTATTACTATTTGTTTGTTTATTGTTCATATCGGAATTGATTTTTTTAAAAAATATTAATAATAAATTTAATTTTTTTATATATTTAGAATTATTTTTTATATTTTTTAGTTTTTTAGAATTTTATATTCCTTCTTTAATTGGAAAAATTGTTCCTGTTACATATAAAGGAACAATTATGGGGTTATTTTCTATGTTTCAATTTTTAGGAGCTGCACTAGGAGGTAGTATTGGTGGATTAATTTTAAGTATTTTTCGAATATATAATGTTGTTTTATTCCTTTCAGGAATCAGTATAATTTGGTTTTTATATATATATTTTTTTTCTTCTTTAATAGTTAACCGAAAAAATTAATTTTAGTGATTTTTTGATTTTATTTTGGATGCAGCTTTGTCTAAAACTCCATTAATAAATTTATGACTATCTTGTGCTCCAAAAGTTTTTGCTAATTCAATTCCTTCATTAATTGATACTTTATATGGAATATCGTTTCTTATTAAAAGTTCATAAAAAGCAATTCTAAGTATTGTTTTTTCTATCGGATCAACTTGTTTTGATGTACGACTTAGATATGGTTGAATTTTTTTGTCGATATAACTGTAGTTTTTTGCTACTCCTAAAATTAATTTTTTAAAATATATAACATCAACATGATTCATTTTTTTTTCTTCTAGAAATTGTAACTTTATAATATTAATATCATTTCCAGAGGTTTTCCAAGCATATAACGCTTGTAAAGCGTATCTCCTAGCTTTTCTTCTTAGTTTAGCATTTATCATTTTTATTTCTTATGTTTTTATTTAAATTAATTTTCAATTGATAGAAATATTTTTTTTTCTAAGTATAATTTTTAAATCTGAAGCAATTAATTTGATTTTGTGAAATTTAAAATCTTGTTCTTTGTTAACATTTTTTGTCGGATTATTTAACTTAAAAAGTGGTTTTGCTGTTTGACCTAATATTTTAGGAGATGTATATAAAATTAGTTCATCTATTAATTTTTTTTCTAAAAAATATCCTGCTAGACAAGGTCCAGATTCTATCCAAACTACATTAATATTTTTTTTTCCAAAATATTCTAGTAGTTTTTTTATATTTATTTTTTTTTTAAATTTTTTAAAGACTATTTGTTTAACGTGATTAGGCCAGTTTTCTTTATCTTTTTTTAATCTTATGATCCAAATTTTTTTTTTATTTTTTATTATTGAGTAATGATTAGGTTTTATTTTATTTTTGTTGTCTATTATTACTAAAATTGGTTTTTTTGTTTTTTTATTTTTGTTTTTTTGTTTTACATTAAATAATGGATTATCTAATAAAATTGTTTTGCTAGTAGTTAATATAACTTGACTTTGAGCTCTAAAATTATAGACATCTTCTCTGGATTTTTTACAAGTAATCCATTTACTTTCTCCATTACTAAGGGCTGTTCTACCATCAATAGACATACCTAATTTTAATTGTATCCATGGTTTTCCTGTTTTCATTCTTGTAAAAAAACCTATATTTATGTCTATAGCTTCTTTTTCTAAAATTCCATTTTTTACTAAAATGCCATGTTTTTTTAAATATTTTACTCCATTTCCTGATACTTTTGGATTTGGATCTAATGTTGCAATTATTACTTTTTTTATTCCAGATTCTACTATTTTTTTACAACATGGAGGAGTTAATCCTTGATGAGAACAAGGTTCTAATGTAACGTACATGGTTGAGCCACGTGTTTCGTTTTTAGCCATGTTTAAAGCAAATATCTCAGCATGATGTTCTCCCGTTTTTTGATGCCATCCAAATCCGATGATTTTTTTTTGATTTATTATAATACATCCTACATTTGGATTTGGTGGAGTAGTAAAAAGACCATTTTTTGCTAATTTTATTGCTTTTGTCATGTAAAAAATATCATTTATCATGTTTTTTAGTATTTTTGATTTATAAAAAATAAAATTTATTTTTTTAAATTTTCATTTTGTATGTTTTAGTTTTAATGTTTATTAAGTTTTGTTAATTATAACTACTAGATCATTTATGTTTTATTATATTATGTTCAAACATTCTTTTTCATAATTGAAATTAAATTTAAAATTTCTAATGCACAAATAGCTGATTCATGTCCTTTATTTCCTAGTTTTGAACCAGCTCTTTCAATTGCTTGTTCAACATTTTTGGTCATTAACAATCCTAATATTATTGGTATTGAATATTTTAAACTAATTTTCATTAAAAAATTACTTATAGACTTAGATATATAATTAAAATGATAAGTGTTCCCTTTTATCAAGGTTCCTAGAACTATAAATGCTTCAAATTGATTTGGAAATGTTTCTATTATTTTTTTTGTGATTATTGGAATTTCGTGTGCTCCTGGAACTTTAAAAATAGAAATATTTTCATTTTCAATTTTTCCAATTCTTGTTAAGGTATCTATAGCTGAATTTAATAAATTTTTATTTATAAAATAATTAAATCTAGAAATTATAATTGCTATTTTAGTTTTTTTGTTATTTATAACAATACCACTTTCAAAAATTTTCATTATAAAGTTGCTTACAATTGTTTGTATACATAATAATAATGACATTATACATAAATATTTTAAAAAAAGTAAAAATACTTTTAATAAAAATGTTGCTATTTTAGTTTTATTATCGTATGATAAATAGTATCGCGGGGTGGAGCAGTCTGGTAGCTCGTCGGGCTCATAACCCGAAGGTCGTTGGTTCAAATCCGACCCCCGCAACCAAAAATTATAACTCTCATTTCTTAAAAAAATTCTTTTTTAGCTTTTATTCCTAATAACTTTAAATCAAAAAAAAACAATAAACATTATTTTTATTTATGAAAAATGAAAGGTTCAAGAACAATTTATGAATAAAAAAAACACAGAACTAATAACTGAATTTCGACAAATTTTTCCATATATTAATGCTCATAGAGGAAAAATTTTTGTTATTATGTTATCCAGTGAAGTCATAAAAAATGAAAATTTTTCAGAAATCATTAGTGACATTGGATTATTACATAGTTTAGGCATTTCTTTAGTTTTAGTTTATGGTGTATCTTTGCAAATTAATAGTTTTTTATCTAAACTTAAAATTAAGAAATTTTATCATAAAAATATTAGGATAACTGATCTTAAATCTCTTTTATGTGTTAAGAGAGAGTCTGGTAGATTACAATTAGAAATTACAGCTTTGCTTTCCATGAGTTTAAGTAATACTCCTTTAGAAGGAGCAGACATAAGTGTAGTAAGTGGAAATTTTATTATAGCTCAACCACTTGGAATAGACGATGGAGTTGACTATTTACACAGTGGTAAAATAAGAAAAATCAATAGAAAATTAATTCTAAAACAATTAGATATTGGTTCAATTGTATTAATTGGTCCTGTAGCTGTTTCTGTTACTGGAGAAAGTTTTAATTTGATTTCTGAAGAAATAGCAACTGCATTATCAATTCAGCTAAAAGCAGAAAAATTAATTGGGTTTTGCGAAAAACAGGGATTAGTAGACGAATATGGAAATGTTATTTCTGAATTATTTCCTAGTGAAGTAGAAAAAATAATAAATGAAAATAAATATAAAAAAAACTTTATTTCTTCTAGTGTAATTCGTTTTTTGAAAGGTTCTATAGAGGCTTGTAAAAATAAAGTTCCTAGAAGTCATTTAATAAGTTATTTAAAACATGGTTCTTTATTACAAGAATTATTTTCTAGAGATGGAATAGGAAGTCAAATCGTTGTGGAGTCGACAGAAAAAATCAGAAAGGCGGTTATAGGAGATATTGGTGGAATATTAAATTTGATTAAACCTTTGGAAAAGAAAAGAATTTTAGTAAGAAGATCTAGAGAACAACTAGAGTTCGAAATAGATAAGTTCATCGTTATCAAACAAGATAATTTAACTATAGGATGTGCTGCATTATATCCTTTCTTAAAAGAAAAAATTGGAGAAATGGCTTGTTTAGTTGTTCATCCAGATTATCGTAGTTCTTCTCGTGGAGAAATTCTATTAAAAAAAATTATATTTGAAGCAAAAAATATAAATTTAAAAAAAATTTTTGTACTTACTGTTCAAAGTTTTCATTGGTTTCAAGAAAGAGGTTTTTTTTTAGTAAATATAGATTCTTTACCGGAAAGTAAAAAAAAAATGTATAATTATCAAAGAAATTCTAAAGTTTTAATGTACGAATTATAGTTTTTAAAAAATTAATAAAAAAATTTTTATTTATAAAAATTTTTTATTTTTTTTATTAAACTAGAGGTTCTATTTGTTTTGTTTTTTATCGATTTTTTAAAAATTTTTTTATTTGAGAATATATTTAAAGTATCTTTAGATCTAGTTATTCCAGTATATATTAGTTCTTTTGTTAATATTTTATTAAATTTTTCAGGAAAAATTAAATTTGAATGAAAACATTCTGATCCTTGAGATTTGTGTACAGTAATTGTCCAAGCGGTTTTATATTTTGGTAAGATGTTTATTGGAATGATCTTTTCTTTTTCATTAGAAGATAAAAAATGTGCTTTTGGTTTGTTTAACTTATCAATTAATATTATTCCGATTTCTCCGTTTGATAAATTTAAAGAGTAGTTATTTTTACATATTATTATTGGTTTTCCGTTGTATATATAAGAATTGTTGTTGAAATTATTATCATATTGTATTATTTTTTTTTCTTTCATTTTTTTTTCTAAATTTATATTTATTAAATTTGTTCCAAAAATTCCATTTTTTAAAACTGTAAGATTTTTATAATAAAGAAAATTTATTAGGATATCTTTGGTTTTTCCTTCTTTTTTAATTAAATTCCAATAATTAGAGTATTGTGAAACTATTTTTTCTAACAAAAAATTATATTGTCTAAAATTTTCTATTTTATAGAAAAATATTTTTTTTAATTTATTTTTTTTTGATTTGAGAAATAAATTAAAATTTTCTTTTTTTATAGAATTAGCTAATTTGTGAATTTCAGATTTTTTAGAAAAACGATAATTATTTTTCAAAAGATATATATTATCACTAATTGTTTGTTTTTTTTGATTTGTAGTCTTGATTTTTAAATTAGTAAGTTTTTTTAAAATACTTGCATATTTTATACTATATGCATTTTTTTTAGAAAAATAACTTATATCTTTTAGAATTTGTCCATTTCCTATAGGAGGAATTTGATTAACATCTCCTAAAAATAAAACTGAGGTTTTTTTTTTTAAAGATAAAATCAGTTTCTCCATCATAAACAAATCTAGCATTGATGCTTCATCTACAACTAAGAAATCTAAATTTATTAAATTTTTTTTATTAAAACGTGGTTGTTCATTATCTATTCTAATTTTTAATAATTGATGTATTGTACAAATATCCTCATCTAAGTTTATTTTTTTTTTTACTTCTTTTAGAGATACAAAATCTAACTCTTTTTGAATTGATTCTTTTAATCTATTAATTGCTTTTCCTGTAGGAGCAACAATTTTTATTTTAATTTTTTTTTTATTATATAATTGTATAATAGCAATTAAAAATTTTGTAATAATAGTTGTTTTTCCTGTTCCTGGTCCTCCGATAATAAATGATACTTTTTTTGTTAATGCTATAGCTATAGCAATTTTTCGTGTTTCATCTTTTTTTTTAAATATATTATTTAATATAATAGAACACTTTGCTATTTTTTTTTGTGTGATTTTTTTTTCTTTTTTTATAAGAAAATTGAAAATATTGTTTTCAGCTTTCCAAGATTTATATAGATAAAAGGAATTATTTGAAAAAATTAAAGGAGTAATTCTTGATCCATTACTTATAGATTTACTATTTAAAATTTTTTTTTTCCAATTTTTAAAACAAAACGGTTTATTTTTTTTTTTGTTTTTTAAAATACAAATTTCTTTTTTCATTTTTGTAATTTTTTTTTTTATTTTTTTTACTTTTATACAAGTATGTCCCATATTTGTTTCAAAACTAGTAAAAGCAGCAATTAATGCAATATTAAGATTTTCTTTTTTTGAAACAAAATATGCAAATTGAGCATCTATTTCTTGAATTTTTTTTCTTTTTATTATTTGTTGCATAATTTCTTCTATGTTTTTCATGTTTTACGTTTCTTTTGATTAAAATAATTTTGCTAGTTCTTTCATTTGATTTTTTTTTGTATTTGTTTTGAATATTCCATATTTATGGTCTATATCTTTATCGACAGCTCTAATAAAAAAATAAATAATTCCACCAAAATGTTTTTCAAAATTATAATTTTTAATCTTATGTTTTAAATATCTATGAACTGCTAATGAATAAATTTGATATTGTAAACAATATTGGTTTTTTACCATAGCTAATTGAATATTTTTAATTGAATAACATTCTTTATTATTTCCTAACCAATTGGATTTGTAATCTAATATATAGTATTTCTTTTTCCATAAGAAAACTAAATCAATTGATCCTGTAATTATTCCTGTTGTTTTACTAAATATCAGACTAGAAGTAGAACTAGAAAGTTTGTCGAATTTTTTTATTGTCGTGAATAATTTTTTTTTAGTAAGAATTTTTTTAATTGGTAAAAAAAAATTTAGTTCTTTTACATATTCATTTTTTTTTAGATTTGATAATGATAATGATTCTTTATTGAGATCAGTAGAAATAATATTTATCATCCACTTTAATAGAATTTTTGTATATTTTGTTTCTAAGTTGTATTCAATTAATTTTTCTTCAATGTATTTTTCTGTGATTGGTTCTGAAAAGTTAATTTCTTTAAGAATTTCGTGTATTAATAATCCGGACTTTAATCCTCTAGGAAATGAATTTTGATTTAAGTTAATTTCATTTTTCTTTGGAATGGATTTAAAAAAAAGACAATTGTTTATTTGTAACTTTTTTTGTTTTTTTTTTTGATTTTCTTTTTTTATTTTTGAATAACTTATAACAGAAAAATATTTTTTTTTTAAATTAATTTTTGTTTTATTTTTTTTGAAAAAAATAAGAACATTTTGTTGTTTAGTTTCTATTTTTTTTTCTTCTAAAGTTATTTTTATATATTTTTTTATTTTTTTAGTTTCTTTTAAAAATTCCTCAGCAGTTAGTTTTTTTCCTTTTTGAATCAAATATCCAATTGAGGTATTGTGCATTTCTGAATTTAATTCTGAATTTATATTTTTTTTTTGTTGAATTTCTACTCCTAAAACACTATGTAAAATAGATCTAGTTAAAGCTACATATAGTAATCGTAAATCTTCAGATAGTCGTTCTGAATTAAACAATGAAAAATTGTTCATTGAAATCGTTTTTTTAATGTCTTTTTTATTTTTTTTTGTTTCGTTTTTAGGTTCTAAAAACGAATATTTAAAAATAGAATTGTAGCTTGTGGAGAATGGAATTAATACAATTGGAAATTCCAACCCTTTTGATGCATGTATGTTAATAATTTTAATATAATCATCATTATAAATATTTTTTATAATTTCTTTTTTTTTAGCGTTTTTATTATTAAAAAAAATTTTTTTTTCTAACCAACTTATTAGCAAATTTTTATTTTTTAAAACAGTTGATTTTTTTTGTAATAGTTCTCCTATATGTAACAAATTTGTGATTTGTTTTTTTTTTTCATTAGTGTTTTTTGGATCTAGTTCATTGTTGTCATTTATAAATTCTTGAAACATTTTATAAATGCCATGTTTTTTCCAAATAAATTTGTAGTTATGAAATTTTTCTTTCCAGTTGGATTTTTTTTTATATTTGCTGGAAATTAGTTCTAAATCATAAATATTTTGATTCATTAAATTGGTTGATAATGCAAACATAATTTGTTTATCGCAATAATTATTTAAAATAGATTTTAAAATAACTAATATTTCTTTAGCTTCTGAAGTTGTATAAACAGATCTCTTTTCTGAGATATATGTATTTTCAATTTCAAGTTTATTTAGTTCTTTTTGTATTATTTTGTTTTCTGTTTTATTTCTAACTAATATTGTTATATCTTTTTTTCTTATTTTATGTATTTTTTTTTTTAAATTAATTTGATATTTTATTTTTTTATTATTAATCCAATTGAATATTTTTATTGCAAATTGTTTGGCTAACCATTTTTTTGCAAGATTTTTTCTTTTAATTTTTTTAGGAACAATTATCATTTCTATTGCAGTTTGTTTTTTTTTATTTTTTAAAAAGTTTATTGATTGATTTTTGTTAAAAGGAAGAGATGGCGAGAATTTAATTTCTTTTAATAAAAATGGATTTTTTACTCTTGAAAATAGAAAGTTTATTGTTTCCACCATCTTTTTAGATGATCTAAAATTGGTATTTAATTGATAATAGGATTTAATTTCTTTTTTTGCTTTTAAATAAACATTTATGTCAGAGCCACGAAAACTATAAATAGATTGTTTAGGGTCTCCAATTATTATCATTGATGTTGTTTTATCGTTCAAATATATTTTCTTAAAAATATTAAATTGATTTAAATCAGTATCTTGAAACTCGTCTATGAAAGCTATTGGATACTTTTTTTTAATTTCATTTAAGATTTTTTTTTTATTTAAAAGTTTGTAAAACCAATTGATTAAATCATCAAATTCATATAAAGAATGTTTAATTTTTTTTTGTTTTATAATTTCTGGAATTTCATTTAAAGATTGAATAAAAAAAAAATTTTCAATAGAATTGTTTTTGTTTAAAAAATATTCTATTTCTTGAAATAAATGTGTTTTTTTAATTTCAGTTGGTTTAATTTCAATGTTTTTTAATAAAAAACGACCTAGTTCGTTTGGAATTTTATAGTTAATTAAATTACTTGAAGCCCAATTATCAATTTGATTAATCCATCTAGAAACGTTTCTTTTATTATATATTTTTTTATTTACATGATTATTTTTTAAATATGAAATTATTTTTTCTTTTTTTAATATCCATCTTTTTTTAAAATAAGAAATTTTCCTTTTTATTTGATTACATTTTTTAAAGAAATTGAAATTATTGTTATTATGAATTTTTCTTTTGTCTTTTATTGTTCGATGTATATCTTTTAGTAATTTTTGTGGATTTTTCCATTTATTTAAAATAATTTCTACAATTTCGTATTCACAGTTATATAAGTATTTTCTCCAAAAGTTAATTGTTGATGATAAATATAGTTCTTCTTCATTATTAATTAAATTGTAGTTTTTAATCATAATATATTTATATTGATAAAAACATAGCATTTTTTTACAAAATTTATGAAAAGTATAAATAGATGCTTTTTCAATATTTTGTTCTGATTTATCTAGAATTTTTATACATTTTTTAAAATTTTTTATTTTTTTGATAAATATTTTTAAGTTATTGTTTTTGGTTTTTTTTTTAATGCATGCAACTTTGAGTTTTTGAATATATTTATAAATTCTTTCAGTTAATTCTAGTTTAGCCACATTAGAAAATGTAACTACTAAAATTTCTTGAATTGAAAAATATTTTTTTTTGTTTTCTACTTTTTCCAAACCTAATAATAATCTTAGATATAACAATATAATTGTAAATGTTTTACCTGTTCCTGCTGAAGCTTCAATAATTTGTGTATTTCTTAAATTAATTGTAAAAATATTATTTTTTTTCAATTTTTATTTCCTTTTGTTTCGAAAATTTGTTTAATAGTACAGGAAGAGCCCATTTATTAGCTGCTTTGCATATTTTATGTAATTTTTTTTTATCTAGTTTTGAAACAATTTTTTTTATATACAAATCATTTTTTTCACCATAATATTGAGAATTTCCATTCCATGTGTTTAAAAGAATGTTTTTACTATTATTTGAACTTGAATCATACTCAAAAAATATATTTTTTTTTTTATTTATATTACTAATATTATATTCTTTTTGAATCCATAAAAAACCTGATTTTGTTAAAAAGATTGGTTTTTGATGTCCTTTTATGTATCCTTTAATATATTTTAATAAATAATTCTTAGCTTTGTTTTTTTTTAATATAGGAAACATCCAAGAAGTATTGTTTGTTCCAAAAATAAAACTTTTTTTGTTTGGTTTCATACAAATGCAATAAACGAGATGTTTTAACCACAAAGACAATCCGTCAATAATATTGATTTTTTTTGGTTTCCAAATTATTAAATTATTATCTTGTGTTTCATTTATTTTACAATTATATAAATAAAACTTTTTAAGTTTTAGTTTTAGAACAATTTTTTTTTCTTTTAAATTTAAAGAATTTATTTTATTACATAAAGGATGTAGTTCATTTATATATTTTTTCCAAAAGTATTTAGCACATGTGTTATTTGGTAATACACCTGAAAGCTGATAATTTTGAAATATTTTATTCATGTCTTTTTTATAGATCATTTGTTTTAAAATTTTTTTTTTAATTAAATATGAATTAATAAAATTAATTTCAAACGGTTCATTATTAAGATCAGATTTATAATTGTTAGAATAATATATGTTCAGACGATGGTTTAATAAAAATTTAATTGGATGTCTCCAAAAATCAATAAATTTTTCGAAATTAATCGATTGAATTTCTATTTTTGATAATTTTGTTTTTTTTGTATTATTTTTTTTTTTGTATTTTTTTTCTATCCAAAGATTATTATTATTTATTTGATAATTATTAAAATTTATGTTTTTTTTTTTTAGAAATGGATTATCTGGATGTTTAAAAGAGATACATTTAAAAATGTCTTCATTTTTTTTATTTGATGATTTTTTTTTAATAAAAAAATTATTTCTTAAGTATTTTTTGAGTTCTTTTAGTAAAAATGAACAATTATCAATATTTTCTTCACTTTTTTTTTTTGAATAACTAATTAGTAGATGTTTCTTAGAATTAAGAATAATTTTTAAAAAACTATAAAGATCTTTTTGTTGTGAATTTAAATCTCCTTTTTTTGGGTAATTTTTTATTAAATCAATATATTCTATATTATCATTATTCATTGGATAATTTTGTTTATTTATTCCTAAAGTGCAAATTATATTAGAAGTAACATTTTCTATTGAATTTAAATTACAGAAATTTACTTTTCCTTCAAATAAATTAGATTGATAACTTCTTTTTATTTTTTTTAATAAAAATATTTTCATTAATATTTCTAAGGAAATTTTTTTTTCGTAATTTGCTTTTAGTGAATTATTAATTATTAATTTCCATTTTTTATCCATAAAAAAAAATATTTTATCTGTTTTATATTTTTCCGGAATAAAATCGTTTATAAATTCTTTAAATATAGGGATCCAATTTTTTATTTTTTTTTGTATTAATATTTTTTTTTTCCATTTGTAAATTAATTTTAAAAATATTTTTAGTCGAATTATTTCTTCGTAAATATTTTTTTTTATTTTTTTATACGACAAAACAGAGTTCCAGATTACATTATCATTTGTAGCATAACCTAATAAAATTCTGTTTATTCCAAATTCCCAAGTGTTATATTTAATATTAATCTTAAATTGTTTTTTTAAATTTTTTTTATTTATTCCAAATTTAATTCCTAATTCTTGAATACATTTTTTTAATTCAAATATATTTTTTGTATCTATTAAGAATTGTTCTGATATTAAAGGAAGTTCTAATAATGAAAAAAATTCTTCATAAGTAATTTTTTTTATTTTTAAACTAAGAATATTTTCTATTATTTTTGATATTTCTTCTTCTTTTTGATAAAAACAATTTGATATCACAAATGGAATTTGATTAAATTTGTTAAAAATTCCATGTATATATGGAATATATTCTTGTATATTTTTTGCTACTACAAGAATTTCATTGAAATTTATTTTTTTATTTTTATTTAGTATTGTTAATAAATTACAGTGTAGTACTTCTATTTCTTGTTGTTTTGAATTGCAAACATGAATACTAATTGAATCATCAATTGAATTTAAAAAAATTTTTTGGTTTTTTTTTCTTTTTTTTAGATTAGATTCTTGTAAGATTTTATTTTGTATATTGTTTAGTAATTTATTTTCTTTTGATTTTTGAAAGTAAAAAAAATGTTTTTTTTCCTTTTTTTTTAATAAATTTTCAATTTGATCAATTCCACTTTCTCCAAAATTTAAAATGAAAGACTTTTTAGATCTATTTTTTTTTATTTTTGAGCAATTTTTTTTTAACCCAAAAAACGGGTTGTTAACAAACATGTGTATATCATAAAATTTTCTGAATTTGTATAATGTATTAATATAGATTTTTGGAGTATCAATCGTATCAAAAATAAATATTCTTTCATGTTTTTTTTTTTTTTTTTTTTTTTATTGTTTCTAAGATTAAGTTTTCTAAATTCAAATAATTGAAAATTATATTTTTATCTGAAAAATTAATTGTTTGTTCCCAAATTTTCTTTTGCCATTTTTGTATTGGAATAGAGTTAATGTTTTCTGTATTTAATATTTGTTTTTCTCCCCATGCTTTTATTAAATCAGGACGATAAATATCATATTTGCAAAACAATTTATAGAATTTATATGAAAATTCTAAGATTTCTTCTTTTTTTATTTTGTTTTTTTTATATCTTAAAAAATCATTAATATTTTTTAAATTCATTAATTTCCAAAACATTGTTTTTTTATTTAATAAATATTGATTTGAAATATCTGAGTTTGCTTTAATAAATGCTTTTTTTATAAAAGCATCAATAGATAAAAAATCAATATTTGCATATATTCCAAGAAAATAAGATATGTAAATTTTTATCCATTTTTCTATTTCTTTGTTCTTTACTAAAAAAGTTTCTTTTTTAAAAGGGTTTTCAAGAGGTTGATTTTTTATTATTTTTAAAGATTTTTTTAGTAAGATTTTTGAATCATTAGATTGATATATAAATAACATTTTTTAAATTTCCTGTGTTTGAAAAGAATTAAACAACTCTTTTAGTATTTTGTATTAGAAATTTATAAATTGATAATTTATTTTAAAATAATTAGTGATCAACAAGTTATTATTTAAGTTCAATTTGAATTTTTGGATAGGGAATACTAATTAAATTTTTATCTAGTTGTTTTTTAAATTTCGCCATTAAGTCCCAGTAAACAATATTTAAATCATCTGTATCGCTCCAACATCTAACAATAAATTTTAGAGAAGATGGGGTTAGTTCACTTAAACCGATAACTATCCCTAGGTCTTGTATAACTCTTTCTTCAGATTCTATTGTTTGTTTTAATATTTTAATAACCATATCTATGTCTGAATCATATCCTACGTTAATAATAAATTCGTTTCTTCTAAACCTTTCTCTTGAATAATTAATTATATTTTTAGATATGATTTTTCCATTAGGAATTATTACTATTTTCCCATCTAATGTTCTAAGAGTAGTATAAAAAACATGTATATTAATTATAGTTCCTGCGATATTCCCTAAATCTACATATTCTCCGATTTTAAAGGGCTGTAAAGTTATTAATAATATTCCTGATGCAAAGTTTGATAAAGAACCTTGAACAGCTAATCCAATTGCTATTCCTATGGCTCCTATTATAGTAATAGTAGATGTTATATCTATTCCTATTTTTGCTAAAGATGACACAATTGTGAATATAATAATTATATATTTAGCTATTACTGTAAAAGATGTTGCTATATCAGGATTTATATTTTTAATAATAAGAAAGCTATTTATTACTTTCGTAATTATTTTTGCTATAATAATTCCTACTATTGTTTCAAAAATTGTAGAACTAAAGTTTATTAAATAACACAACATTAGTTCTTGTTTTAAAATAATTAAGTGTCCAAAATCAAAAATTTTATTAATTATACTAATTTCTTTCATTTTTATTTTTCTATCGCAGTATTTTATTTTACTAAAAAATAATATTTTTATAAATTAAAAAATTTTATGATTTAATTTTTAATTAATTTTTTAGAAAACTATAATAAAATAAACATTTTTTATTTTTGTATCTATTTTCATCAATAGATAGAGCTATGAATGAAAGAAATTTTTTATTAAATAAATTTCAAATAAATAAAAAATATTTAATTTTTATAAAGAATTTAAATATTAATAGTTAATATTAATGTTTCTTTTGAATAAAAAATATAAATTTAAAATTTATTAATAGTAAAAAACGGAGAATATGTAAATTAAAGTATTCCCCGTGGTTACTTTTTAGTTGTGTTTTTTGTTTAAAATATTATAAGCATTAAGAGCATAAAAAGCTTTTTTTAAACGAAATGACATTGAATGTTGAGATGATCTAATCCAGGATCTAGGATCATAATATTTTTTATTAGGAAGATCTAAACCAATTGGATTTCCTAATTGACTTTGCAAAAATTTTTTATTTTTTTTATAAAATTGTAATACTCCTTCCCAAGTAGCCCATTGCATATCAGTATCTAAATTCATTTTAACTATTCCATAATGAATTGATTTTTTTATTTCTTGAATTGTAGATCCAGAACCTCCATGGAATACGAAATTTAATGGTTTTAAAGATGGTAATTGATGTTTATTTTTAACTAAATTTTGAGATTTTTTTAAAATTATTGGAGTTAGTTGTACATTACCTACCTTATATACTCCATGTACATTTCCAAATGATGCAGCAATAGTAAAATTAGAACTAATTGATTTTAATTTTTCATATGCGTAGTTTACTTCTTCTGGTTTTGTATATAAAGATTCAATATTTAAAGAAGAATTATCTACTCCATCTTCTTCTCCTCCAGTACATCCTAATTCTACTTCAAGCATCATATTAATTTTTTTCATTTTTAAAAAATATTTTTTGCATATTTTTATATTTTTTTTGATGTTCTCTTTAGATAAATCAATCATATGAGAAGTAAATAGAGGTTTTCCTGTTTGTTTAAAAAATATTTTTCCCTTTTTTAATAATCCATCAATCCAAGGTAATATTTCTTTATGACAGTGATCAGTATGCAAAATAACAGGAACTTTATAATGCTTTGCTAATAGATGTACGTGTTGTGCACCAGATACAGAACCTAAAACAGCTATATCTGTTTCTTTGTTTTTTGTATTTTTTAATAATCCTTTACCAGCAATAAAAATAGAGCCTCCATAAGAAAATTGAATAACTACTGGAGATCTCATCATAGATGCTGTTTCTAAAACAGTGTTTATGGAATCATTTCCTATACAGTTAACAGCTGGTAAAGCAAATTGATGTTTTTTAGCGAATTCAAACAAATTAGATGCTTCTATCCCAGATAAAACTCCAGGCTTAATAAAATCAATAATTCGAGACATTTTTTTTCCTGTTGTTAACTCAAATTCAACTATGACGTTATGTACAAAAAATAATTTATTATTCAGTTTTCTTATGTTTTTTATAAGATTTATTTTTCAATATCTCAATGACAGGTAGTTTTTTTCCTTCTATAAATTTTAGAAAAGCCCCTCCTCCAGTAGAAATATATGAAATTTTTTTTTCTATATTAAACATCTCAATTACAGATAATGTATCTCCTCCTCCAGCAACGGAAAAAGATTTAGAATTTGCAATAGTTTTAGCTAATATTTCTGTTCCTGTTCTAAATTTAGGAAATTCAAATACTCCTACTGGACCGTTCCACAGAATGGTTTTTGCTTTTTGTATTATTTTTTTCATTTTTTTTATTGTTTTTTCTCCAAAATCCATGATTTCTTCATTTTCCTTAATTTTATTAATATCTGTTATTCTAGATGGAGAATTTTTGTTAAATTCAATAGAAACATGAGAATCTATTGGAATAGTTATATTGAAATCACTTTTCATTTTTTGTGCAGATTTTATAAATTTTTTTTCACATAAAGATCTTCCTATATTATTTTCAATTGCTATAAATGTATTGGCTATTCCACCTCCTACAATAATGTTATCAGTAATTTTACCTAAAGCGTTTAAGACATTAAATTTAGTAGATATTTTAGAACCACCAATTATAGCAATCATTGGTCTTTTTGGTTTTTGTAGAATGTTTTTTAAAGCATTTATTTCTTTTATCAATAAAAATCCTGCACAGGATTGTTTTGAAAATTTTATTACATTATATGTAGACGAATGTTTTCTGTGTACTGTTCCAAATGCGTCCATAACAAATAAATCACAAAGATTGGCATATTGTTTTGCCAATTTTTCATTGTTATCTTTTTCTCCAATATTAAATCTAACATTTTCTAAAATAGTTAATTCTGAATTAAACTCTATTTGTTTTGTTAAATATGTGTTACAAAAACTAACCTTTATTCTTGGAAAAATTTTTTTTAAATATACGTAAACTGGATATAAAGAAAATTTTTTTTCAAAAATACCTTCTTTTGGACGTCCTAAATGAGACATGATAATAATTTTTGCTTGTTTTTTTAATGCAAATTTAATAGTAGGCAAAGATGCAATAATTCTAGAATATGAAGATATTTTATTATTTTTCATAGGAACATTTAAATCGCATCTAATTAATATTTTTTTTCCATTAAGTTCCATATTATTTATTTGTTTCATTTTTTTTCCTGAATGGTTTTTTATGAATTTTAATTTTTAGATTGATACTACCATTATTTATATAAAAGTTAAAAATTAAGTTTTTAAAAAAACAAAAAAATTTTAAATTAATATATATTAATTAACTTATTAAATTAAAAAATCCATTTAATATATTATTAAACGATATTTTTTTAAATATAAGTTTTTAACTTTTAAACCAATTATGTATTCCTTCTAAAAACATTTGAGTTGATAACATAATTAAAATTAAACCCATTAATCTTTCTAATGCATCTACTCCTTTTTTTCCAAACAAATGTAAAAAAAAACCAGAAGAAAGTAATATTAAAAACGTAATAAACCAAGCTATGAAAAGAGAAATTGTTAAATAAAATAATTGAAATGGATATTGATGAGATAATAAAATAAGAGTAGCTAACAATGAGGGTCCAGCAACCAGAGGAATTGCTAATGGTACTAAGAACGGTTCATCAAAATTAATCGATGTGGTATCTGTATTTTCTTCGCATGGAAAGATCATTTTAATTGCTATTAGAAATAAAATTATTCCACCAGATATAGATACTGTTTCTGTTCTTAAATTTAGTATGCTTAATATTTTTTCTCCAGCAAATAGAAATGTTAACATAATAAGAAAAGCAATTATCATTTCTCTTAATAATAGAAATTTTCTTCTTTTTGGTTCAAAATTTTTTAAAATTGACATAAAAATTGGTAAATTTCCCAACGGATCCATAATTAATACTAGTAATATGGTAGTAGAGATCATGTTTTTCATTGTTTAACCTTGATGACTATTATGTTATTTTCTAGATGTGAAATTTTTGATTAAAATTTTATAAAATAAATAAATATTGTTTTTTTTTTATTTTTTATAATTAATTATTATAATACATGATGTATATATAATATATAGTAATAAATAATTGAATAATAAATATTAATTTTAAAAAAAAACTAAATAAAACTAATAGAAAAAATTATTTTGAAAATTTTACAAAGCATGCTTTTTACGTTTAAAAAATATTTAATTATTAATTAAATATTTTTTTTTTTTAATTTTTAAATAAAATTTTTTTATTTAATTGGAGAATTTGCAATGAAAAAAAAAATAGTAGGAATAATAGGTTGGAGAGGAATGGTTGGATCTGTATTAGTATCAAGAATGATAAAAGAAGATGATTTTAGTCATTTTAGAACCATTTTTTTTTCTACTTCTCAGTATGGAAAAGATGCTCCTATAGTTAAAAATTTATATTTTAATAAGTTGCAAAATGCCTATGATATTAAATTATTAATGGATTTAGATATTATTTTAACTTGTCAAGGATCAAACTATACTAGCTTAGTTTATACTAAGCTTATTAAAAAAAAATGGAATGGATATTGGATTGATGCAGCGTCTTTATTAAGAGATAATAACAGATCAGTTATTGTTTTAGATCCAGTGAACAAGGGTTTAATAGATATCTCTTTAGAAAAAGGAATTAAAACTTTTGTGGGAGGTAATTGTACTGTTAGTTTGATGTTAATGGCTTTAGGAGGGTTGTTTAAAAAAAAAATGATTGATTGGATTTCAGTTTCTACTTATCAGGCTGCATCAGGAGCAGGATCTAAACATATGATGGAATTATTATTTCAAATGGGTTATTTATATGATTCTGTAAGAAGTAAATTAGAAAGTAAAAATTGTTCTGTTTTAAAAATTGAACGTTTAATTTCTAATTCTAGTAATGATTTAAATTTCCCTAAAAATAATTTTAAAGTTCCATTAGCAGCTAATTTAATACCTTGGATAGATGCAAAAATGAGAAGAAATGGTCAAAGTAAAGAAGAATGGAAAGGTCAATTTGAAACTAATAAAATTTTAGGTGTAAGTCAATCAAATACTATCAAAATTGATGGAATTTGTGTTCGTGTTGGTTCATTTCGTTGTCATAGTCAATTTTTTACGATTAAATTAAATAAAAATATTTTTTTATCAGATATTGAAAATATTTTAAGTAATCATAATCCTTGGGTAAAAATCATTCCTAATAATCCAGAAGATACATCTAACAAATTAACTCCTTGTTCAGTTACTGGAACTTTAGATATTCCAATTGGTAGAATTAGAAAAATGAATATTGGTTCAAAATATTTATCTGCATTTAGTGTTGGAGATCAATTATTATGGGGTGCTGCTGAACCTTTAAGAAGAATTTTAAGAATAATACTTTTACATTGTTAATTATTTTTTTTTTGTTGTATTAAATATGTATAAGGAATTTTATTTATATTTTTTTTTAATAATTTATAATTCATAAAATGACAAAATATAGGAATTTCATATTTTGTACTAATGTCGTCTGTAATTACGAGAAGTATCTTTTTTCTTTTCATTTTTTTTAGTGTTTTTCTAATGATTAGAATTGGATCAGGACATCTCATACCTATAATGTTTAAAGTTTTAGTATTTTTATTTTTTTTATTTCTATCAATTTTCATTTTTTAGAATTTATAATATTAAAAAAATATATTAATTTTAATTTTTTATTTTTTTATTTCTTTCTTAAAAATAGAAAAAATTTTAAAAATTAAAATTATGAAAAAGATAATGATAGATTTTTAAAATCTATCCAAATTAATTTTTTTTCATTTTTTTTACAATTTATTTCTAATTTTGTAAGTTTTCTAATTATTTTATAGTATTTTTTATGATTAATTTTTTTTTGTGTTATTTTACAGAAAAAATATATTTCTTTATTTTTTAGATCATGATTTTCAATCATATTAAATAAATATTTTTGCAATATTCGTATTAAAATTATTGGTTGATAATTATTTTGTTCAAATTTATTTAAAATTCTAATTGATTTTTTTTTATTGTTTGACAAAACTGATAAACACCACTGATAAGCATTGAATATTCCTTCATCATTTATTAGCGATAATGCAATTTTTTTATTAATTAATTTTTTTGGATTGGTTAAAAATAATATTTTTATTATATTTGATAAAAAAAATATATTTCCTTCATAAAAATTCAGTAGGAGTTTTTTAGCTTTGTCATCTATTTTTAAGTGTAGTTCTGTTATTCTATTTTCAAACCATTTTTTTAATAAAGAATTATTAATAGTACAAATTACAATCAATCCTTTTAAACCAAAGTAATTTATTTTTTTTTGTATTTTTTTGAAATAATTACTATTTTCAAAATGTATTATTAATGGATTTTTTTTTTGCAAAGTTATATAAAATAAATGATTGATTAATTCTATTTCTTTAACTTTATTTTCGTTTTTGTTTGATAAATGTATTATAAATATTTTTTTTGAAGTAAAAATATCATTTTTTGAATATAAATGAAACAATTTTTTCCAATTATTTTCATTTTTTATGTTAATTTCGATTCTTTCAGTTTTTTTTTTTTTTGTTATTTTGCATATCTTATTTATAGATTCTTGAATCAAGATTATTTCGTTTCCTTGAATAATATAAAAAGAAAATACAGTTTTATTAAATTTTTTTACAATATTTTGAGGATAAGTAGTAGTAATCATTGTTTTTTTGTTTTTTTAAAAAAATGATAGCATATTTTTTTTTTAAATTACAAAATTTAAAAGTTTATTTTTTATATAAATGATTTTTTTTATTTTCTTTTCTTTTAGATATTTTTTTATTTTTTTAGATTTTTTTGCTAACAAGATTATTTTTTCTTCAGAGATTTTTTCTTTTTTTATTTTTATTTTCTCTCTTATTTTACTATTTACTTGTATTACTATTGTTATTTTAAAATTGATTATTTCATTTATTTCAAAAAAGTTTTTTTTCGGCCAAGAAGCATGGTCAATGTTATTTCTTCCTGTTAGTGAATTCCATAAAACAAAGCAAACATGTGGAATAAAAGGATACATCATTTTAATTATTAATAATAATATTTGATGAAATACAGATTTTTCTTTTTGGTTTTTTATTTTATATTTCGATAATTCATTTACTAATTTCATTATTTCAGAAATAGCTGTATTAAATGATTTTCTTTCATGAATGTCATAAGTAACTTTTTTTATTGTTAAATTAACTTTTTGTTTTATTTTTTCTTGAGAATTATCATTTTCGGTTTTATTAATGTTATTAATATAATTATTTTTGTTTTTTTTATAGTGTTGAACTATTTTCCATATTTTTTTTATAAATCTATATGAACCTATTACTCCAGATTCATTCCATTCTAGAGATGCTTCTACGGGAGCGGAAAACATAATAAATAATCTGATTGTATCAGCTCCATATTTTTCTATCATAATTTTTGGATCTATTCCGTTTTTTTTTGATTTGGACATTTTTGTCATTCCTGCATTGATTATTTTTTGACCATTATCAAGAAAATAATTTTTTATTTTTTTATTTTTGTCTTTTTTAATTATAGTTAGTTCTTTTGGAATCCATTTTATTGTTCCATCTTTTTTTATATAATAAAAAGCATTGGATAATACCATTCCTTGACATAATAAATTTTTTACGGGTTCGTCAGAATTTACTAATCCCATATCTCTTAATAATTTATGAAAAAACCTTAAATAAATTAAGTGCATTGTTGCATGTTCAACTCCTCCAATATATTGATCTATTGGAAGCCAATATTTTGCTGCCTGTAAATCAAACATCCCTTTTTTGAAGTTAGGAGAAGTATATCTGGCATAATACCAAGACGATTCTATAAAAGTATCGAAAGTATCTTTTTCTATTTGAACTTCTTCTCCATTAATTAAAAATTTTCTATTTTTTTCTGAAAAAATTATTTTTTTTTCATTTTTTTTATTTGTATTTTTTATTTTAGGTAGTACGATTGGCAAATATTGTTCAGGAATAGAAAAAATTTTACCATTTTTATTTTTATACATTGGTATTGGAGTTCCCCAATATCTTTGTCTAGAAATTCCCCAATCTTTTATTTTAAAAATAGTTTTTGTTTGAATAATTTTTTGTTTGATTAGTTTTTGAAGTATTACTAAATGATTTTTTTTAACAGATAGTTTTTTTGATTCTTGTAAAGAAGATAATTTTTTTTTGTTTAATACAATAGAATTATTTTTATGATTTTGTATTAATTGAATAATTGTAACATAGTCTTTTTTTTTAAAATTAAATTCTTCCAAAGAATCATTTGGACTACAAATTATAGCATTTATTTCTTTATAATTTTGATTTTTTTTTAAAAAATTAACAATCCATATTGGGATTTTTTTCTTTGTGATAGGATGAATAGCTAATTCTTTTGTTTTTATTGCATATTTATTTATATCAATTTTATTAATGTTAATTTGGTTTTCTTTATTTTTATTATTGATTTTTTTTGAAATCCAATGATTTTTGGAAATAATTATATGAGTAGCTTCTACTATAGTATTTATTTTTTTTGTATAAACTTGAATTTTTTCATTTCTATTGAATAAAGAAATAGTAATTTCAATTATTTTTTTTTTTCCGATCCAGTTTTTTTGCATTTTTTTTACTTCTTCAGGCCATTGTTTTAACAATGATAAATCATTAAATAATTGATTTGCATATTTTGTAATTTTAAGGAACCATTGATAAATTTTTTTCTTTTGAATTGATGTATTGCATCTCCAACATTTATTATTTATTACTTGTTCGTTGGCTAGTACAGTTTTGTCGTTTGGACACCAATTTACAGTTGATTTTTTCTTATAGGCTAGTTTTTTTTTATATAAAACAGTAAATAACCATTGCTCCCATTTATAATATTCTGGTTTTGAAGTATTTATTTCTCTAGACCAATCATAGCTATAACCAAGTTTAGTTAATTGTTCTTTCATGTATTCAATATTTTTTTTTGTCCATACTTCTGGGTGTATTTTATTTTCAATTGCAGCAATTTCTGCAGGTAATCCAAAAGCATCCCATCCCATGGGATGTAATACGTTTTTTCCTAACATTCTTTGATATCTAGCAATAACATCTCCTATTGTATAATTTCGAACATGTCCCATATGTAAATTTCCAGAAGGGTAAGGTAACATAACCAAGCAATAGAATTTTTTTTTATTTTTTTTTTCGGTAGTTTTAAAAGTATTATTTTTTTTCCAATACTTTTGAACAAATTTTTCTATTTTTTTTGGTTGATAAGACTCTTTTATAAGATCCATTAATTTGTCCTTGTTCTTTAGTTTGTTTAAATAAAAAATTTTTAATAAATTTAAATTTATTAAGATATAAAAAAATTTTTATAAGTTTTAAAAATATTTATTTTTAATATTTTTTTTGGTTGTATATATAATAAAATTAAAGGAATTTTGATAAAAAATTATGTTTTTTATAATATTTTTATAAAAATAATTTTTTATTTTTTTATTTTTTATTAAAATGATTTTTTTTTTTCATGATTGTTTATAATGAGTTTAGCAATTTTGAATTATTAAAAATATTTATTTTTAAGTTTTTTGAAGACTTTTTTTTAGTAATATTTTAAATATCTAATTTTTTTTTATTTCAGATATTTTTTTTTCATTTGGAAACAAAACTTTTACTTGTATAATTTTTCTACTATCAGAAATAGAAACAATAAACACGTGTTTTTTAATAGATATTTTTTCTCCTTTTTTTGGTAATCTTCCCAATTTTTTCATAATTAAACCTCCTATTGTATCTACTTCTCGATCATCAAAATTAGTTTTAAAAATTTTATTGAATTCTTTTATTTCAATGATTCCAGGTATTTTAAAAGATTTTTTATTTATTTGATGTATTATCAACATGTTATTTTTATCATATTCATCTTTTATTTCTCCTACAATAAGTTCCAAGACATCTTCAATTGTTACTAATCCAGATACAATTCCAAATTCGTCTATTACAATAGAAAGATGACGTTTTTTAGATCTAAATTCTTTTAGCATCAAATTAACAAATTTACTTTCAGGAACTACAATAGCTGGACGTAATATTTTTTTTATATGGAAGTTTTTTGAATTTTTATACATGAATGGTAATAAATCCTTTGCAATTAATATTCCTTTAACATAGTTTTTATCCTTGCTCATTACAGGATATCTGGAATGTGAAGATTTAATTATGGTATTTATACATGTTTTAAAATTACAATGAAAATCCAAAGTTACCATTTTTGTTCTTGGAATCATTATTTGATGTACTCTTTTTTCATAAATATTTAGTACACCTTCCAACATTTTTCGAGTATCTAAATCGATGATTTTGTTTTTTTTAGCGTTTTTAATAATTTTAATTAGTTCTTTCTTATTTTTTGGATCTTCGTTTCTTATTGGATGAAACAAGTTAGAAAAAAAACTTTTTTTTTTTTTTTTTTTTTTTTATTGAAATAATTCTCATTCATTATATTTATTTTTACTCATTGTAAGATTTAGTAAAAATGGCTATTGAATAATATTATATGGTTTTTTAAAACCTAAAGATAGTAAACATTTAGTTTCTATATTTTCCATTTTTTTTCTATCATTATATTTTATATGATTAAATCCAAGTAAATGTAAACCTCCGTGTATTATAATGTGAGCCCAATGCGAATGAATTGATTTTTTTTGTATTTTTGCTTCTTCTTCAATTATTTCTGCACATATAATTAGATCTCCTAAAAAATAATATTTATTTTTTAGTTTTTTATTAAAATAAGAAAAAGATAAGATGTTAGTTGGTTTATTCTTTTTTCTATATCTGTAATTTAAATTATGTATTTCAGGTTTATCGACAATTCTAACTGTTATTTCTATACATTGTTTTCCTTTATATATGGTTTTTAGCCATAAAACAAAATCTTTTTTTTTTGGTAATAATTTTCTTTTTATACATATGATTTGTAGATTTAAATTTAGATTTCTCATTTTATTGTTTGAAAATATTTTTTATTCATTTTTTATAGTTTTTCCATATAAATTATAAGTACTAAAATCAATTATTTTCACTTTAGTAAAATTACCAATTAGTTTTTTCTCTCCATTAAAAAAAACGTTTCTGTTATTTTCTGTTTTTCCCATGAGATTAAAATTTATTTTTTCCGATTCTTTTTCTACAAGAATTGTTTTTTCTTTATTTAACATTTTTTTACTCCAATAAAGTGTTTGTTCATTTATTATTTTTTGCAAAAAATATAATCTTTCTTTTTTTTCTTCAACAGATGTAAAATCTTTCATTTTAGAAGCAGGAGTTCCTGGTCTTTTAGAATATATAAAACTAAAACTCATATCGAATTTAATTTCTTTTATTAATTTAATTGTTTCTAAAAAATCTGATTCGGTTTCTCCTGGAAAACCTACTATAAAATCAGAACTAATCTGAATATTATTTCTTACATTTTTTAATTTATTTATAATTTCTTTATATTCTTGAACAGTATGTAATCTTTTCATTTTTCTTAAGATTTTATTTGATCCACTTTGTATAGGTAAATGCAAGAAATTAACAATTTTCTTTGTTTTTGCATATGCATTTATAATATCGTCTGTAAATTGAAATGGATTACTAGTAGTAAATCTAATTCTATCAATTCCGTTAATTTCTGATACCAATAGTAACAATTCAGAAAATTTGCATAATTTATTGTATTTTCCAATTCCTAGATAAGAATTTACATTTTGTCCTAGCAAGTTTATTTCTTTTACCCCATTTTCTGAAAGATTTTCAATTTCACTTAAAATGTGGTTTACTGGACGACTTATTTCTTTACCTCTAGTAAATGGGACAATACAAAACGAACAATAATTATTACAACCTTCCATTATAGAAACAAATGAGCTTATTTTTTTTTTTATTTTTTTTACTTTCTTGTGAATTTTAAATTTTGTAAATTTATCAAAAGAAATGTCTATAATTAAATTATTTGAAGAATATGATTCTCTAATCATTTTTGATAATTTATGTAGACTTTGTGTACCAAATATTATATTTACATAATTTGCTCTTTTATAGATTTTTTCTCCGTCTTGAGTAGCTACACATCCTCCCACAGCGATTATTGTATTTGGTTTTTTTTGTTTTATTTTTTTCCATCTTCCTAATTGATGAAAAACTTTTTCTTGTGCTTTTTCTCTTATTGAACAAGTATTTAATATAAAAATGTTAGCTTTTTTTTGGTTTTTAGTTTTTATATATCCTTCATTAGTTAGCTGTTTTTCAATTAGTTCAGTATCATATTCATTCATTTGACAACCCCAAGTCTTTATATAAAAAAATTTTTTCATTATTTATAATTCCTTGTATAATTATTTTATAAAATAGTTTTTTTACTAATGAATTTCAGAATATATAGTTTAGTTTATATTGCAACTTTAGCCTGTATATGAGGATAAGGATTGTAATTTTTAAATTTAAAATGATTAAATGTATATTTGAATAAAGAACTTGGTCGAGGGTTTTTAATAATTAAATTTGGTAATTTTTTTGGAATTCTTTTTAGTTGTATTGACGCACTTTTTAAATGATTTTTATATAAATGAATATCTCCACCTGTCCATAAAAGGTCTCCTAATTTTAATTTACATTGATGAGCTATCATATGTGTAAGTAATGCATAACTAGCTATGTTAAAAGGAAATCCTAAAAAAATGTCACAAGATCTTTGATATATTTGACAACTTAATTTATTGTTTGTAACATTTAATTGAAATAAAACATGACAAGGAGGAATAGACATTAGTGAAATTTCAGCAGTATTCCAACTAGAAACAATCATTCTTCTAGAATTGGGAGAGTTTATTATTTCTTTTAAAATAAATTTTAATTGATCAATTGATTTTCCGTCATAAGTTTTCCATTGTCTCCATTGCTGTCCATAAATTGGACCTAAATCTCCTTTTGTATCTGCCCATTCGTCCCAAATAGATATATTGTTTTTATTTAAGTATTTTATGTTTGTATCTCCTTTTAAAAACCATAATAATTCGTGTATTATAGATGGTAAATGACATTTTTTTGTTGTAATTAGTGGAAATCCTTTATTTAAATTTATTCGGATATGATAACCAAAAATAGATAACACTCCAATTCCAGTACGATCTAATTTATCTTGTCCAGTATTTACAATTTTTTTTAGTAATTTAAGATATTTTTTCATTTTTTTATTTTTAAATTAATTATTAATAAATATATTCCCAACAAAATCATTGGTATTGACAAAATTTGACCCATAGTAAAATTGTTAAATATAAATCCTATTTGAAAATCTGGTTCTCTAAAAAATTCTAGTATAAATCTAATAAATCCATATAAAATAAGAAAAATACCAGTTATTAATCCTTTCTTAAGTTTTTTATCTTTTAGTTGGTAGAATATAAAAAATAAAAATACTCCTTCAAACAAAAACTCATAAATTTGAGATGCATGTCTTGGTAAGTTATTAAACTGATTAAATATTGTTAATAATTCTGGTTTTTTTTGTGCTATTTCCAGATCAAATTGCCTAGCTTTAGGGAATAGAAAAGATATTACAAGGTTTGTGTTTATTCTTCCATATAATTCTCCATTTATAAAATTTCCTATTCTACCGATAGCTAATCCAAATGGGATTAAAGGTATAACAAAATCAGATATTTTTAAAAATTCTATTTTTTTTTTTTTGCAAAAATATTTTATTCCTAAAATTACCCCTAATAAACCTCCATGAAAAGACATTCCTCCGTTCCAAATTTTTGGAATAGAAAATAATTTTTCTGTAATTGTTTGAGTATCATAAAAAATTATATATCCAATTCTGCCACCAATAATCATAGATATAAAACAATAAAATATTAAATTTTCTATTTCATTTTTTTTTAGTTTTATTTTTTGTTTTTTTGCATTTTTTTTTCCATACCATAATGCAAATATTAAACTCATTAGATACATTGTTCCATACCAGTAAATAGATATTGGTCCTATGGATAATATTATTGGATTAATTATTGGAGTTTGTATTAATAAATGTTTCATTATTTTTTTATATGTTTTCTAGCATTAACATTTCTTGAAATGTTTGTCTTTTTCGAATTATTCTAAAATTTTTATTTTCTATTAGTATTTCGGGGATTAATGGTCTACTATTGTAGTTTGAAGACATAGATGAACCATAAGCTCCAGTGTCATGAAAAATTACATAATCTCCTATTTCTGTTTTTGGTAGCAATCTACTTGTTGTCATTTTTATTTTAGTCTGTGTAAATATATCTCCTGATTCACATAAAGGACCACCAATAATTGTTTTTACCATTTTTATAGATTTTTCTTTATTCCTCTTGATAATTGATATGTGGTGATAACTACCATACAATGCAGGTCGTATTAATTCATTAAAACCAACATTAACTAATGTATATTTTTTTTTTCCCATTTTTTTTATTGATCTAACTGTTGATACTAAAATTCCAGATTCAGCAACTAAAAATCTCCCTGGCTCAATTTCTAATTTTATTGGATTTCCAAAATATTGAGAAATTTTTTTTCTAGTCTTATCCCAAATTTTAAAAAAGCTTTCTACATTAAATTTTTTTTCATTTGGTTTATATGGAATTGAAAGTCCTCCTCCGGTAGAAATAAATTTTATTTTTTGTTTAAAACTAAACACTGTTTCCATCATTTTTTTACATACTTTTTTTAAATTATTTATATTTATTCCTGATCCAATATGCATATGTATTCCAATTAATTTAAATTTATATTTTTTTATATAAGATAAACTTTCTTGGATATTCCATATTCCATGTTTGCTATTTTCTCCTCCAGTATTTGTTTTTTCGTTATGTCCATATCCAAATTTAGGATTTATTCGTAACCAAATTTTATGTCCTGGAGATAGATTTCCTAATTGTTCCAACATGTTAATAGATCCAATATTTACAGTTATTTTTAACGCAATAATTTTTTTTATTAATTGATTAGTTTCAAATAAATCTGATGTAAACACGATATCTTTTTCTGGATCATATCCTGCAGAAATAGCTCTTTCTATTTCTCCTTCAGAAACGGCATCAACTTTAACTTTATTTTCTTTCATGATTTTTAAAATATGTATATTGGAACATGCTTTTTGAGCAAATCGAATTGAATCAAATTTTTTGAGTTGATTAATTCTTTTTTTTATAGTATTACTATCATATATCCATAGAGGAGTTTTATATTTTTTGATTATTTCTAATATATTTTTTTCATTTAAATTTTTTAAATTATTTTTCATATAGGTGTCTTGAAATAATAAATATTTTTTTATTTTTTATAATTAGATCGCATAGTTGGAAATAAGATAACATCTTTGATATTTTTTTGGTTTGTAAAAAACATGATTAATCTATCAATTCCTATTCCAATTCCTGCTGTAGGAGGCAAACCATGTTCTAAAGCAGTAATGTAGTTATCATCATAATACATGGTGTTTTTATATCCAATTTTTTTCAGTTTAGATTGTTCTAAAAATCTTTTTTTTTGATCTTCAGGATCATTTAACTCTGAAAAACCATTAGCAATTTCATATCCTCCTAAAAAAAATTCAAAACGATCAGCAATTGTTCGTTTTTTATCATTTCTTCTAGATAATGGAGATACTTCAATAGGGTATTGAGTTATAAAAGTAGGTTGAATTAATTTTTTTTCAATTATTTTCTCAAATATTTCATTAATTAATTCTCCAATTTTCCAATCTTTTTTTGTTTCAATTCCTAGTTTTTTTGATTTTTCAATTAATTTACTAAAATTTTTTAAATCTGACTCTTGTATATTAGGAATATATTTTAAAATAGATTCTTTCATCGTAAATTCATTATATGGTTTTGAAAAATCAAATTTTTGATCTTTGTATTTTATTATTTTTGTTCCGAAGATTTTATTTGAGATATTTTTTAGTAGTTTTTTTAAAAGATCTATCATGTCTTTATAATTAGCATAAGCCATGTATATTTCTAGCATAGTAAATTCTGGATTATGTTTAAATGAAATTCCTTCATTTCTAAAACTACGATTAATTTCAAAAATTTTCGTAAAACCACCAATAATTAATTGTTTTAAATATAGTTCTGGAGAAATTCGTAAATACATACTTGTATCATATGCATTGTGATAAGTCATAAACGGACGTGCTGTTGCACCTCCAGGAATCATATGTAACATTGGAGTTTCTACTTCTAGAAATTGATGACAATTCATAAATTTTCTTATTTCCGCAATTATTTTTGATCTGATTATAAATTTTTTTTTTGATTTTTTATTAGTTATTAGATCTAGATATCTTTTACGAAATTTAATTTCAGGATCTGATAAACCATGATATTTGTCAGGTAAAGATCTAAGAGATTTTGTGAGTATATGTACTTTTATAGATCTTATAGACAGTTGATCAGTTTGTGTTTTAAATAATTCCCCTTGTGTACTAATTATGTCTCCTATATCTATCTTTTTCATTAAAGATTCATATTTTTTTTGGCAAAAATTGTTGTTTTGTCTAATATAAATTTGAATGCAATGTGTATTATCTTGTATTAATATAAATGTTGCTTTTCCAATAATTCTTTTTTGTAGTATTCGTCCAGCTATTTTTATTTCTATTTTTAATTTTTGAAGATTTTCTTTAGTAAATTCAGAAAATTCTGATAAAATTTTTTTAGCAGTGTAATTTGGTTTAAATTTATTTGGAAAAGAAAAACCTTTTTTTTTCATTTTTTTTAGTTTTTCTGATCTATTTTTATATTCATGTTTTTTATTTCTTGTTTCTATTTCTAACATTTAAGAAGTACCCTATAATTCAAGTTGTAAGTTAGATAGAATAAATAATTCTAAATTTCCGTTTAATACTTCGTTTATTTTTCTAGTTTCTATACCAGTTCTTAAATCTTTAATTCTAGATTGATCTAATACATAAGAACGAATTTGTTGTCCCCAAGTAATATTAGATTTTTGGTTTTCTATTTTTTTTTTTTGTATTTCTTCTTTTTTATTTTGTAATTGATTTAGTTTCTCTTTAATTTGTTTTAAAGCTTGTTCTTTATTTTTATGTTGAGATCGATTTTTTTGACATTGTGTAATAATTCCTGTAGGTAAATGAGTAATACGAACTGCTGATTCTGTTCTATTAACATGTTGTCCTCCAGCTCCAGATGATCTATAAACATCAATTCGTAATTCAGATGTATCGATTTTAATTTCTTTATTTTTATAAATGTCTGGATATACGAAAATTGAACAAAAAGAAGTATGTCTGCGGTTTCCTGTATCAAAAGGACTTTTTCGAACTAATCGATGTATTCCACTTTCTGTTCTCATCCATCCGAAAGAAAATTGTCCAGAAATTTTAATGGTTGCTGATTTAATTCCAATTATTTCACCAATCGTTTGTTCTATAATTTTAGTTTTAAATTTCTTTAATTCACACCAACGTAAATACATTTTAAGAAGAATTTGTGCCCAATCCTGAGATTCAATACCTCCAGAACCAGATTGTATATCTATATAACAATTGTATTTGTCTTCTTTTTTTGTAAAAAAATGTATTTTTTTTATATTTTGAATTTTTTTTTCTATTTCTAAAATTTCTATTTTAATTTCTTGCAACATTGAGAAATCAGAAGTATTTTCTATTATTTTAAACAAATCATTTATATCTTGAATAGAATTTTTAATTATTTCTATAGGTTCAACGATTTTTTCTAAAAAGTTTTTTTTTTCGTATAGTTTTTTTATTTTTTTAGAATTATTCCAATTTCTTATTTTATTTAATTTTTCTGAAATTATATTTAGTTTTTTTTTTTTACTTTGTAATCAAAGGTTCCTCCAAAGTTTTTTAGTTTCTTTATTAATTTCTATAATTTTATTTCTTATTGCATTATTTTCTGACATAATTATTTTCTCATTTTTGTTTTTTATATTTTTAATAAAACTTTTTTAGTTTATCAGTGTTTTTTTAAATGAGAAAACGTTTTTTGTAAAATTTAAAAATTTTATTAATATGAACTTTTTTTAAAAGTTTGGAAATTATGATTATGATTAATATAAAAGAACAATTCGTTTATTCTTCTTCTCAAGAAATACCAGATTCTTTTATCATATTAAATGATTGGTCTTGTATATTTGTTAATGGACCAGACAGTGAAAAATATTTACAAACACAATTAACAGTTGACATGTCTTCTTTTAATTCTGAAATGTATTATTTTTCTGCTTATTGTAACAATAAAGGTAAGGTTTGGAGTATTTGTAGAGTATTTCGTTATAAAAATGGTTTTCTTTGTATTTTTAGAAAATCTGTTACAAAAAGAATAATATTAGAACTCAAAAAATATTCAATTTTTTCTGATGTTAATATCGTTGAAGAAATCAATTTAATTTTAGTTGGTTTGATTGGAAAGAACATAAAAAAAATATTAAAAAATTATATTAGTAGTTCTAAAGAGAAAATGATTGAACATTCTAACTTTATGAGCGTTCTCAAATTTAAGAATCCAATAGAACGATTTTTATTAATTTTAAATAAATCTTTTTTTAGATCTTTTAAAAAAAAAAACATCAAAAAACTATCAATCAGTTCTTCCATTCAATGGAATGCTTTAGAAGTTGAATCTGGATATCCTATAATTGATTATGATATGATGTTGAAATTTTTTCCACAAGATGTTAATTTAGATTTATTAAATGGTATAAGCGTTAATAAGGGTTGTTATTTAGGTCAAGAAATTATAACAAAAATTCATTATTTTAAAAATAATTCCAAAAGATTATATAATTTGAAGGGAATTTCGTTAGAAAATAAAATTAAATTAAATTCTATTTTAAAAATTAAATTTAATAAGAACAAAATTAATTCTGGATTAGTTTTATTTACATTTAGAACATATGATGGTTATTTTTGGATACAAGTGGTATTAACAAAAAAAATAAAATTAGAAAAAGAAGTATATATATTTGATTTAAAAAAAAATTTTTTGGTAATTTAGAAATAAATAAATTTTATAAAAAGTTTTGCACATCTAAAATTAATTTAATAATATGAATCAAGAAGGTATTTTATTTATTATTTCAGCTCCAAGTGGAACTGGAAAATCTAGTTTAATCAAAGAATTTTTAAAAAAAAATTTTTTATTAAACATAAAATCGTCAATATCTTATACTACTAGGAGTAGCAGGCCTGGAGAACATCAAGGAAAGCATTATTATTTTATTTCTAAAAAACAATTTCATTGTATGATAAAAAAAAATTTTTTTTTAGAGTATGCAAAAGTATTTAATCATTATTATGGAACTTCTAAAAAAAATATATATAAACTTTTATCAAAAGGAATTAATGTTTTTTTGGATATTGATTGGCAAGGTGCTAAACAAATTAGGTCGTTGATTAAAAAAACTTGTAGTATTTTTTTATTACCTCCTTCAAAAAAAGAGCTATATAGAAGATTGAGAAATAGAAATCAAGATAGTGATTCGGTAATTTATGATCGTATCAACTTATCAATTTCAGAAATAATGCATTATAAAGAGTATGATTATGTCATTATTAATGATGATTTAAATTCAGCAATTTTAGAATTAGAATTAATCATTAAATCTAAAACATCACAAATTTATTATCGGAAAAAAAAATATAATTTTTTAATTAAGAAACTAATAAAAGAAAAATTACTACTAAATTAGTAAACTGTATTTGTAAAATTTTTTTGTTTATTTTTTAAAAAAATCTTCAATAAAATTGAAGATTTTATTTTTTATTTTTTTTGGTTTTTTTTATTTTTTTGTTTTTCTTTTTAAGATTTTTCTTTCATTTTCTGTAATTTGTTTTTTTCTAATTCTAATAGAATTAGGAGTAATTTCAACTAGTTCATCTTCATTAATAAAACTTAATGCACTTTCTAGCGTCATTTGTTTTATATTAATTAGATTAATTGCTTCATCAGTACCAGAAGCTCTCATATTAGTCAGTTTTTTTCCAGTAAGACAATTTACAGTTAAATCGTTAGAACGATTATGTATTCCAATTACTTGTCCTTCATATATTTTTTCTCCATGATTTACTAATAATTTACCTCTATCTTGTAAATTAAACAAAGAAAACGCAACAGCAGTTCCTGTTTTGTTTGCTATTAGTACTCCATTTTTTCTATTCCTAGTTTCAGTTTGATTATTAACTTTCTTATAGTGACTAAAAGAAGAATAAAATAAACCAGTTCCTGAAGTAATATTTAAATATTCTGTTCTAAATCCTATTAATGTTCGACTAGATAGTAAATAATCTAGTCGTATTCTTCCATTTTTATGTATTATTATATTTTTTAGTGTTCCTCTTTTTTCTCCAATAAAATTCATAACTATTCCTTGATGTTTACTTTCTATGTCTAAAGTTACATTTTCAAATGGTTCTTGTAATATGTCATTTTTTTTTAAAAATATAACTTTAGGTCTAGATACTTCTAATTCAAATCCTTCTCTACGCATATTTTCAATTAATATTGATAAATGCAATTCTCCTCTTCCATGTACACAGAATGTATTTGAATTTTCTGTTTTTTCAACTTTTAAAGCAATATTATGTATTAGTTCTTTTTTTAGTCTTCTATAGATTTGATGAGATGTAATATATTTTCCTTCTTTTCCAGAAAAAGGAGATTTATTTACAGAAAAATACATTTTAATTGTTGGTTTATCTATATTTAACTTTGGTAATGGTTTTGTTGTATTTATTTCACAAATAGTATCAGAGATATTTATTTTTTCTAATCCTGTGATTGCTACTATTGATCCAGACAAAGCAAAATTACATGGTATTCTTTTTAAACCCATATAGTTTAATACTTGTTGTATTTTTCCAACTTTAATAATACCATCTGTATTAATTATATTTACTTGTTGGTTATTTTTTATTTTTCCTTGTTTGATTCTTCCAATTCCAATTATTCCAAGATAATTATCATAGTCTAATTGAGAAATTTGCATTTGTAGTTTTTTGTGATAGTTTTTTTTAGGTGCTGGAACATAGTTTATAATTGTTTTATATATTTCATCCATATTGTTTTTTATTTTTTTTAGATTTTTTCCAGAAGTTCCTTGAATTGCAGAACAATAAATAATTGGAAAATCTAATTGTTTTTCGTTTGCATCAAGTTCTATAAAAAGATCGAATACTTGATCTACAACCCAGTTTGGACGAGAATTTTCTCTATCAATTTTGTTAATCACAACAATTGGATTTAACTTATATTCAAAAGCTTTTTTTGTGACAAAACGTGTTTGAGGCATAGGACCTTCAGTAGCATCAACAATTAATAATACTGAATCAACCATAGACAATATTCGTTCTACTTCTCCTCCAAAATCAGAATGACCTGGGGTATCTACAATATTTATATGATATCCATTCCATTGAATTGCAATATTTTTAGATAAGATAGTTATTCCTCTTTCTTTTTCTAATTCATTAGAATCTAGTATTCTTTCTTTTTTTTCTTCATGTTCTTTAAATGTTCCTGCTTGTTGTAGTAATTTATCGATTAGAGTTGTTTTCCCATGATCCACATGAGCTACAATAGCTACATTTCTTAAATTTTGATTCATAATTAGTTTTTTTCCTAGTTAATGTAAAATTGAATTATTATTATTTCTAATAATATTTAATTGTTAATTAATTTGATTAAAATAGGACTTTTTGATAGGTTTTTTAATTTTATTATAATCTATTTTCTTATTAGGAGTATTCTATATGTTTAAAAAATATCAAAATACTGTTTTTTTGACTAGTATATTTAACACAGAAAAAAAATATTTGTTTAATAATGGAAAAGAGGTTGCTTTTTTAGGATTTTCTAATTCCGGAAAATCAAGTTTAGTAAATTTTTTATCAAACAATAATTTTTTATCTAGAACTAGCAATAAATTAGGTTGTACTAAATCAATTAATTTTTTTGAAATTATGTCTGGATATCGTTTAGTAGATTTACCTGGATATGGTTATTCTAAATTGTCAAAAAGAAATAAAGAAAACATAAAAAAATTGCTGAAAATGTATTTAAGTCATAGTACTTGTTTAGTAGGCGTTCTGCTTGTAGTTGATATTAGACGTTTATTACGTTTGCTTGATTTTTTCATCATAAAATATTTAATTAAAAACAAAAAACGTTTTGTTATTGTTTTAACCAAATCAGACAAATTAAAAAAACATTTATTAAGAAAACAATTTTTAGTTTTAAAAAAACAGATTTCTTGTTTTTTCTATAAAATAGAAATAATAATTATTTCTATCAAGGAAAAAAACAAAGCTAAAAAACTTCAAGAAAAAATTAATAATTTTTTTTTGAATGATGTTTTTTAGCTAAAATAATCGATTCCGATCTTCTTCAATTTTGACGTTTATTTCAATGATTGTTCTTGTATTTTGAAATTTTTTTTTATTATTTTACAAATGCATTTTTTTAGTTTTATGATGTATTTTTTTAATTTTAGATGTATTTTTAAAACAAATCCTTTTTGTATTAATTTGTTAATTTTTATCATTGAAATTTTTAGTATATTTAAAAATAATTCTTTAACTGTAAGATTTATAGCTTGTCTTTCTGTTAATCGTTGAATAGAGATATTTTTTGAATCGATATTTTTAATATTTATTTTTTTTCTAGTAATAGTTGTTATTTGTTCATTTTTTTTGTTTTTTAATTATTTTTTAGAAAACAAAAAATAGGCATTTTTTTATACTTTTTATAACATGTTTCTTGATATTTTTTTTAAATTTTTTAAAACTAATGTTTATTTTTTTAGATAATTCAAAATTACTTATTCCATAAATTAGACAAAAATTTATAATTTTTACAAGTTATCTTTGTTGTATTGGTTTTTTTTTAATTATTTTTGAAAATGTATTAGAAGTTGTTACAAGATAAACATTTTCATTTTTTTTGAAATTTTTAATCAATTTTTTATTTTTTGAAAAATTTATAATTATTCTTAATTTAATTTGAAAACAATTAGTTGATAATAATACATTACCTTTAATTGAAATAAGTGATTTTTTTATTTTCTTTTTTTTTTCTATTTTTTTTATAGGAATATTTTTTAGATTTGGAAATTTGGAAAAATTCTTCTGCTAATTGTTGTTGTTTGATAGTAAGAAGTATATATTTTTTTTATTGTTGTTAAATTTATTAATTTTATAATACAAGTTAGATGTTGTTTTTTTAAACTATGATACTTTAAAGTACTCTTTGGAAAAGAACCGTTTTTTAATAGTTTTTTCAAGACTAATTTGTCAATTGATATGTTGCTTTTTTTTTGTTTTTTATCTAAATTTAAATGTCTTTTTAATCAAATTTGAACAATTGTTTGATTTGAGGAAACATTAAATTTTTTTATTTCTAGTTTTTGTATATTTGTTTTTTGTTTGGTAGTTTTTTATTTATTTTATTTAATTTTTTTTTATTGTTTTTTATCTATAAGAATTCCGTTTATTTCCATTCTGGAAATTACCAATATGATCGGAATATCAATTTTTTAGAATATTTTTTATTCTGTCTTTTTTTAGGAAATAGTTAATTTTCTATATAAATAGAAATTTATTTTAGATTTTTTTTTATTTTATTTTTTTCATTTAGTAGTTTTTCTGTTAAAAAATTAATGTATTTCTTTTTCTTTTTTTATGTTTTTTTTTAAAACGAATCTATTATATATAATCCTAACATTATTTCAAAGTATATTCCTAATAAGATTACATTTTCTTTTTTTAATAATAGATAATTTAATTTAAAGTTTTATCCATTTTTTTATATTTATATTTTCTAAATATGGTTTTAGATTACTTAAAATAAATTTAAGATTAAATTTATTTTTTTGTTAGAATAATTAAAATAAATAATAGATTTTTCTTTAGTAGAAAACATACTAATCTTAATAATTTCTTTTAAATAAAAACTATTTATTTTTTTTAAAAAAATAGAGAAACAATCTAATTTTTTTTATTCTTTTTTAAATATTTTTTAATTTATTTTTATTAAATATTTTTTATTTATTATTTAAGTGGTATTTTTTTTTTTGAAAAAATATTGATTATATTTTTCCAATTTTTAAATTCAAATTTTTTTAATAATATTTCTATTTTTTTTTCGTTTAGATTTTTTAATTTTAGTGCTTTTTTCTTAATTTTAATTGGAACATTAGTATTGATGGTGGCAAGTTTTTTGGATAAAAATGCTTCTTTTTTATTATTTTTCACTATTTTTTGAACGTTACTTGATCTTTTTACTGGTATATTTGATATTTTGTTTATGTCATTATATATTTCTTTTAGAGAATCAAATTTTTCTAATAGTAATATTGCTGTTTTTTTTCCAATTCCTTTAACTCCTGGTATATTATCTGAATTATCTCCTATTAATCCTAAAAAATCGCATATTTGTTTTGGAAAAACTCCATATTTTTTTTTTATTTCTATAATTCCAAGAATTTTTTTTTTTGTTCCATCAATTATTTTTATTTTTTTAGATACTAATTGAGCCATATCTTTATCTTTAGTACTTATAAAAACAGAGTAATTTTTTTTTTCATACATTTTGCTAAGTGTACCAATTACATCGTCTGCTTCAAATTTAGAAACTATTACTACTGGAATTCCTAAATATTTAATAATTTTTATTATATGAATAATTTGTTTTTGCAAAAGCAATGGCATTTTTTTTCTATTAGATTTATATTTTGAAAATAATATTTTTCTAAAATTCTTTATAGGTGAATCAAAAATGACAATTAAATTTTTAGGATTATATAAAACAAACATTTTAGAAATCATATTTATTAATCCAAAAATTGCTCCAGTAGGTTCTTTTTTTTTATTTTCAAAAGTAGGAAAAGTATAATAAAATTTATATAAATAAAATGTTCCATCAATTAATATAATTTTTGATTTTTTCATTTTTTTATTAAGTATTTAATTATTTTAGTATATTCTAGGATAAAATTTTCTAACGAATCAGAATTTAAAGATTCTGTTAGAATCATATATTTTCCATTAATAATAATTTGAGGTACATAAGATAAATAAATTTTTTTACTTTGTTTTTTATTTTCAGCAATAAGGTTTAATACAGAGTAACTATTCCATAATTTATAAAATTCTTGTTTTGAAATATTTGTATTTTCTATAAATATTTTTTTTATTGCTCTAAAGTTAATTTGGTTTTTTGTTTCATTTATGAATTCAAATATTGGTAAAATAATTTTGTTTTCTACATGAATAAGTTTAGCTATGGACCAAATATGAGTTAGTATTTTTTCTTGTTTGTTTTTAAAAAATTCTACATGATATGAATTTATTTTTATATTTTTACTTAAATGCGAATAAAGATGTAGTTCTTTTTCAAATTGATAACAATATTTGCAATAAAAGGAAAAATACTCAGTTATAGTAGCAGCATTTTCTATTGGATTTGGAAGTCGAATATAATTTGTTCCTTCTAAAAAAGTTTGTGAATTTACTTTACATGAGAAAATAAAAACAATAATAAAAATTATTTTTTTCATAATTTTCCTACAAAAATATTAATTGATAATAAATAAAACTTATGAAAAATTATTGTACTCCTATGATGAAACAGTATTTTTTATTTAAAAAAAAATACCCGAAAATGATTGTTTTTTATCAAATGGGGGATTTTTATGAGGTATTTTTTGAAGATGCTAAAAAAGTATCTTCGTTATTAAATATTACTCTAACGAAACGAGGCTATTCATCTAATGATGAAATACCTATGTCCGGAGTCCCTTGTTCAAACGTTAATTTTTATTTATCACAACTAATCAATAAAGGAGAAAAAGTGGTTATTTGTGATCAAATAAAAAATTCTGGTACAAAATTTGGAATATTAGAACGAAAAGTAGTAAGAATAATTACTCCCGGAACTGTACTAGAAGAAGAATTATTAGATGGGAATAATGATAATTTATTAGCAGCCTTCTATCAAGAAAAAGATAGAATTTCTTATTCAACTTTAAATTTAAGTTCAGGAAAATTTAAAATTTTTGAATGCAATAATTTTGAAAGTTTACAATCTAAAATTGAATTAACTAATCCTAATGAATTATTGTTTCCTGAACATTCTTCATTAAAAAAATTGATAAAAAATAGAAGAGGTTTGAATCCTAAACCTAATTGTTATTTTAATTTATCTTTTATCAGAAATCAATTAGAAATACATTTTGGGAAAAATAAAATTAAAGAGTTTGGAATAAAGGATGAGTTTTTTAACTTAAAATCAGCAGGATGTTTGTTTAAATATATTCAATCCATGAATTATAGTTCTAATTTAACGCATATTAGAAAAATAAAATTTATTAAAGATCATGAGTATATTGAAATAAATTCCTCTACAATTAAAAATTTAGAAATTATACAAAATGTTTTAGGAACAGGAAATAATTCTTTATTATCTGTTTTGGATAAAACGTCTACTAAAATGGGTAGTAGAATGTTAAAACGTTGGTTGTGTTTTCCAATTAGAGATGTATCAATAGTTAGAAATAGACAACGTAGTATTTTAGATTTAAAAAAAAGTTTTCCTAAAATAAAAAAATATTTATCTCAAATAGGAGATTTAGAACGAATTGTAGGGAGAATTTCTTTAAGAATCGCTTTACCTAGAGATTTTTTATCACTAAAAAATTCTATAAAATTATTTCCAAAAATAAATTTTATTTTAAAAAACACTAAAAATAAACATTTAAAAAAAATACTAAAAAAAATAGTATTCTTTCCTAGTTTATATTTTTTGTTAAAAAAATGTATAAGTGATAATCCTTCGAATTCTTTGCGAAATGGAGGTGTAATTGCAGAAAATTACAATTCTGAATTAGACGAATTAAGAAGATTAAAATCTACATCTGAAAATTTGCTTAAAAATATTGAATTGGAAGAAAGAAATAGATTAGGAATAAAATCTTTAAAAATAGGATTTAATAGTTTAATTGGTTATTTTATTCAAATTAATAAAAAATATTCACATCTTGTTCCTTTATATTATATAAAAAAACAATCAATTAAACATTCGAATCGATATACTTTTCCTTTATTACAAGAATATCAAAAAAAATTTTTAGAATCAGAAATTAGAATAATAGCTTTAGAAAAAATGTTATATGAAGAATTGTTTGATTATATTTCTCCATACATAATTGATTTGCAAAAAATGTATTCGGCAATTTCTGAATTGGATGTATTAACAAATTTATCAGAACGGTCAGTAACTTTAAATTACGTTTGTCCTAAAATATCTACTAATAAAAATATTTTGTTTATAAAAAACGGAAGACATCCAGTAATAGAACATATAACTGGGATTAATTTTGTAAAAAATGGAATTAAATTTTGTGAAAATAAAAGAATGTTTATTATCACAGGTCCTAATATGGGAGGAAAAAGTACATTTATGCGTCAAATAGCATTAATTTCTATATTAGCTTGGGTTGGTAGTTTCGTTCCTGCAGAATCAGCTACTATCGGAGTTATTGACAAGATATTTACTAGAATTGGTGCTTCTGATAATTTATCTTATGGACAATCTACTTTTATGGTCGAAATTAAAGAAATGGTTAGCATACTAAACAATGCTACAACAAATAGTTTAGTAATAATAGATGAAATAGGTAGAGGTACTTCAACTATTGACGGATTTTCTTTGGCATGGTCTTGTGTGAAATATTTAGTTGAAAAAATAAATTGTATGACTTTATTTTCTACACATTTTTTTGGATTAACGGAATTATCAAATAAATATAATTCAATTGAAAATTTGTTTTTTCAAATTTTAAAAAAAAATAATAAAATATTTTTTTTATACAAAGTTAAAGTCGGTGTTTCCAAAAAAAGTCATGGATTATTAGTATCTTTGTTAGCTGGATTACCATCATTGGTTATTGAAGAAGCGGAAAAAAAAATAAAGGAACTAGAAAAAAATGAAATAAAATTTAAAAAAAATTCAATAATTATAGATTATTTAAGATCTTTAATTCCAGAAAAAATTTCTCCAATTGAAGCATTAGATTGTATTTTTAAAATAAAAAAAATGTTATAGAAATTTTATATGTATATAAATCGCAATTTTCAAAAAGTATTTTTTATTATTTTGTTTTAGTCAAATTGCATTTTTTAAAGTATTATTTTTTTAAATAAAAAACATTTTTATTACTGTTAAAATAGAAACATTTTTTAATATATTTTTTACTAATGTATTTAAATTTAATTAAAATTAAGTAATTTAAAATTAAAAAATTTCTATGTTTTGACTTAAAAAAATAAAATGATTATTTTTTACATAAATGAATATTAATATTTTTTAAAATCAATTATCAAAAAATCATGTTTTGTATTCTTGTTAGTTTTTTAAATTTTACTAACAAGAACAGATTTTTAATCTTAATAAATTTATTTTTTAAAATTTTTATTTTTATAATTTTTTATTTCTTTATAACCAAAAAAAGGTGCTTTTTTATTTCCAATAGTTTCTTCGATTCTGATTAGTTGATTATATTTAGCAGTTCTTTCAGTTCGACACATTGAACCAGTTTTAATTTGTCCTGATGCAGTTCCAACAGATAAGTCTGATATAAAAGTGTCTTCTGTTTCTCCTGAACGATGAGAAATAATTGTTGTATATTTAAATTTTTTTGCAAGTTGTATTGTAGACAAAGTTTCTGTTAAAGTTCCTATTTGATTTAGTTTAATTAAAATAGAATTTGCAACGTTTTTTTTAATTCCTTTTTTTAGTATTTTAGAATTAGTTACAAACAAATCATCTCCAACTAATTGTATAAAATTTCCCAGGATTTTTGTTTGATAATAAAACCCATCCCAATCTAATTCGCTTTGACCATCTTCTATTGAAGTAATTGGATATTTATTTATAAATTTTTCTAAATAGTGAGTAAATTCTTTTGAAGAAAAGCTTTTTTTCTCCCCAGGTAAATTATATTTTTTATCATTTTTATCGTATAATTCTGAAGCTGCACAATCTATAGAAAAAGCAACGTCTTTTCCTAAAATGTAATCTGTATTTTCAATAGCTTGTTTCATAATTATAAATGCGTCTTCGTTAGAATTTAAATTAGGAGCAAATCCTCCTTCATCACCTACTGACGTACTCATTCCTTTTTTTTCTAGAATAGTTTTTAAATTATGAAAAATTTCAGATCCTATTTGTATTGCTTCTTTGATATTTTTTGCTCCAATAGGTTGAATCATAAATTCTTGTATATCAATATTATTATTTGCATGTTTACCTCCATTGATAATATTTATCATAGGTAAAGGCATAGAGTATTTATTTTTTGTTTTATTTAATTCAGAAATATGTTGAAATAAAGGAATTTTTTTAAAAGATGCTGCAGCTTTTGCTATAGCTAAAGAAACAGCTAAAATAGCATTAGCTCCTAAATTAGATTTATTTTCTGTATTATCTAGTTGTATCATAGTTTCATCAATTTTTTTTTGTTCTCTACAATCCATTTTTAAAATTGCATCGTTTATAGTTGAATTAACTATTTTTACAGCTTTTTTTACTCCCTTTCCTAAAAAATATTTTTTGTTATTATCTCGTAGTTCTAAAGATTCTTTAGAGCCAGTTGAAGCACCAGATGGAACTGAAGATATTCCAGTTTTTCCACAATCTAAATATACTTGAGATTCTATGGTTGGATATCCTCTGGAATCGATTATTTCTCTAGCGATTACTTTAGTTATTTTTGACATTTTTTTTCCTAAATTAAAAATTATTTTTTTAAAGAAAATGATTTTTTTACAAAATCAATAAATAGAGGATGTCCATTTTTTGGATTAGAATTAAACTCAGGATGAAATTGACAAGCTATAAACCAAAAATTATTTTTTAGTTCTAGTATTTCTATTGATTTTTTTGTTTTAGATTTTCCTGATAATAATAAATTTTTATTTGTTATTTTTTTTAGTAAGTTTTTATTTACTTGATATCTATGTCTATATCGTTCAATAATTTGCTTTTTTTTATATATTTTATAAGCTAAACTATTTTCTTTTAATATGCATAATTTTCCTCCTAGTCTCATTGTTCCTCCTAAGTTTATAGAGTTTGTTTCTGTTTGTTTTGTTTTATTTTTAATTTTTTGAATAATTGGGAATTTACAATATTTATTAAATTCAGTAGAATCAGCTTCTTTAATTCCTATTACATTCCTTATAAATTCTATTAATGCTAAATGCATACCTAAACAAATTCCAAAATAAGGTATATTATTTACTCTAGCATATTTTATTGCTAATAATTTCCCATCAATGCCTCTGTTACCAAATCCTCCTGGGATTAATATTCCATTAAGTTTTTTTAAAATTTTTGTACCTTGATATTTGATTTGTTCTGAATCAATTAATTTTATATCAACTAAAGTTTTTGTTTGTATTCCAGCATGTTTTAAAGCTTCTATCACAGATTTATATGCATCTGGTAATTCAATGTATTTTCCTATCATTCCAATTTTTATTTTTTTATTTGCATTGGATTCTAAAAATACAACTTTTTTCCATATAGACAAATTTGCTTTAGGAACCTTTAATTTAAAATAGTTACAGATATAATCATCTAAACCTTGTTTATTTAGGGAAATAGGAATTTTATAAATTGAATTAGTATCTCGTAATGAGATTACTGCTTTTTCTGTAATATTACAAAAGAGTGCAATTTTTTCTTTTTCTTTTTTAGATATATTTTGTTCTGATCTACAAATGAGAACGTCTGGTTGAATTCCAATTGATAATAATTGTTTGACAGAATGTTGAGTGGGTTTTGTTTTTATTTCTTGCGATACTGAAATATATGGTAACAATGTTAAATGGATATACATAACATTTTTTCTTCTCAGATTAACAGCCATTTGTCTAATAGCTTCTAAAAAAGGTAACGATTCAATGTCTCCAACAGTTCCACCAATTTCAATTATTGCTATTTTTTTATTTTTAGAACCTTTAATAATTCTGTTTTTTATAGCATTTGTAATGTGTGGAATTATTTGAATTGTTTCTCCTAAATAGTCTCCTCGTCTTTCTTTTTCTAGAACTTCGAAATATATGCTACCAGTTGTAAAATTATTTTCTTTTGACATTCTGGTAGTTATAAATCGTTCGTAATGACCTAAATCCAGATCGGTTTCAGATCCATCTTCAGTAACGAATACTTCACCATGTTGTATTGGACTAATAGTTCCAGGATCAATGTTGATATAAGGATCTAATTTTATTATTGTTACATTTAAATTTCTAGCTTCAAGAATAGCTCCTAGAGATGCAGCAGCAATTCCTTTTCCTAGTGAAGAAACAACTCCACCTGTTATAAAAATATAGTTAGTTTTCATTCTAATTAGATTGAAAAAAAATCAGTTTTTTAGTTAGTAATTGGTAACTAGTTGAATTTTTTTTATTAAATGAGTTATGTAGTTTCAATGAAAGTTATGTAGTTTCAATAAGATTAAATTTCAAAAATCAATTATAACATGTGTTTTTTTTTTTTAATTTTTTAATTTTAATTTAATTATTATTAAAAATTTTTTTTAAATTCAAATTTCTGTAAAAAAAAATTATTTTTTTAAATTTATTTTTTCTCTTAACGAAACAATTCTATTAAAAATCCATTTTTTTTTATCATAGTTTTTTTTTTCAATACAAAAATATCCGATTCTTTCGAATTGATAAATTTTATTATAGTTACTTTTAGATATGAAAGAATCAATTAATCCTTTTTTTATGATCATTGATTTTTCATTAATATGAGATAAAAAATCTTTTTCTAATTCTGGATTTTTTATTTTAAATAATTTATTAAATAAAATAAATTTAGATTTCAGAGATTTTTTTTTAGAAACCCAATGTAGTACACATTTTATTTTTTCGTTTTTTGGATTTCTTCCTAGAGTATTTTTATCATATGTACAATATATGGAAATAATATCATTATTTTTATCTTTTTTAATTTTTGTAGTTTGTATAATGTATGCATATCTTAGTCTAATTTTTGTATGTAAAGTTAAACGTTTGTATTTCTTATTTTCTTTTTCTGAAAAATCTGATTTATCTATATATATTTCTTTAGAAAAAAATATTTCTCTAAACCCCATTTTTGGATTGTTAGGATGATTAGCAATAATTATTCTTTCAATTTTATTATTTGGATAATTTTCAATAATTATTTTTATTGGATTTAATACTGCCATAATTCTAGGAGCAATATTATTTAGTTCTTTTCTAATACAGGATTCTAAAAGAGAAAGTTCTATTAAACTTTCTTGTTTTGTAACTCCTATTTTGTTACAAAAATCTCTTATAGAAGAAGCAGTATATCCTCTTTTTTTCAATCCAGAAATGGTTGCTAATCTAGGATCATTCCAATTAGTTACAACTTTTTTTTCGATAAGAATTTGGATTTTCCTTTTGGATAATATTGAATATTCCAATTGTAATCGGGAGAATTCGTATTGATTGGGTTTATTTAAAATTTTAATTTTTTTTAATATCCAATTATAAAGATGTTTGTTATCGGAAAATTCTAATGTACATAATGAATGAGTAATTCCTTCTATTGAATCAGAAATACAGTGACTAAAATCATAAGTAGGATATATCAACCATTTATTAGAAGAAATCTGATCTTTTTTTTTAAAAATAATTCTGTATAAAACAGGATCTCTCATAATGATCCGAGGGGATTTCATATTTATTTTAGCTCTAAGACAAGCTTGTCCTGGTAGAAATAGTCCTTCTTTCATTTTTTTAAATAAAAATAAATTTTTTTCAATCGTATTTTTTCTATAAGGACTATCTATTCCAGGTTGAGTAAGTGTTCCTCTATATTCTCGAATTTGTTTTTTTGTTAATAAATCTACGTAAGCTAAGTTATCTTTAATTAATTGAATAGCATATTTATATATTTTTTCAAAGTAATTTGAAGTATAACGTGGTTTTTTGTGCCATTTAAATCCTAGCCACTGTATGTCTTTTTGTATAGAATCAATAAATTCTGCTTTTTCTTTTTTAGGATTTGTATCGTCGAATCTTAAATTACAATATCCGTTATAGTTTTTAGCAATTTCAAAATTTAAACAAATTGTTTTTGCATGACCAATGTGTAAGTATCCATTTGGTTCTGGTGGAAATCTTGTTCTTATAAATAGATGTTTTTTATCTTTTAGATCTTTTTCAATAATTTTTTTTATGAAATTATTATTTATTTTTTTTTTTTTCATGTGTTTTAGTTTTTTATTATTTTAAAAATAATATTTTAATAAAAAAATATTTTTTTTAAAAGAAAATTATAAGTATATTGATGATTTTCAAAAAATATATTACACTAAATAAATAAGAGAAGTAATCTTTTGTTATTTAGGCTATGTAGCTCAGTTGGTTAGAGCACAGCACTCATAACGCTGCGGTCATGGGTTCGAATCCCGTCATAGCCATAATTTCAATTTTTTTGAAGTTTACGTTTTAGTTTTTTATAGCGGAAGTGGCGGAATTGGTAAACGCACCAGATTTAGGATCTGGCATCGAAAGATTTGCGAGTTCAAGTCTCGCCTTCCGTAAAATTTTTATCAAAAATTAAAAAAGTAATTGGGACATAGCCAAGAGGTAAGGCACCGGTTTTTGATACCGGCATCCCTGGTTCGAATCCAGGTGTCCCAGAATATTTTCTATTAACATTTTTTATTAAATTTCATAAATATTTTTTAAAAAACTTCTATGAAAAATCGTAGACTTAAAGAATTAGCAGCTAAAGCTGCAATTAAATATATAGTTCCAAATTCAATTATAGGTGTTGGAACTGGAACTACAGTATCTTTTTTTATTAAATTTTTAAGAAAAATAAAACATTTAATTAAAGGTGCAGTTTCAAGTTCATTTGTCTCTACTAAACTTTTAAAAAAAGTTGGAATTAAAACATTTGATTTAAATGAAGTTGATGTGTTGTCTGTATATGTTGATGGAGCTGATGAAGTTAATCCTAAAATGCAAATGATAAAAGGTGGTGGAAATGCACTAACAAAAGAAAAAATTATAGCTGCTGTTGCAAAAAAATTTATTTGTATTGTCGACGAAAATAAACAGGTAGAAATTTTAGGAAAATTTCCATTATCTGTAGAAGTTATTCCAATGGCATGTTCTTATATAATTTCTGAATTAAATAAATTAGGTGGTTTCAGTGTAAAAAGAAAAAATGTGATAACTGATAATGGAAATTATATAGTAGAAGTACATAAATTAAATATTATTAGTCCTATTTTAATGGAAGAAAAAATAAATTCGATTGCAGGTGTGGTAACGGTAGGAATTTTTGCTAAAAGACCTGCTGATATATTGTTAATAGGAAGTTCTCATGGTTTAAAAATAAATTTCAATGATAAAACAACATAATTGGTAATAGATTTTTTATTTTTATTTTTGGTTTTTTTTTTTAATTAGTTGAAAATATGATTTTAAATTTTGGATCTAAATGTACATGTTAGAAAAACATAAAAGTTTTTTGATATTTTCGTAATTTATAAAATAATTAAATAAGTAAATTTCATATACTTTTTTACTAGAATCAAAAATTAGAAAAATTAATTTATATAAAAAGAAATTTATTATTTTTTAGATTTTTTTTTTATAAATTTAATTTAATTAATATATATTTTTTACATATAATAGAAAAATTCATATTTAATATTTCTTTTTTTTTAATATTGTTTATTTTTTTAAAGAGGAACTGATCAGTTGTCTCGATATTTTTTTACTTCAGAATCTGTTTCTGAAGGTCATCCAGATAAAGTTGCAGATCAAATATCTGATGCATTACTTGATGCTTTTTTGATTCAAGATCCAAATTCTCATGTGGCTTGCGAAACTTACGTAAAAACTGGAATGGTTTTAGTAGGTGGGGAAATAAATACAATAGCTTCTATTGATGTAGAAGCAATCGTAAGAGATACAATACGAAAAATTGGATATATTGATTCAAATTCAGGTCTTGATGCTGATTCTTGTTCTATTCTAAATACTTTTGGGAAACAGTCTTTAGACATTAGAAAAGGTATTAATAAAAATTCTTTTAATCCGTATGATCAAAGGGCAGGAGATCAAGGAATTGTTTTTGGATATGCTACTAATGAAACAGATGTTTTTATGCCTGCTCCTATTTTATATGCTCATAGATTGGTGGAAAAACATTCAAAAATTAGAAAAAAGAACTTATTTTCTTGGTTGCGACCAGATGCAAAAAGTCAAATTACTTTTGAGTATAATTCAGGTAAAATAGTAGGAGTAGATACAATAGTTTTTTCTACCCAACATTCTAAAATGGTTTCAAATAAAGAGATTAGAGATTTTGTAATGGAGGAAATTATTTTTTCTGTTATACCAAAAGAATGGATTAATAAAAATACTAAATTTTATATTAATCCTACAGGAAGATTTGTAGTTGGAGGTCCTTTAGGAGATTGTGGTTTAACTGGAAGAAAAATTATAGTTGATACTTATGGTGGAATGGCTAGACATGGTGGAGGCGCTTTTTCTGGAAAAGATCCGTCTAAAATTGATAGATCAGCTGCTTATGCTGCACGTTATATAGCTAAAAATATTGTTGCAGCTGGAATCGCTGAGAAGTGCGAAATACAATTATCTTATGCCATTGGTGTTTCTAATCCGATATCAATTATGGTGGATACGTTTGGAACAGGTAAAATGAGTAATGAAAATTTGATTAAATTAATAAAAAAAATATTTGATTTAAGACCTTATGGAATAATCAAAATGCTTGACTTACTGAACCCTATTTATTTAGAAACATCTGTTTATGGACATTTTGGAAGAATTCAATTTACATGGGAAAAAACTGATAAAATAGAAAATATAAAAAAAGTTAGTGAAAATTTTATTTTTTAAATAATATTTTAAATAAATTTTAATTGTTAATTAAAAATTAATAATTTTAGAAGATTTATTTTTTAGCTAACTTATAAATTAAACAGTTCATTTTTGAAAAAAATAAAATCCAAAAAATATATTTTTTAATATTTGTTTTGGATTTTATTTTTTTTGCATCTGGAAGGATTCGAACCTTCTACCTCTCGGTTCGTAGCCGAGTACTCTGTCCAACTGAGCTACAGATGCAGTCTTTTAAACATAAAGAGAAATTTTGTTGTTTTTTTAGGTGAGAGAGGGATTCGAACCCTCGATGCTAATAATTAATTTTACATACTCCCTTAGCAGGGGAGCGCCTTCAACCACTCGGCCATCTCACCAATTATTTTTAATTTTTTTTAAGATTTTAACTATATCATAATTAGTATTTTTTTTATATTTAATTTTTTAAAATTTACTTTTTTGGAAAGTAAATTTTGTTCTTGTAAGCATAAAAAATTTTCTTTTAATTCTACTTTTATTTTTATAAAAAATCAATTGTTTACTAAAAATAGTTATTTAGCCTTTAATAATTAAAATAATGTAAATTATTTATATTTATATAAAAATATATGAAATAAAAATTATTTTTGTTTATATCTATTTTTTTTTTAATATTTTTAATATTTTATATTTTTTTAAAAATATATTTATTATTATTGTTTTATACAAAGATCTTTAAACATTTTATTTCTACGTCTTACATTGACAACAGCAAGACGTAGTTTTTATGAGATTTTTTATTTTTTTATTTTGGATTTTTTCTCAGCTTGGATTCGTTGATATATTTCTTCTCGATGAACTGAAATTTCTTTTGGTGCATTGATACCTAATCTAACTTGATTTCCTTTTACTCCAAGTACAGTTACAGTAATTTCGTCTCCGATTACAAGCGTCTCTCCAACTCTTCGAGTTAGAATCAACATTCTATTATACTCCTTGTATAATTGTAGAATTTATTTAAAAAAATTATATTTAATTTGTTTACGTTAATTGTTTGTTAACATTTTGATAAATCAAATTTTAAGTTAGTTAAGAATCCATTTTTGGATTTCAGCTAAAATTTTTTTTTCAACTTTTGTTTCAATTTTTTCTCCACCTCCCTCCGCTAAGTTTTCTTTTCCTCCTCCTTTTATTTTAATATAAAATTTTATACGTTTTATTATTTCGATAGCAGTAATTTTATTAGTTATTTTTTTACTAATTCCAATTATGAAATTGGATTTTTCTATATTGTTGGTAAACAAAATTATGATTGAATTTTTAAGTACATTTTGTGTTTTTTTTAATAATGTTCGTAAAAAATTTGGAGTGCAATTATTAATTGTTGTTATTAAAAGATTTATGTTGTTTATTTTTTTCGATTTTTTTTTGATTTTATTAGTTAGTGAAATTATTTCTTTTGTTTTTATTTTTTTTATTTCTTTTTCTTTATTTTTGATTTTTTTAATTAATTGCTCAATTTTGTTATAAATGTCTAATTTACTAGAATTTAGAATTTTTGAAATTTTGTTTAATTGTTGTTCTTGATCATGTATATATTTTAATGCTTGTATACCAGTTTTTGCCTCGATTCTAATTGTATTAGATCCAATTTTTTTTTCGGAAATAATTTTAAAAAAACCAATATCTCCTGTATATTTTGCATGTGTTCCATTACATAGTTCTATAGAAATATTTTTTATTGATACGACTCGTACTATTTTTTTATATTTTTTTTCAAATAGATATATGGCACCATTTTTTTTTGCATTTTCTAGTTTTTCAAAATTAGTATTTATTTTTATGTTTTTATTGATAATGGAATTCATTTTTTCTTCGATATTATTTCGAATGTAATTTTTTAAATTCTTTTCTTTAAATAAAAAATCAAATCTTAAACGTTTTTCATTTATTGAAGATCCTTTTTGAAATATATTTTTTCCCATTATTTTTCTAATTACTGAATTTAATAAATGTGTAGCAGTATGATTATTTTGTATTAAATTTCTGTATTTAGTATCAATTTTAGTAAATATTTTTTGTTCTATTTTTATAATTCCAGAAATTAATTTTCCAATATGGGCTATGGAATTATTATATTTTTTTGTATCTTTGACAATAAATATTGATTGAAAAGAATTTTTAGATTCTAATTTACCAATATCACCTATTTGTCCAGAAGATTCTGGAAAAAACGTGGTTTTATTTAAGAATATAATTCCTTGTTCTCCATTTTTAATCGAATTTGTGAATTTTCCATTTACAACAATTTTCTTTACTATTGCGTTAGTACTAGTTTCGTTATATCCTTCAAATGAAGTGTTTATTTCAATATTAATATTTTCTAAATATTTTTTTTTGAATTTTTGTGATTTAAAAGATATAGATTTTTGTTTTTTCATTTCTTTTTCAAAAGTTAAAAAATCTAGCTCTATATTTTTTTCTTTGCAAAAATCTTTTGTTAAATCGATAGGAAATCCAAATGTATCATATAGTTTAAATGCAACTTTTCCAGATAATATTTTTGTATTAGAATCAATACTAGTTTCTAGTAATTGCATTCCTTTTACTATAGTTTTATTAAATTGAATTTCTTCATTTTTTATTATTTCTATAATTGTATTTTCTTTCTTTTTAAAAGCTTCTTTTTCTTCATTTAGAGAATCAATCACAACTGAAACTAATTTAAAAAAAAACATCTTTTTTAAACCAGCGATATGAGAATATCGTAAAGCTCTTCTTATAATTCTTCTTAATACATAACCCCTACCTTCATTTTCGGGAATTATATTTTCAAATACAAGAAATACAGCAGATCTAATATGGTCTGATATTACATTTAATATTTTACAATCGTTTAAATTTATTCCTATGTTGAATTTTTTAATGGATTTTTTTAAAAATTGAAAAATGTCTGTATCATAGTTGTTTTGTTTTCCTTGTAGAATTCTAGTAATTCTTTCTAAACCCATTCCTGTATCTACAGATGGATTAGATAATGGAACTATATTTCCGTTGCTTTGTTTATTATATTCTATAAAAACGATGTTCCAAATTTCAATTTGGTTTAATAAATCATGTTTTGAATCAAGATTAATGTCTTCTAGGTAATTTTTTTTTTGATTAAAGAAAATTTCAGTAGAGGGACCACATGGTCCATTGTCTCCCATTTTCCAAAAATTATCAGACGAAAATTTTGATTTTTGTTTATTTTTAATTCGTATTATTTTATTTTTTTTTAAACCAATATTATTTAACCAAATATTATAAGTTTCTTCATCGTTTTCATGTATTGTTACCCATAATCTATTTTTGTTTATTCCGTACCAAGTAGAAGAAGTCAATAGTTCCCAAGCATATTCAATTGCTTCTTTTTTAAAATATTTACCAAAACTAAAATTTCCCAACATTTCAAATAAAGTATGATGTCTATCACTATATCCTACATTTTCTAGATCATTTTTTTTACCTCCAGTTCTAAGACATCTTTGTACTGTTACTAATGGATCATGATCAATTTTTTTTTTTCCTAAAAAAATATCTTTAAATTGATTCATTCCTGCATTAGTAAACAATAAGCTTGAATCATTTTTTGGTATTAAAGGACTTCCTTTAATTATTTTATGTCCTCTTTTTTTAAAATAATCAAGGAACATTTGACGTATTTCATTAGATTTTTTATTCATTTTTTTTTAAATATAAATTATTTAAATTCTTGAAAAGAAAATAAAATTTTATTTTTTTATGAAGAAAATATTTTTTTTAATTTTTATAACAAAGATTGTTTGTTTAATAGTTTAATAAAAATTTTAAATTTAATTAAAAAGTATATTGTGTTTAATTATTAATTAAATTTTAAACTATACATTAATAATTAACTATTGTAAGAAATAATTTTTTCAATCTCCTTAGATTTAGAAATTTGATTAGTTTTATAATAAGAATTTTTCATTAAAAACAGTGTTTTTTTTACATATATAGTGTCTAAATAGTTTTTTATTATATCTTTACCCCTATCAATTACTGCTTGATATGCTTTTTTTTTATAATAAAATTCTAGAATAGTGAAATCATGTTCAGCCAATCTGTTTTTTATGTAGAATAGTTGTCTTTTAGCTATTTTAGAATATGGACTATTAGGATAAATAGATATCAATTTTAAAAAGACCATAAGTGCTTGAATACTATGAATAGGATCATTTTCACAATTATTTATTTTAAAAAAACCAAATAAAAAATTTTGATCGAGAGACATGTGTAATATAGCTTCTAGATAGAGAATATAATCCATATTAGAATTATTTGGGTATATTTTTTTAAATTCATGAATCTTTTGTAGTGCTAAAAAAAAATTTTTGTTAATTACATATAGATAAATTATATACATTTTAATTTTTTCAATTGTTTTTTTTTTTAGTGGTTGTTTTTCTAGTTTTTTTAAATTTTTTATTATTTCATTTGTTTTTTTTTCTTTTAGTTGATTTCTAATATTAGAAAAGTTAATTTTTTTTTCTTCCAAAAAAAAGTTTTTATTCACGTTAACACTAGCAAAAATATTTGTTGAATATATAATTAATATTAAAAATATAGTTTTTTTTTTCATTATTTGAAATAATACATTTAATCTAAAAAATTAATATTTTTTATTATACAAATAAAAAAGGTTTATTTTTTTTTTTTTTTTTTATTTTTTTTAAATAAGGATAACTTTATTGAAACAAAATTCGGTTAAAAAAAAGCTAAAATTAAAAGCTATTGTTCCTAAAACATCAATTGTTAAAGAACGATTAGATCACGTTTTAGTACATTTGTTTAACTCATATTCTCGTTCTATTTTAAAAAAGTTAATATTAGATGGTAAAGTAATTGTTGATAATAAGATTGTATACAAACCGTCTCAAAGGTTGTTTGGAGGAGAAAAAATTTTTGTTTTTCCTGAAAAAATTAAAAATATCCAACCACACTCAGAAAACATAAAAATAAATATTATATATCAAGATGAAGATATTTTAGTTATTGATAAACCTTCTAATTTGGTAGTACATCCTTATCCGGGTAATAATAAAGGAACTTTATTAAATGCTTTAATGTTTTATGATAAAAACATAAATCTTGTACCTAGATGTGGAATTGTACACCGTTTAGATAAAAATACCACAGGGTTAATGGTTATAGCTAGAAATTTTTTTTCCTATAATATTTTAAAAAAATTGATTAAAAATAAAAAAATAAAAAGAGAGTATAGAGCAATAGTAAATGGTAATGTCCTTACAGGAGGTTTAATAAATGAACCAATTAGAAGACATCTAAAGAACAGAATGAAAATGATTATTCATTCTAGAGGAAAAAAATCTATTACACATTATCGTATTATAGAACGATTTAAATCGCATACTTATTTAAGAATTTTTTTAGAAACTGGTAGAACACATCAAATTAGAGTGCATATGTTACATATTAATCATAGTATTGTAGGAGATCCAATTTATAAAAATAATAAAAATAATTTTTTTTGGAAATTAACTGATAAATTAAAAGAAAAACTTTTAAAATTTCCAAGACAAGCTTTACACGCAAATAAATTATCTTTTATGCATCCAACAAAAAAAATAAATATGTCTTGGAAATCAAGAATACCTTTGGATATGCGAGAGATGTTAGTTTCCTTACAAGAATGTTAATTAATTATTGAAAATAATAAACTAATTTTGTTTTTTATTTTTTAGTCTAATTGCAGCTGTTTTAATTGCCCAAATATAACCTTCTAATCCTAGTCCACTAATTGTACCATTAGAAATATCAGAAAACCAGGAGTGTGTTCTAAAGCTTTCTCTGGAATATATATTCGAAATGTGTACTTCAATAAAAGGAATATTTATGGCCAATAAACTATCTCTTATAGCTAAACTAGTATGAGTGAATGCAGCTGGATTTATTATTATGTATTGGATGTTATTTTTAGAAATATGTATTTTTTCAATCATTTCACGTTCAGAATTAGATTGAAAATGAGAAAGTTTTATATTTAATTTTTTTGATTCTTCATTTAGTAGATCTGTTAGTTCTTTTAAAGTAGTGTTTCCGTAAATATTAGTTTCTCTAGTTCCTAATAAATTTAAATTAGGTCCATTTAATATTAGAATATTAAACATATTTTTCATAACTTTGAATTTTCCAGTTTTTATAAAAAAATATTGGTATTTTTTTTTAAAATATTTTTTTAATATATTATGAAGTTTTCATAAATATGGATTTATAAAATAATTTAAGATTAATAAAAAATTAAATTTTAAATAAAATATTTCAAATATTTTATTTGATTTTTTTTAAGAAATCAATTTATTACAATTTTTTATAAAAAATTATACAAAAAAATAACTTAAAGTGAGTTTTTAATGATATTAGATTTAGTAAAAAATCAATTATTAGAAAAGAATGGAATAAAAACTGAAAATTTATTATCTTTTTTAAGCGATCTTGCTAATTATGGATCTGATTATTCTGATTTGTATTTCCAAACTAAATATTATGAAAATTGGTTTTTGGAAAATGAAAAAATAAAAGAAGTAAAATATGATTTAGATCAAGGTGTTGGAATAAGATCAATAAATAAAGAAACAACAGGTTTTTCTTGTTCTAATGAAATAAATAGGAAATCTATAGAAGATCAAATTAATACAGTGAATAGTATTTTTCTAAGGAAAGGAACTAAAAAAAACAAATTTTTTTTTAAAAAATCTGTATTAAATAGTATATATACAAAAAATAATCCTTTAAAATATTATAAAAATGAAGAAAAAATAAATATTTTAAAGAATGTTAGTAAAATTGCAAAAAAAATTAGTAAAAATGTTGTTAAAGTATTTGTTAGCTTGTCTGGTTCTTATGAATATGTACTTGTAGCATCTACTGATGGTACACTGAAAGCAGATATACGACCTTTAGTCAGATTTTTTATACATACTTTAGTTGAAAAAAACGGAAAAAAAGAAATTGGAATGAGTGGTGGAGGAGGACGATACGATTATAGTTTTTTTTTAAAAAATAATAATTTTGGATGTTCTAATTTAGAATATTTTGTATCTGAATCAGTTCGAATAGCATTGGTTAACTTAAATGCAAAAGAAGCTCCATCAGGTACTTTTCCAGTGGTTTTAGGAAGTGGTTGGCCTGGAGTACTTTTGCATGAAGCGGTAGGACATGGTCTTGAAGGTGATTTTAATAGAAGAAAAACTTCTGTTTTTACTGGAAAATTAGGGAAGATGGTTTCTTCTCCATTATGTACTGTAATTGATGATGGGACAATTAAAAATAGAAGAGGTTCATTAACTATAGATGATGAAGGAACACTTACTCAACGTAATATTTTAATAAAGAATGGTGTGTTAGTTGGATATTTGTTAGATAAATTTAATGCTCGTTTGATGAACAGTTCTTCTACTGGAAATGCAAGAAGAGAATCCTATGCTTTTTTGCCTATTCCTAGAATGACAAACACCTATATGTTACCTGGTAATTCTAATCCTAAAGATATAATTAGTAGTGTAGATTATGGTTTATATGCAACAAATTTTTCTGGAGGTCAAGTAGATATTACTTCTGGAAATTTTGTATTTTCTACTTCAGAAGCATATTTAATTAAAAAAGGTCAAATTGTTTATCCGGTAAAAAATGCTACTCTAATTGGATCTGGAATAAATGTAATGAAATCAATATCGATGATAGGAAACGATTTGAACATGGATTTGGGAATCGGGGTTTGTTTTAAGGATGGACAAGGTGTTCCTGTTGGGGTAGGTTTACCTACTATAAAAATAGAAAAATTAACTGTAGGTGGAACAAAAAAAGTTTAAAATTTTTTTAAAATTAACAAAAGTATAATTGTATTATATTATTGCAGTCTAAAATTAGAACACTAGACTGCAAGAGTATATTATTTATTTAAATTTTTATTTTGTTCGTAATTTTTTTCTTTTATTTTTGCTGATTTTCCAGTTCTATTTCTTAAATAATACAATTTTGATTTTCTAACGTCACCCTTTCTAATTATAGAAATTTTTTCTATAATCGGAGAATGAGTTTGAAATACCCGTTCTACACCTTCTCCATTGGAAATTTTTCGAACACAGAAAGAAGAATTAAGTTGTCTGTTTTTTTTTGAAATAACAATTCCTTCAAAAGATTGAAGTCTTTTTTTGTTACTTTCTACCACCCAAATTTCTATTTTTAGATTATCTCCAGTACGAAAATTAGGTATTGATTTTTTTAATTGTTGATTTTCTATTAAAGTTATCAATTTGCTCATTTAATTTTTCCGAAATGAAAAATATTTTTTTATGTTTTTTATTTAATCACTTTTCTTAGATTATAAATATATTTTTTTTCTTCGTTCGTTAATGAAATTTTTTTTATAATATTAGGATATTTTTCTAAAGTTTTTTTTAAAGATTTTAATCTTCTCCATTGTTTTATTTTTTCATGATTTCCAGATAGTAAAACTTTTGGAACAGTTTTATTTTCTATTGTTTTTGGTCTAGTATAGTTTGGATAATCTAAAATATTTTCATAAAAAGAATCTTTCGTAAAAGATTCTTTTTTTCCTAAAACTCCTGGATAACTTCTTGTTAATGCGTCAATAAATACCATTGCTGCCAGTTCACCACCACTAATTATATAATTACCAATTGAATATTCTTCTTCAATTTCCATTTCTATTATTCTTTCGTCGATTCCTTTGTATCTTCCACATACAAAAATAAAATTAGGTATTTTAGATAATTTTAAGATTTCATGTTGATTTAATGTTTTTCCTTGAGGAGATAAATATATTATTTTTTTTTTTCCTTTAATAAGTGATTTAACATGTCTGATAGATTTTAACAAAGGAGGTGCAGTCATTACCATTCCTACTCCACCTCCATAAGGTCTATCATCTATTGATTTTCTAGGGTTGTTTGTAAAGTTTCTTAAATTCCATATATTAATTTTTATTATTTTTTTTTTTATTGCTCTAGAAATAATTCCATACTTTGTAAAATTTTTAAACATTTTTGGAAAAATACTAATAATATTTATCCACATGAATTAAATTCTTTATATTTATACGTTAATTAAAATAAATTCCAGTTAACTAATATTTTTTTTTTTTGAATGTTAATATCTTTAATTATTTTTTTATCAATAAATGGAATTAAAATTTCTGTTTTCTTATTATTGTGGTTTTCTTTAAGAGAATTTATAACTAAAACATCATGATTTCCTGTTTCTATTATTTTTACGACAATTCCCAAAAAAATTAAATTTAAATTAAATACGCGACATTTTATGATATCTTTCCAATAGTATTCTTTTTTTTTTAAAAATGGTAGTAATACTTTTTCTTCAATCATAATATGTTGATTAACAATTTTTGTGGCTTGAGATCTATTATTTATGTCTTTAATTTTTATTAAAAAATTTTTTTTATTTTTTTTCCATGTTTCTAAATTTAATAAATCAAAATTTTTTTCTATGTACCAAGGTTGATAGTTAAAAATATTTTTTTTTTTTTCTGTAAAAGAATGTATTTTCATCCATCCTAATATTCCATATGCTGATTTTATTTTTCCTATGATTAATAAAGATTTTTTTTTTTTAAACATGATTTATTTAAGATTAATAATAAAAAAAATAATTTTTATCTGTTTTTTTCTTTTAATTTTTTTATTAAAAACTTGATTTTTTGAGATAGTTGTGCTCCTTTACTAATCCATTTTTTTAAATTATCTAAATTAATAGATAATCTTTTGGAGTTTTCTTTTTCAATTGGGTTAAAAAATCCAATTTTTTCTATAAATCTTCCATTTCTAAAAAAACGACTGTCTGCTACTACAATTTTATAAAAAGGTTTTTTTTTACTACCATGTCTTGCCAAACGAATTTTTACCAAAATTTTTCCTCCTAACTTATCAATTAAATTAATTATAGTTTATAATTCTATATTTATAAATTAAATTTATTTAACAATTTAAAATTGTAAAAATTGTTAATTAAACTGATTAAAAAAAATTTTTGATGTTTGTTATAATTTTGCTAAAGCTTTTATTTTTTATTTTTTTCATCATTTTTTTTACTTCTTCAAATTGTTTTAAAACTTTGTTTACTTCGTGTGTTTTTGTTCCTGATCCTTTAGCAATTCTTTTTTTTCTTGATCCTTTTATAATTTCTGGATTATTTTTTTCTTTTTCAGTCATTGAATTAATTATTGATTCTATTTTTTTAAATGTTTTTTTATCGAATCGGTTGTTCATTTGATTATTTAAAACATTTTTTCTACTAATTTTGTTCAATAAATTAAATATTCCATCAAAATTTTTTATTTCTCGAATTTGTATTAAAAAATGATTTAAGTTAAAGTTTTTTTGAGTTTGAATTGTTTCTTTTAGTTTTTTTGCTTTAGATAAATTAATTTTAGTTTCAATATCTTGTATAATTGATAAAGTAGTTTCCATTCCTAAAATTTTACAAGCCATTTTTTTAGGATTAAATAATTCAATATCACTTAATTTTTCTCCAATTCCAATAAATTTTATAGCTTTTCCTACGACATACTTTACTGATAAAGCTGCTCCACCTCTAGCATCACTATCAATTTTTGTTAAAATAATTCCAGATAGAGGTATTGTTTTATTAAATTTTTTAGCTACATTTATTGAATCTTGACCCATCATTGCATCAACAACGAATAATGTTTCGTTAGGATTAACAATATCATGCATTTCTTTAATTTCAGAAATCATATATTCATCAACGTGTAATCTTCCTGCTGTATCTATTAAGATTAAATCATAGTTTCTTTTTTTTGCATAACTTATTGCAGATTTTGCGATTTCTATTGGTTTTTGTGTATTTTTTGAGGGAAAAAAATCAACTTTTATTTGTTTAGATAAAATTTCTAATTGTTTTATTGCAGCTGCTCGATAAATATCAGTAGATGTAATTAATATATTTTTTTTTTTTTTTTTTTTTTTTTTTTTAATAAATTGTCCAATTTTTCCTACTGTAGTAGTTTTTCCTACTCCTTGTTGTCCAACAAATAAAAATACTGATAATCCTTTTTTTGAAAAATTAAGTGTGCTATTTTTATCTTCCATAAAACTTATTAATTCGTTTTTAATTATTTTTAAAAATTCTTGACCTGGAGTTAGATTGTTATTAATGTTTTTTCCAATTATTTTTTTTTTGCTAGATTCTATGAATTTTTTTATTACAGGAAAAGAAACATCTGCTTCTAAAAAAGATTTTCTAATCTCTCTAAGTGTTTCTTCTATATTTTTTTCTGTGATTCTTCCTTTATTAGAAATATTCCTTATAGTTTGAGCTAGTCGTTGTGCAATTGAATTAAACATGATTGTCTCAAATAATTTTTTGTTTGTTTAAGATCTTAAAATGATGAAAATTATTAATAAATTTACATTCTAATATAATTAGTTTTTTATTAATAATAAAAATTATGATATTAAAATTAAAAAAAAATATTATTGTGAAGTTATTAAAGAATTTTAATCCTATGAATTTATATATTTGATGAAGGATAACAACCTAATATTTTAATTATTTTCTTTTTTATTAGTTTTGAAATTTTAAAAAAAAAACAATGTTTCGTATCCAAATCAATATTATTTATTAATAAAATTTCAATAAAAAATATTTTTTCTATATTATTTTTTATAGATGGTCTTGATTCAATATTATTGATTTGCATATTTTTTTTATCTATATTTGATATTATATCAATAATATAATTAAATTTTATATTATCATTTAATATAAGCATGAGTTTGTTATTGTTTTTATAAGTTATTTTTTTTTGTTTTCCTAAAACTATAAAAGTTGTAATATTATTTTTCTTATTGTTAATATTTTTTTTTACCGTATATAAATTATATATTTTTTTTCCTAACTTTCCTCCTATAGCAGCTATATTTATTTTTTTTTCTTTAGATATTTTTTGCAACGCTTCGGAACTACTATTTGTATATTTAATTATCCAATTTTTATTTTTTTTTAAAAAATCACTACATTGTTTTATAGGTTGATGATGAGAATAAATAGTTTTTATATTTTCTATTTTACATTTTCTTTTAGTTAATAAATAATGATTTATTGAAATTTTTATTTCGTTAATGATAGATAAATTGGTATTTTGTAATAAATCATATACTTCGTGAATAGCACCTGAATGAGTATTGTATAATGGTAAAATTGAAAGATCATTTTCAATTTTATTCGTTGTGTTTTTTATTATTTGAGAAAAATTTTTACAAGCATTTGTTTTGATTTTTTTTAAATATAAATTACAGAATTTAATTGCAGCTTGATGCGAATAAGATCCTAAAGGTCCTAAAAAAAACATTTTTTTGCAATTGGAGTTTTTATTTTTTTTTATTATAAGTTCTTGTAGTATTACTGATTCATTTATAATAATTTTAAATATTTTCTTCGCATACTCTGGATTTAATTGTTTTTTTATAGACATATTGATTATTTTTTTTATAATTTCTTTTTCTCTTTTTTTATCTTTAATTGGTTTATTGTTTTTTTTTTTATATAAAGCAATTTTTTTTGATACCAAGCATCTTGCTTTTAGTAAAAAAATTATTTTTTTATCAATTATGTCTATTATATTTCTTAGTTTTAAAAAAGATGATTCACAATTCATATAGATTACCTGTAATATCATCGTAATAGATAAATAGATGATTAAGTGTTTTTTAAAAAGATTTTTAAAAAATATTATTTTTATTTATTTTAAATTTAACTATAAATTGTCTTTATGTTTTCTTGCATTTAAGTTTTTTTGTATTTTGAATATTTTTTTGTATTTTGTTTCTAAAAAATATATCATATTTTTATGTCAAGTTAAAAATTGAAAATCGTTTTTACGAAATTATTTGGAAAAAACAGTTATGAGAACTATTTCAGCAAAAATAAAAAATATAAAAAGAACTTGGTTTATAGTTGATGCCTGTGGACAAATTTTAGGAAGATTAGCAACAAAATTATCGACTATATTACGTGGAAAACATAAAGTTGAATATACTCCTCATATCGATACAGGAGATTTTATAATAGTTTTAAATTCCAGTAAAATCATAGTTAGTGGAAAAAAAAATTCACAAAAAATATATTTTCATTATACTGGTTATTCAGGTGGTCTTAGAAAAATTACTTTTAAAGAAATGTTAATTAAAAATCCAGAAAAAATAATTGAAAACGCAGTAAAAGGAATGTTACCAAAAGGACCATTAGGTAGAAAAATGTTAAAAAAATTAAAAATTTTTTCTGGATCTAAACATAGTCATCATGCTCAACAACCTAAAATATTAAATTTTTAGATAAAGGTAAATAAGTAGTATGAACAATATAAAAAATTATTACGGTACTGGTCGTAGGAAAACTTCTTCAGCGAGGGTTTTTCTTAGTTTAGGAATTGGAAACATCATTGTAAATAAAAAAACGTTAGAACAATATTTTGGTAGGAAAACTTCATGTATGGTAGTTAAACAACCATTAATTATTTTAAATTTATTAGAAAAATTTAATTTTTATATTACCGTTAAGGGAGGTGGAATTTCTAGTCAGGCTGGAGCTATTAGACAAGGTATTACAAGAGCATTAATACAATATGATGATTCTCTTAGAACAACATTAAGAAAATCAGGATTTGTAACTAGAGATTCTAGAGAAGTTGAAAGAAAAAAGGTAGGTTTAAGAAAATCTAGAAAAAAACCTCAATTTTCTAAACGATAATCATTCATCTTTTGGTATAATTATTTTTTCTAGTAATATTTCTAAAACCCGGATTATTTTTCGTTATACCGGGTTCTTAAGTTTTTTCATTTTAATTTTTTTATATTATGAATAAATGAAAAATTAGTGTAAAATTTATTCGATTTTTTTATTTTTATTTTTATTTAAAAAATTTGATAAATCGACACACAATTTTTTGATTCCTATTTTTTGTTTTGTGGAAATAAAATAAATTTTATCTTTTTGTTTTATTTTTTTACAGATTTTTTCAATTTCATTTTTTAGTTTTTTTTTATGAATTAAATCAATTTTATTAAAAACTAACCATATTGTTTTTAAAAACAATTTTTTCTTATATTTTTTGATTTCTTCTTTAATTATTTTTATGTTTTCTATTGGTCTTGAAAAATCGTTTGGTACTAAATCTACAATATGTAAAATAATTTTACATCTTTCTAAATGTTTTAAAAAATTTAATCCTAATCCAGTTCCATTTGAGGCTCCTTTGATAATTCCAGGTATATCTGCTATAACAAATTTTTTTTGATTATTTATTTTTACTACTCCTAAAGTTGGTTTTAGAGTAGTAAATGGATAATTATCTATTTTAGGATTTGCTGCTGAAACAGATCTAACTAATGAAGATTTTCCTGCATTAGGTAATCCTAATGTTCCTACATCAGCTAAAAGAACTAATTCTAGTTTTATTTTTCTGGTCTCTCCTTTTTTTCCTTTAGTACATTTTTTAGGGGTTCGATTAGTAGAAGATTTAAATCTAGTATTACCAATTCCATGCCATCCACCTTTAGCAATTAGAATTTGTTTATTTTTTTTGGTCATATCTGAAATTATTTCATTAGTATCATAATTAATAATTCTAGTTCCTAATGGGACAAATATAGTTTTATCAGATCCTTTTTTTCCTGAACAATTTTTAGATTTTCCATTTTCCCCATGATTTGCTAAAATTTTTTTTTTAAATCTAAAATCAACTAATGTATTTATATTTTTTGTTGTTTTTATCCAAATGTTACCTCCATTACCACCATCGCCTCCATCAGGACCTCCTTTTGGTATATATTTTTCTCTTCTAAAACTAATACATCCGTTTCCTCCATTTCCGCCAGTTACTTCAATAACAACTTCATCAACGAATTTCATTTATTTCTCAATTTTTTAAATTAATGAATTTTTTTTTATTTTAATAAATTCTAAATTTTTAATAAAAATATAATTTTTTAAAAATTTTTGAATAATTTACAAAAAGATTATTTTTTTTCTATTATTTCAACGTATTTTTTATTTTTTATTCCTTTTTTAGTAAATTTTACATATCCTTTTAATTTTGAGAATATTGTATGGTCTTTTCCACAACCTGTATTTTTTCCTGGATGGAATTTAGTTCCTCTTTGTTTTAGAATTATATTTCCAGGGAACACCAATTCTCCTCCGAATTTTTTTATTCCTAGTCTTTTTGATTTTGAATCTCTACCATTTCTACTAGAACCACCAGCTTTTTTATGTGCCATTTTTTAGTTCCTTACATGTACATTAGTTAGTTTTAATAATTTCTGTTATTTTTATTTCAGTAAATTTTTGTCTGTGTCCTTGTTGTTTTTTATAATGTTTTCTTCTTTTAAATTTTATTATATTTATTTTTTTATTTTTTTTTTGAGAAATTATAACAGCTTTTATAAGATAGTTTATTAAGTAAGGTTTTCCTATATGTGTACTCTGATCTTTAATCATTAATATTTTATTAAATTCAATTATTTCCCCTATGTTCTTTTCTATTTTCTCTGTTTTAATTATTTCCCCTATATTTGCTTTATATTGTTTGTTTTTACAAATAAAGATAGCATACATGTTTATCTCCGTAATAAATTAAGAATATATGTTTTTATTTAGTTATTTTGTTGGATTGATTTTTTGATTTTGATGTTTTTTTTTTCCATTCTTTTTTTGTATATGTTTCTATAGAAATGGAATGAATATTTTTATTTTTAAAATATTTCATTAGTGGAGAATAAATCGTTTGTTGTTTTTTTACATCCGACATACCACAAAAAATATCACTAATTGCTATTATTTCCATATAGTTATTGTTTCCATTTATATAAACATCTTCTAACGATAAAGAATTTATTAAAATTGATTTTATTTTTTCAGTTTCCATATTTGATTTTTTGGTTATATTGTTTTTTTTAAGTTGTTTTGTTGATATAATTTTTTTATTATTCGGAATATTAAAATTTTTTGATATAATCGTTCTTTTATTGTTATAAAATTTAATAAAACATTAATATTTAAGATCTTCTCGTATAAACTTATGTAATTAATAAATCATATTAGTATTTAAGGTCTTCTTAATTAAGACAATATCATCTTAGTATTTAAGATCTTTCATATCAAGTTTTTTATGAAAATTCATATACATTTTTGATTTTTTAATACTAATTAAACTAATTTTTATAAATCTTAATAAATATAAAATTAAATTTATTAGCTGTTTCTTTATTCATAAATCTAATATTAAAAATTTTTATTATACGAATTAATTTTTTAAGTAAAAAAGGTGAATTTATAAACATGAAAATTAATCATATTCCAATGACTGTGTCTGGTCTTGAAAAATTACAAACAGAATTAAAATATTTAAAAAATAAATTACGCCCAAAAATAATTTCAGAAATAGCAAAAGCAAGAGAATATGGAGACTTAAAAGAAAATGCAGAATATCACTCTGCTAGAGAAGAACAAAGTTTTTGTGAAGGAAGAATTAAAGAAATAGAAAATAAACTATCGTATTCTCAAATAATAGATGTTACTAAGATTGCAAATACAGGAAAAGTAATTTTTGGAACAACAGTGACTGTTTTAAATTTAAAGATAAATAAAGAATTTACATATTGTATTGTTGGTGATGAAGAATCTGATCTAAAAAAAAACTTTATCTCCATAAATTCTCCAATAGCTAGAGGATTAATTGGAAAAAAAAAAGAAGATGTGGTTTCTATTAAGACTCCAAGGGGTAATGTTGAATATAGAATTTTAAAAATACAACATAAGTAATTTTTTACTTTTTAAGAATTTAAAGAATAATATTATGACAGTGAAAAAACGTTCTCGTAGTTCAAAATTATGGCTATCAGAACACTTTAAAGATGAATATGTTAAAAAATCTCATAATAATAAATTGATTTCACGAGCTTGGTTTAAATTACAAGAAATAGATAAAAAAGATCAATTATTCAAGTCAGGAATGAATATTTTAGATTTAGGATCTTCTCCTGGAAGTTGGTCAAAATATGCTTCTAAAAAAGTTGGAAAGTTAGGAAAAGTTTTTTCTTGTGATATCATTCCTATGAATTTTATAACAAATGTGAATTTTATTCAGGGAGATCTAAGAAAATTTAGTGTTTTAAAAAAATTATTACTTTTAGTAAAGAACGTAAAAATCAATATATTAATGTCTGATATGTCACCAAATACTAGTGGAAATCCTTTAATCGATTTACCCAAAATGTTTCTTTTAGGAGAAATTGCTATTTCAATTTCAAAATTAGTACTTTCAGAAAATGGAAAAATTATATTAAAAACATTTCAAGGAACAGGCTTTAAAAAATTTTTTAACAAAGTTAGTGTTTTTTTTTCAAATATTAAAATTCGTAAACCTAACTCTTCAAGAGGTCGTTCTCGAGAAATATTTATTGTTGCATCCAAGTTAAAAAAAAAATAACTTTTTATGCTAATATTTAATACAAATTGTACTGTGAGGTTAATCCATTGAATGACATGGGTAAAAACCTGATCCTTTGGTTTTTTGTTGCTGTTATATTGATTTCAATTTTTAATAACATTAATTTTAATGAAGAAAAAATCAATATAAGAGACTATTCGACTTTTTTATCGGAAGTAAACCAAGATCAAGTTAGTGAAGCACATATTGATGGTCGAAAAATTAATGTAATTAGAAAGGACGGTAGTAAGTATGTAACTATGATGCCAATTCATGATCCAAAATTATTGGATAATTTGTTGATAAAAAATGTAAAGACTATTGGAAATTTTCCAATTGAATCTAGTTTTTTAACTTCAATTTTAATATCATGGTTTCCAATGTTATTACTAATTGGAATATGGTTTTTTTTCATGAAACAAATGCAATTAGGAGGAGGTAGGGGAGCAATATCTTTTGGTAAAAGTAAAGCTAGAATGTTAGAAGAAAAAAACAATAAAACAAGTTTTCTTGATGTAGCTGGTTGTGATGAAGCTAAAGATGAAGTTAAAGAATTGGTAGAATATTTAAAAGAACCGGATAAATTTAAAAAATTAGGAGGGAAAATTCCTAAAGGATTGCTAATGGTAGGTCCACCTGGAACAGGAAAAACATTATTAGCTAAAGCAATTGCTGGAGAAGCTAAAGTTCCTTTTTTTATAATTTCTGGATCTGATTTTGTGGAAATGTTTGTTGGAGTTGGAGCTTCTCGAGTTAGAGATATGTTTGAAAATTCTAGAAAGTCTGCACCTTGTATAATTTTTATTGATGAAATTGATGCTGTAGGAAGGCATAGAGGTTCTGGTTTTGGGGGTGGACATGATGAAAGAGAACAAACTTTAAATCAGATGTTAGTCGAAATGGATGGATTTGAAGACAATGAAGGAATTTTATTGATTGCAGCAACTAATAGACCCGATGTTTTAGATCCAGCATTATTAAGACCTGGACGTTTTGATAGACAAATTATGGTTCCATTACCTGATATACGAGGTAGAGAACAAATATTAAAAGTACATATGAAAAAAGTTCCATTAGATAAAAAAGTTGTTGCTATGGTTATAGCTAGAGGAACTCCTGGTTTTTCTGGAGCAGATTTAGCCAATTTAGTAAACGAAGCAGCTTTGTCTTCAGCAAGAAATAATAAACTAGTAGTATCAATGAAAGAGTTAGAACAAGCTAAAGATAAAATTATTATGGGAAGTGAAAGAAAATCAATGGTTATGACTGATTTACAAAAAGAATCAACTGCATATCATGAAGCAGGTCATGTAATAGTTGGTCGTCTAGTTCCAGATCATGATCCTGCACATAAAGTTACTATAATACCTAGAGGGAATGCATTAGGTGTGACTTTTTTTCTTCCTAAAGAAGATGTATTAAGTATTAGTAAGAAAAAACTGGAAAGTCAAATATCAACTTTATATGGAGGTAGATTGGCAGAAGAAATTATTTATGGAATCGATTGTGTTTCGACTGGTTCATCTAATGATATAAAGTTAGCAACTTCTATTGCTAAAAATATGATTACTCAATGGGGTTTTTCGGATAAATTAGGACCATTATTATATACAGAAGAAGAAGGAGATACGTTTTTAGAAAGAACAGCAAATAAATTTAAATATATGTCTAATGAAACTGCAAAATTAATTGATGAAGAAGTTCGATTTTTAATAAAAAATAATTATAATAGGTCTAAAAAAATACTGAAAGAAAATATAGATATATTACACGCTATGAAAGACGCATTAATAAAATATGAAACCATAGATTCAGATCAAATAGATGATTTAATGAATCGAAAAGAAGTAAGATCTAATATTACGTTAAATGAAAGTAGTACTTAAATATATTTTTTAATAATATATTTTTTATTTAATAATAATCTAAATTGTTTGGATAATAATTTTATATTATTAATTATATATAATAGTCTTTATTTTTTAAAATACATTATTTTAGATAAAAATAAAATTATTGGAAAAGAAAAATTAATTATTTTTTAAAATAATTTATTTTTAATTTGGAGAAAATTAATTATGTACGATTTTTTTTTACAATTTTTTTTATTTCCTCATTGTTTTTAGTTATTTTAATTGTTTTTAACAACAATGTAAATGATAGTTCTATTACATCAGCTGAATTAAATTCTTTAGAAAAAATGATATATCGAAATAATACCAGCAATCATTTTTTAATGATAACAATTGCAATTTTAGCTGTTATGTTTTTTATTTCTTCTTTGTTCTTATGTAGAATAATTACTCATCATGAAACAAATAGTTTATTATCAAATTCAACCAATAAAAAAAATGTTTTTTAATAATTGTTGTTAGAAGAAATTTTTTAATGAAGTTTATTAAAATATTTTTTAAAACCGAGGTGGTGAAACAGGTAAACACACTACTTTGAGGAAGTAGTGCTTATAATTTTATAAAAGCTTGCGGGTTCGATTCCCGTCCTCGGTAAAAATTTTTTTAAATATTATTTTTTCTTTTTTCGAAAGTTTTATTTTTTTTTGATTAATTAATTTTTAATTAAATTTGAAATATTTTCCAAAAAGGGTTAAACATGAAAACCTCGAAATTTAATCGGGGTTTTTTATTTTTATAAAATAAAGCTAAATAATATAAATCGTTTTTAAAAATCTTTAAAATTTTATCTAATAAAATTTAGTTTTTTATGGTATCAATCTTAGTTTTTTTATTTTTAATTTAAATAGTGCATAAAAGGTATTTTTTTTATTTTTATTTTAAGTTAATAGCAGAATTACAGCGTTAAAAATCAGTATTTTTTTAAGATTAGTTGATATTGATTATTTGTTAATTTAAAAAATGAATTAAAGGTTAATTAACATGAATAAAAATATTCTATCCGTTGTTGAATCAGTTTCTAACGAAAAATCTTTACCTAGAGAAAAAATTTTTGAAGCTTTAGAAATTGCATTAGCTACAGCAACAAAAAAAAAATATGAACGAGATGTTGACATTCGAGTTAATATAGATAGAAAAACTGGAAATTTTAAAACTTTTCGTCGTTGGATAGTAGTTAAGGATGTTTCTAATCCTACTCGAGAAATTACTTTTGAAGCAGCACATTTTTATGATAGTAAAACTAATATTCATGATTATGTAGAAGATGAAATTAGTTCAGTAAATTTTGATAGAATTACAACACAAACAGCTAAACAAGTTATCGTACAAAAAGTTCGTGAAGCTGAAAGAGCTATGGTAGTTGAAGAATTCAAAAATCACAAAGGTGAAATTTTAACAGGTATTGTAAAAAAAATAAATAGAGAGAGTATAATTTTAGACGTAGGAGATAATGCTGAAGCAATGATAACAAAAGAAGACATGTTACCTAGGGAAAATTTTCGTCCAGGAGATCGTGTTCGTGGAATTTTGTATCGTATTTCTCCAGAATCTAAAGGAATACAATTGTTTATTAGTAGATCTAAAGATGAAATGCTTGTTGGATTATTTAAAATCGAAGTTCCCGAAATAGGAGAAGAATTAATTGAAATAAAAGCAACAGCTAGAGATCCTGGATCTAGAGCAAAAATTGCAGTAAAAACAAATGACAAAAGAATTGATCCAGTAGGAGCTTGTGTAGGAATGAGAGGAGCTAGAGTTCAAGCTGTTTCAAGTGAATTATGTGGAGAAAGAATTGATGTTGTATTGTGGGATGATAATCCACCTCAATTTGTCATTAATGCAATGTCTCCAGCTGAAGTTTCTTCTATTGTTGTAGATGAAGATAATCATACAATGGATATTGCGGTTGAAATTAGTAATTTGGCACAATCCATTGGAAGAAATGGACAAAATGTTCGTTTAGCTTCGCAATTAACTGGTTGGGAACTAAATGTAATGACTATAGAAGAACTAAATAAAAAAAATGAAAAGGAATTGCTAGTAACAGTGAACAATTTTAAAAAGGAATTAAATATTACGAATGAAATTGCAGAGATCTTAGTAAATGAAGGTTTTTCTAAGATAGAAGAATTAGTTTTGGTTTCCCATGAAGATATATTAAAAATAAAAAAAATTGATAAAGAAAAATTTTCCATAATACAGAAAAAAGCTCAATTAGCATTAATTAATATGAAAAATAAAGAAAAGTATAAAATGGAAAAAATGATTTTAGACAAAAGAATTTTAGAATTAAAAGGAATGAATAAAACTATTGCAATTGAATTGTTTAAAAAAAATGTATTTACAATAGAAAATCTAGCTGAACAAAGTATAGATGATATAATAAGTATTAAATTATTGGATTCTACAAAAGCAGGTAAATTAATTATGTTAGCTAGAAAAGCTTGTTTTTGGTTTAATAAAAATATTAAAAAATAATAAGGAAATAATATGGTTGATAAAATTCAATTAAAATTTTTAGCAAATGAAATAAATATTCCTATTGAAATTATAGTGCAAAAACTAAATAAATTAGGTATAAAAAAGACAAAAAACGATTTTATTACGAATCAAGAAAAGACATATTTTTTAAATTTAATCAATAAAAAAAAAATTTTTAATGATGAAACTTTTACTTTGCAACAAAAAACTCGTAGTGTAATAAATGTTTCTAGCATAACGGGAAAAAAAAAAATTATTAAAGTAGAAACAAGAAAAAAAAAAATGTATTTTAAAAGTGAATTACAAAAAAAATTAGATACTACAATTAGTTCTTGTTTAAGAAATAAAAAAAATAATAAAACAGAAAAAAAAATAAATACAAAAAATAATGTACAAAAAAAAATATCTAAAGAAAGATTTTTTTTGAAGTCAAAAGATTTTAAAAAAAATAATTCTTTTTGTAAAAAAAATAAAATTACAACCGATAATTTTAAAAAAGAAGACATAATGATAGAAAAAAATAAGAAAAATAAGTTTTTTGAAAGTTCTATTGAAAACAAGAAGAAAAAAAATTCTTTTAACAAGCAATTAAAAGATATAAAAATAAATCCTAAATCATTTTTAAAAAAAAATGACCACATAAAAAAAAAGAAAGGGATTGTATTAAATATTTCAAAAAAAAAGGTTTTTAATAAAAAAAATATTTTGAATATTAAAAATAACACAAAAGAAAATAAAGAAAAGATAAATATTCCCATTACTAATCAAAAAAATAAAACATTTGAAAAAAAAAAATCTATTATTTTACAACAAAAATTTAAAAAACCGACTTCTAAAGTAAATAGAGATGTGATAATAAGAGATAGAATGACTATTCTTGAATTAGCAAAAAAAATGGCAGTAAAAGCTTCTGAAATAGTTAAGGTAATTTCTAAATTAGGTAAATGTTTTAGCAGTGAAAAATTTTTAAATAAAGAAATTCTACAGCTTGTTGCTGAAGAAATGGGTCATAAAGTTATTATTAAATCTAAAAACAATTTTGAAAAAGAATTGCTAAAAAATTGTTTAAGTTCTAATAAATTAAAAAAAAGTAGACCTCCAGTAGTAACGATCATGGGACATGTAGACCATGGAAAAACAACTTTATTAGATCGTATTCGATCAACTAATATAGTTAAAGGAGAATCAGGTGGTATTACTCAACATATAGGTGCATATCATGTAAATACTAAAAATCATGATTCAATTACTTTTTTAGACACTCCTGGACATGCAGCTTTTACAGCTATGAGAGCAAGAGGTGCTCATATCACTGATATTGTAGTATTAGTTGTAGCATCAGATGATGGTGTTAAACCACAAACAATAGAAGCAATTAATCATGCAAAATTAGCTAAAGTTCCAATAATAGTTGCAATTAATAAAATTGATAAAGCTAGCATTAACATTGAAGAAATAAAAAGTCAATTATCCAACTATGAAATAGTGTCAGAAGATTGGGGTGGAGATAATATTTTTGTTAAAATTTCTGCAAAAACAGGAAAAGGAATCAACGAATTGCTGAGTGTTATTTCATTGCAAGCTGAAATGTTAGAATTGTATACATTTACTGATGGTATAGCAACCGGAGTTGTTGTTGAATCTTATTTAGATAAAGGAAGAGGTCCAGTAGCTACAGTAATAATAAAAAATGGAAAATTAAAAAAAGGAGATGTAGTTGTATGTGGTTTTGAATATGGAAGAATAAGAGCTATTTTAAATGAAAATAAAAAACTTGTTAATTCTATAGGAGCTTCCATTCCAGTAGAAATTTTAGGTTTATCAGGTGTACCTAATTCAGGAGATTTATTAACAGTTGTTAAAAACGAAAAAATAGCTAAAGAAATTTCAATAAAAAGAAAAGATAAAATTCGTTCTAAAAAATTCCAAGAAAGTAAAGAAATAAATTTAGAAAATATGTTTAAAAATATAAAAAAAGAAGGACTAAAAGAACTAAATGTTATTTTAAAAGCAGATTGTAAAGGTTCATTAGAAGCAATTAGTGATAGTTTATTAAAAGAAAAAGATATCGAAAAAAATGATGTAAAACTAAATATAATTAGTTCCGGAGTTGGTGGAATTACAGAAACTGACGCTTCATTATCAATTGCATCTAATTCAGTTATTTTAGGATTCAATGTTCGTGCAGATTCTTCTGCTAAACGAATTATAAATTTAGAGAAGTTAGACGTGCGATATTATTCAATTATTTATGATTTACTTAATGAAGTAAAATCTGCTTGTATTGGAAAATTATCTCCTAAAATTAAACAGAAAATAATTGGATTAGCAGAAGTTAGAAGTATTTTTAAATCTCCTAAATATGGAAATATCGCTGGTTGTATGGTAATAAATGGAATTATTAAAAAAAATTCTCCAGTAAAAGTATTACGAAACAACATTGTAATATATACAGGAGAATTAGAATCGTTGAGAAGATTTAAAGAAGATATAAATGAAATACGAAACAACATGGAATGTGGAATAAGAATTAAAAATTATCATGATGTTAACATTAAAGATATAATTGAAGTATATGAAACAATTAAATTTTAAAAATAAATTTATACTTTCAATAAATTTGACAATAAAAATTTTTTAAATAGGAAATAGTATTGAAAAAAAAACCATATAGAAATATGCAATTATCAGAGGAGATAAGAAGAGAAATATCTAAAATTTTACAAATATATTGTAATGATTCTAGAATAAATAAATTAAATATCAATGTTATAGAAGTTTTAATAAATAAAGATTTTTCCTTTGCTAAAGTATTTTTTACCATTTTAGATGAATCAAAAAAAACAGAGATAATTAAAATATTACAGAATGCTTCTAGTTATATTAAAAAAAAACTAGTAAAAAATTTATTATTACGTGTAGTACCAAAGATAAAATTTATACATGATTGCTCGTTTGTTGAAGGAATAAAAATTTCTAAAATAATAAATAAAGTTATTAATAATAAATAAATCAAAAAAATAGGATTTTATTGTTATATGAATTTATCTAAAATAGTTAAAAATGGAGTATTATTATTGGATAAACCCAAATTATATTCTTCTAATACTATTTTGCAATACGTAAAAAAAATATTAAAAATTAAAAAAGCCGGTTATATCGGAACATTAGATCCATTAGCAACAGGAATGCTACCTATATGTTTTGGTGAGTCTACAAAGTTTTTAAAATATTTGTCTAATTCAAAAAAACGTTATTTAGTAATAGCTAAATTAGGTGTTCAAACTACAACTTTTGATTCATTAGGAGAAATTACAAAAGAAACTTCAGTTACAAATATTAATAAAACTTTTTTAAATAAATGTTTAAGAAAGTTTATAGGTAAAATAGAACAAATTCCTCCTATGTATTCTGCTTTAAAATACAAAGGAATTCCTTTATACAAATATGCTCGTCAAGGAATTACAATATTTCGAGAGACTAGAAAAATTACAATCTATGAGTTAGACTACGTTATTCATAATGATAATTATTTAAAATTAAATATCTTATGTTCTAAAGGAACATATATTCGAACTCTTATAGATGACTTAGGAAAACTAATAGGATGTGGTGCTCACGTAATTTATTTACGTCGATTGGAAGTTTCGTTTTACTTGGAAAATCAATTAGTAAACTTAAACACAATAAATAAAATTAAAAATTGTTTTTATAAAAATAATTTTTCACTTTTTTTAAAAAAAATAATTTATCCCACAGAAAGTTTATTACCTAATTTTCCTACATTCAAATTAAATAATCATTGTTCTGATTTTTTTAGTTGTGGTAAAAAAATTAATATTTTTGTTAAAAATAAACAACAAAACAAACTAGTGAAAGTTTTTAAAAAAAGTAATAATAAATTTCTTGGAATTGGAGAAATTCAGCAAGACAACTATCTTATTCCAAAAAGATTAGTTTCTAAATTTTAATAAATAACATGTTAATGTTTTAAGTAAATAGCAAAGAGGGATTTAATGAATTACGATTTAAATACACAAAAAAAAATAATAAAAAAATTTGGAAAAAATGAATTTGATACTGGTAATACATCGGTACAAATAGCTTTATTAACTAATAAAATTAATTATTTACAAAAACATTTTAATTATCATAAAAAAGATCATGGTAGTCGACGAGGATTATTGAAGATGGTTTCTCATCGTCGTAAGTTATTAAATTATCTAAAAATCAAGTATATTTCTAAATATGTTTTTTTAATTGAAAAATTAGGGTTAAGACGATAGATGTATTTTTTTTAGTTGCATGGTAATTTTTTCAAATATTTTCAGAAAATCATTTTTATATATTTTAAAAAAAACTCTGTTTTTCTATTTAATTAAGAAATTCGCTTTATCTTAAGGACGTTATTTTGTTTAATCCGATTGTACGTAAATTCAAATATGGAAAACATACTGTTTCTATAGAAACTGGTATTTTAGCTAGACAGGCAACTGCTGCTGTTATGATTAACATGGATGATACATCTGTTTTAGTAACTGTAGTTGAGGAAAAAAAACAACAGAATAAAACTAATTATTTTCCATTAACTATTTGTTATCAGGAAAGAACGTATGCAGCTGGGAAAATACCAGGTGGTTTTTTTAGAAGGGAAGGTAGACCAAGTGAAAATGAAATATTGATTGCTAGACTTATTGATCGTCCTATACGTCCTTTGTTTCCAAAAGGTTTTTTAAATAATATACAAATTATAGCTACTGTAGTTTCAGTTAATCCTAAAGTTAATCCAGATATTGTAGCAATTATTGGAGCTTCAGCAGCTTTGAGTGTTTCTGGAATACCATTTTTAGGTCCGATAGCAGCTGCTAGGGTAGCATATATAAATAAAAAATATGTTTTGAATCCTACTATAGAAGAAATAAAACATAGTGAATTGGATTTAGTAGTATCAGGAACTAAGAATGCTATATTAATGGTAGAAGCAGAATCAAACATGTTGAGTGAAGAAGAAATATTAAATGCTATTTTATTTGGTCATAAATATCAACAAATTGTGATTGAAAACATTTGTTGGTTATCTGAAAAAAAAGAAAAAAAAAAATGGAATATACAAAATTTTCAAACAGATTCTTCTTTATATTTTAAAATTTCAACTTTAGTTGAAGAAAGAATTAGTGATGCATACAAAATTATAGAAAAAAAAAATAGACATGATAAATTGAATATTATTAAATCAGAATTAATTGAAATGTTATGTAACGAAAACGTTATAAGTAATGAGTTAGAAATAGAAAATATATTTAAAGAGTTAGAAAAAAATATAGTCAGATGTGAAATTTTAAATAAAGGTAAAAGGATAGATGGAAGAAAATTTAATGAAATCAGGAAGTTAGATGTAAAAATTGGTATTTTACCTAGAACTCATGGATCTGCTCTATTCACTAGAGGAGACACACAATCATTAGTTACTACAACTTTAGGAACAGCTAGAGATGCTCAAAGTTTAGATGAACTTCTTGGTGGAGATAAGACAGAAAACTTTCTTTTTCATTACAATTTTCCATCTTATGCTGTAGGTGAAATAGGAGTTATAGGTTCTCCAAAAAGAAGAGAAATAGGACATGGAAAACTTGCAAAAAAAAGTTTATCTGCAGTTATGCCGAAAATAGAAGATTTTCCATATACTATAAGAATAGTTTCTGAAATTACTGAATCAAACGGCTCTTCTTCAATGGCGTCAGTATGTGGTGCGTCTTTGGCGTTAATGGACGCAGGAGTTCCTATTAAGTCTTCAGTAGCAGGAATAGCAATGGGATTAATAAAGGAGGGAGATAAATTCGTAATACTTTCTGATATTATAGGAGATGAAGACCATTTTGGAGATATGGATTTTAAAGTTGCTGGTGGAAGAGATGGTATAACTTCTCTACAAATGGACATAAAAATTGAAGGAATAAACGATAAAATAATTAAATCATCGTTATTACAAGCTAAAGTTGCTCGTTTACATGTATTAGATATTATGGAAAAAGTAATAAAACGACCAAAATTAGATATTTCAATTTTTGCTCCTAGAATTTATACCTTAAAAATTAACCCAGAAAAAATAAAAGACCTAATAGGAAAGGGTGGTTCTGTTATTCGTATGTTAACTGAAGAAACTGGTACTACTATTGAAATTTCAGATGATGGGACAGTAAAAATATCATCTATAATAGAAAAAAAAGCAAAACATGCTATTAAAAGAATAAAAGAAATTACAGCAGAAATCGAAGTCGGCACTATTTATTTAGGAAAAGTTACAAGAATTGTTGATTTTGGGGTTTTTGTTTCTATTGGAGTAGGTAAGGAAGGATTAGTACATATATCTCAAATTTCAAAAAATAGAATAGGAAAAATTTCTGATTATTTTAAAGTTAATCAAAAAATATCTGTAAAAGTTTTAGAAATAGATAGACATGGTCGATTACGATTAAGTATGAAAGAAACAATAAAAAAATAATTTTTAAAAAAACAATTTTTTTGATATTAAACTTTAAATCAACGTTTTTTTACATATGCATTTTATATTTCGTGAAAAATCTTTTTTGAAATAAAAATATTTTATATTTATAACAAAATCTTTATATGTTTTATTTAAATCAAAATATTTAAATTAATACGTAGATTATTTTAAATAATAAATTTTATATTTTTTTATTATTTTTAAAAAAACAATATTTTATAAATATTTTCTAAAATAGATTTTTTATTTTTTCATTTTTTAAATTTGAGCCAGTTGACATTTTCTAATGAGAATAAAAAAAAATATTTTTATAATAAATTATGTATACTGGCCTGAATTAACTTAAGAGGCACATGTACTACATGACTCGTACTGAAAAAATTACGTTTTCTGTTTTTAATTTTAAATCTTCAATTATGAAAGTATTAAATGAAATTGGATATTTAAAACCTTCTCCAATTCAAAATGCTTGTATACCTTATCTTCTAGAAGGAAAAGATGTATTAGGTATGGCACAAACTGGTAGCGGAAAAACAGCAGCATTTGCTTTACCATTATTACAAAATATTAATTTATCTTTAAGGTTTCCTCAAATTTTGGTTCTAACTCCTACAAGAGAATTAGCTATACAAGTTGCAGAATCATTTTCGATATTTTCAAGATATATGAGTGGTATTAATGTTACTGCATTATATGGAGGTCAAAGATATGAAGTACAACTAAAATCTTTAAGGAATGGTTCGCAAATTGTTGTAGGAACACCAGGTAGATTATTAGATCATTTAAAAAGAGGTACATTAAATTTATCTAAATTACAAGGACTAGTCTTAGACGAAGCTGATGAAATGTTACGAATGGGTTTTATTGAAGATGTAGAATTGATTATGTCTAATATACCGAAAGATCATCAAACGGCACTTTTTTCTGCAACTATGCCAGAAGTAATTCGTCGTATTTCTAGAAGATTTATGAAAAATCCTAAAGAAATAAAAATACAATCGAATATTACAACTAGACCTGATATTAAACAAAGTTATTGGATTGTATACGGAAAAAAGACAGACGGATTAATTAGATTTTTAGAAGTAGAAGATTTTTCAGCAGTTATTATTTTTGTTCGAACAAAAAGTGCTACTTTAGAAGTTTCGGAAGCTTTAGAAAAAAATGGATATAATAGCGCTGCTTTGAACGGAGATATGAATCAGACATTAAGAGAACAAACTTTAGATCGTTTAAAAAATGGAAGGTTAGATATCTTAATTGCAACCGATGTAGCAGCAAGAGGATTAGATGTAGATAGAATAAGTTTTGTTATCAATTATGATATACCAATGGATGCCGAATCATACGTACATAGAATTGGACGAACTGGAAGAGCAGGAAGAAAGGGTAGAGCTTTATTGTTTGTGGAACATAGAGAACGTCGTTTATTACGTAATATTGAAAGAATTGTTAAATTAAATATTCAAGAAGTAAAATTACCTAATGTAGAATTATTGACTTCTTGTCGTTTAAAAAAATTTTCTGAACAAGTTAAAATACAATTAAAAAGTAAGGATTTAGAAGAATATAGCAGTTTATTAGAAAAAATAAAACCTAAAAAAGATTTAAGCATCGAAAAGTTAGCAGCTGCTTTATTAAAAATGGCTCAGGGAGAAAGATTATTAATATTAAAACCTGATATTTTTCTTAAAAATTTTTCAAATAAATCAAATAGAAAAGTATTTTTAAGAAATAGACCAGGAAATTTTATTAATTTTAATAAGTTTAGAAAAGAAAAACAAGATATTTATGATAATAACAAGAATATGAATCTTTATAGATTAGAAGTAGGTAGAAACGATGGAGTTGAAGTTCGTCATATTGTCGGAGCAATTGCTAATGAAGGAAATATAAATAGTCGAAAAATAGGAAATATAAAAATTTTTTCTTCATTTTCTACTATTGAATTACCAGTGTCGTTATCTAGAAATTTTTTAAAATTGTTTTCTAATACTAGAATATTGAACAAATTAATGAATTTAAAATTATTAAGCAATATAAAATTTCGTAATAAATATAATAATTTTACAAATAATTTTAAATATAAATCTAAAATTAATCAGTTTTGTTCTAGAAAAAAACTTGATAATAATAATAGATTTTCAGTTACAACCAAAAAATTTGTGAATTCTAAAAAAACGATTGCAGTAAAAAACAAAAATAGAATACGTTCTTATTAAGAAGAACAAAAAAAAACTTTTTAATTAAATTATTTATAATAAAAAAAAGAAGAATACTATTTTTGTTTCATTGCAACCTTGATTATTTAATGTGGTAGAGAATATTTCTACCACTGATTTTTTATTTTTTATAAGCCATAGTTTCAATTTCTATTTTTGAATTTTTTGGTAGTGAAGAAACTTCTACGCAAGATCTAGTAGGAAAATTAGTAATAAAGTTTTTAGTAAAAAAAGATTCGTAAATTTTATTAACTTTGTTTATTTCAGTTAAATTAGTCATAAAAACACTTGTTTTTATAATATTTTTTACTTCAAAATTTGATTGTTTTAATATTATTTTAATTTTTTTTAGTATGATTTCTGTTTGTTGTTCTATGTCTTCTGGAATTTTTTTTTCATTAATTTCATTTGCAATTTGACCAGATATTAATAAAAATTTTTCAATTAAAATTGATTGCGAATAAGGTCCTATTGGACAAGGGATGTTTTTTTTATTTTTATGTTTCATAGTATTTTTTTATTTTTTTGGAATTAAAAATTAAAGTTTATTTCTTTTTTGTTTAAAGTAAAAATTAATATTGATTTTATCGTATGTAATTTATTTATAGACTGTTCAAGAATAATTTTTTTGTTTTTTTGAAAAACTTCATCAGTAATTTCAATTCCATGTTTTAATCCAAAATTTTTTATAATTTTTTTTCCTAACGTTGTTTTCAAGTCGTGTAAGGCAGGTAGACAATGAAGAATTTTTATTTGTGGATTGTTTGTTAATTCTAACATAGAATTATTTATTTGATATTTTTTTAATAGTGATATTTTTTCTTCCCATATTTCTAATTTTTCATTCATAGAAACCCAAACATCTGTATAGATAAAATCTACTTGATTAATTCCTTTTTCTATATTTTCAGTACATATTATGTTTTTGTTATCAAAATTATTATTTTTTTTAATTTTATGTAAAAAAGAAGGTTCAGGCCAGTATTTTTTTGGAGCTATAATTCTTAAATTAAATCCAATTAAATTTGAAGCTTCAATTAAAGAATTACTGATGTTGTTTTTTGCATCTCCAACATATGCGCAAGTTATTTCTTCTATTTTTTTGTTTTTAGGTAAATTTTCTTGAATTGTAAGTAAATCTGCTAATAATTGAGTAGGATGGAACTTATTTGTAAGTGCATTTAATACTGGTATTTTTGAAAGTTTTGAAAATGTTTCTATTGATTCATGTCTATTTCCTCGAAAAACAATTAGATCATATAAACTACTTAATATTTCTGTAGTATCTTCTATTGATTCTTTATAGTTTAAATGAGTATCTTTTGGACCTAAATATGTGATATTTGCTCCTTGTTCAAATGATGCAACTTCAAAAGAACACCTCGTTCTAGTAGATTCTTTTTCAAAAATTAAAACAATTTTTTTATTTTTAAGTATTTTTTTTTTATTTATTTTTTTTTTTTTTTTTTTTTTAAAAAAGAAGCAAGATCAATTATTTTTTTTATTTCAGAAACAGAATAATCAGATAATTTTAAAAAATTTTTTTTGTATAAAGTATTCAAAAAAATTTCTCCTTTTTTTTGATTTATTTTTTTTTTGTTTTATTTAAATTTTCTTTTTTAAAAGATACTTTTTTATTATACTTATAAATAATGTATGAAATTTAATTCAATGATTAAAAATCAATTAATTATACGATAAAAATGAGAAATTTATGAAATTTTTTGTTAAAAATATAGATTTTAATAAAATTAGAACTGATTGTATTTTATTGGGCGTATTTAAAAACTCGAAAGAACAACTAAAAAATGGTTATTTATCTAAATTAGATATTTTTTTAAATGGAAAAATTAGTTTTTTATTTAATAAAGAAGGTTTTTCTGGAGAATTCAATCAAACTTTATTAATTAATGATTATAATGACTCGTCTTTCAAACGAATATTATTAATAGGATGTGGAAATTTTGAGAAATTTAATAATGTTCGTTATGAAAAAATAATAAGAAACAGCATTAAAATAATAAAATCGACTAATTCTTTAAATTTATTATTTTTTTTAAATGAATTAAAAGTAAAAAATAAAAATATGTATTGGAAAATACGATTAGCTATAAAGTATATAGAAGACGAATTATATGTTTTTTCAGATTTTAAAAAATCTTTAAAAGAAAAAAAAAACATTCTTTCAAAAATAACATTTAGTAGTATTTCGAAAAGATGCATAAATGAGATAATTCTAGCTATTAAACATGGTGTTTCAATTTCTGAAGGTGTAAAAATATCAAAAGATATTAGCAATTTACCTCCAAATATATGTACTCCAACTTATTTATCTAATAAATCTAGAGAATTGTTTGAATTTTCTAAATCTAAATTTTCTATAGAAATTCTTAATGAAATAGATCTAAAAAAAAATGGTATGAATGCATATTTAGCAGTTGGTTCTGGTTCTAAAAATGAATCACTAATGACTATCATTAGATATAAAAATAGTAGAAAACAAGAAGAAAAACCAATTGTTTTAATTGGAAAAGGTGTTACTTTTGATTCTGGAGGAATATCTTTAAAACCATCTAATAATATGCATCGAATGAAATATGATATGAGCGGAGCAGCTTCAATATATGGGGTTTTATTTGCAGTTATGAAATTATCTTTGCCAATTAATATCATAGGAATAATAGCAAGTTGCGAAAATATGCCAAGTGAAAATTCTTTTCGTCCAGGTGATATATTAACTACTATGTCAAAAAAAACAGTAGAAGTATTAAATACTGATGCTGAAGGAAGATTGGTTTTATGCGATGTATTAACTTATATAGAAAGATTTAATCCACGTTTAGTCATAGATATTGCAACTTTAACAGGAGCATGCATTGTAGCGTTAGGAACAGAGATTACTGGTTTAATGAGTAATAATTCTAATTTAGCAAAACAATTATTAATTTCAGGTGAACAATCTGGGGACAAATTGTGGGAATTGCCTATTCTAGAAGAATCAAAAAAAGATCTAAATTCCAGCATTGCAGATATTACGAATGTTTCTAAAAATGGAGTAGCAGGTGGTGCAATAACTGCAGCTTATTTTCTTTCTCTGTTTTGCAAAAAATATAAGTGGGCTCATTTAGATATTGCTGGAACAGCGTATTCAATATTAAAAGATAGTGCTACAGGGAGACCAGTTGATTTATTAGTACAATTTTTAATAAATAAAATTAATAATTAATTTTATTTAGTATGATTAAAAAAAATTTTTTTCTTATTTTATCATAATTAGTTTTTTTAAAATTTATTTAATATATTTATAGGTAATGAACATGAAAACAAAATTTGTACCAAAAAATATAGAAAGTTATTTATATGATTTTTGGGAGAAAAAAAAGTTTTTTTCTCCAAATTATAAAAATGAAGAAGGAAATTTTTGTATTGTAATTCCTCCTCCAAATATTACTGGAGAATTGCATATGGGACATGCTTTTCAACAAACTTTAATGGACATAATAATAAGATATCAACGAATAAAAGGAAAAAATACATTTTGGCAAACAGGAACTGATCATGCTGGAATTGCTACTCAAGTTCTAATTGAAAAAAAATTTTTTAAATTAAAAGAGAATAGAAAAGAGAATAACAAGAAAAAATTAATAAAAAAAATTTGGGAATGGAAAAAAAAACTCAATTTTAAAATAAATAATCAAATGCGTTGTTTGGGAAATTCCATAGATTGGAGTAAAGAAAGATTTACTTTAGATAAAGATATGTCAATAGCAGTACGAAAATCTTTCATAAAATTGTATAAAAACAAATTAATTTATAAGAGCAAAAAATTATCTAACTGGGATGTATCTTTAAGAACAGTAATTTCTGATTTAGAAGTTGAGTATAGACAAGTATCAAGTAAAATGTGGAATATATGTTATCCTATTGTTAAAGACAATATAAATAATGAACAAGAATTTTTGGTTATTTCTACTACTCGTCCTGAAACATTGTTTGGAGATGTGGCGATTTCTGTACATCCGAATGATATTCGTTATAAAAAATATATTGGTAAATTTGTTTGCGTTCCTTTAACAAATAGGATAGTTCCAATCATTTCAGATAATGAAATAGATGTAAACAAAGGTACTGGTTGCGTAAAAATAACTCCAGCTCATGATTTTAAGGATTATGAAATAGCTAAAAGAAACAATTTACCAATGATTAATATATTTAAAAAAAATGGAAAATTAAGGAGTTCATTACAATTTTTTGATTCACATGGTGATCAATTATTTGATGTGAATTTTTTTATTCCTTTGATTTTTAAAAATTTAAATCGATATGAACTTAGAAAAAAAGTTATTTTTGAAATTAATAAACTAGGTTTATTAAAAGAAGAAAAAATAATACAAAATGTTGTTCCATATGGAGATCGAACTGGAACTATTATTGAACCTATGTTAACAGATCAATGGTATTTAAACACTAAACCATTGTCTATATTAGCAATAAAATCTGTAAAAAAAGGAAATATACAATTTATTCCAGATAAATATAAAAATGTTTTTTTTTCTTGGATGGAAAATATTAATGATTGGTGTATTTCTAGACAGTTATGGTGGGGACATCAAATTCCTGTTTGGTACGATGAAAAAAACAATATTTATGTTGGAAACGATGAGAATGAAATTAGAGAAAAGTATAAAATTTCTAAAGACATAACTTTAACTCAAGAAAAAGATGTATTAGATACTTGGTTTTCTTCTGGATTGTGGTGTTTTGCTTCTTTAGGATGGCCTAAACAGACAGATTTATTTAAAAACTTTTATCCAACGGATGTTTTAGTGACTGGTTTTGATATTATTTTTTTTTGGGTTTCTAGAATGATTCTTTTAAGTACATATCTTGTTAAAGATAAATGTGGAAATTCTCAAGTTCCATTTAAAAAAGTTATAGTTACTGGTTTGATTAGAGATGAATTTGGTAAAAAAATGTCGAAATCACAAGGTAATGTTATTGATCCTTTAGATATTATACATGGAATTTCTTTATCTGATTTAATAAAAAAACGAACTAAATTTATTTCTAATAAAGAAACTATACAATCAATTTCTAATTTTATTAAATTTAATTTTCCTAATGGTATTGAAGCTTTTGGTACAGATTCTTTAAGGTTCTATTTTTCTTTTTTATCTACTCCTAAACAAGATATTAATTGGAATTATTCTAGATTAAAGTTTTGTAAAAATTTTTGTACTAAATTATGGAATGCTAGTCGATTTGTATTTATTTATATTAAAGAGATAAACATAAATACAGAAAATAAAAAAATAAATTTATCTTTTCCTGATCAGTGGATTTTAATTGAATTAAACGAATTAATAAAAAAATATGATTTTGAAATGAAAAACTATCGTTTTGATGTAGTGGCTCAAAATTTATATGATTTTTTTTGGAATAAATTTTGTGATTGGTATTTAGAATTTTCTAAAATTATTAGAATAAATCAAAAAAAAATAGAATTAGAGGGGACAAGATACTCTCTAAAAAAAGTCTTATTAGCTATATTGATTTTATTACATCCTATTATTCCATACATCACTGAGTATATTTGGAAAGAAATGAAAAAAATAGATTCTGTTCATGATAAAGAATCAATTTTAGAAGAATCGTTTCCTAGTGTTTTTTCTATTGATGCTAATGAAAAAATTATTAAACAAGAAATGGATTGGTTTCAAAAAAAAATTATTGAATTAAGAAATATTAGAATTAAAAGTCATTTTCATCCTAAAGACATGGTTTTTTTATATTTAAAAAATATTGATTGTAAAAACAAAAAATATTTTGAAAAATATGAAAATTATCTAAAAAAAATGTCTTTTTTAGAAGAAATTTTATTTTTATCTGATGAAAAAATGGAATTTAATAATAAATTTAAAAAAATAGATGGTGCAGAATGTCTTATGTTAAAAAAATAGAAGTAAGAAACTAAACAATATTGATTTTTAAAAAACAAATTTTTTATAATTTTAGTTAATTATTGTTTATTAAATTTTTGTTTATTTATTTTAATTTTGTTTAAGGAAATCATTCAAATGAAAAATTTACATAATTTAGTTGAAAGAAAAATACTTAAAAAAAAAATTATGGCCAAAAAAGAAGAAAGAATAGTAGTTTCATTTTATAAATATTTTCATGTATCCGATATTTTTAATTTTCGTAATAATTTATATAAATTACTATTGTTCTTTAATGTTTTAGGAAGAGTGTATGTATCTAAAGAAGGAATTAATTCTCAAATTAGTGTACCGAAAACACAATATTTAAATTTTAAAAAACAAATTCAGAATTTTAATGTTTCTTTGAAAAAAATACATTTTAATACAAGTCAAATAAATTATTTAGTTGAACCATTTTGGCTATTAGTTGTAAAAATAAAAACAAAAATTGTCTCTGATGGAATTTCAAATAAAAATTTCAATTTTTTAAAAAATAAAGGTTTTTATATAAATGCAGAAGAATTCAATTCAATGTATGTTTCTAATAAAAAAAAAAATGATTCAATTTTTCTTGATATGAGAAATTCTTATGAACATGCGATTGGTCGATTTGAAAATTCTATAAATATTTCAAAAAGAACTTTTAAAGATCAAATGAAAAATATTGTTAGTTTTTTAAATCCTTATAAAGATAAGAAAATAATAATGTATTGTACAGGTGGAATTAGATGTGAAAAAGCTACTGCATGGATAAAATATCATGGATTTAAACATGTTTATCAATTAAAAAATGGAATTATTGGGTATTATAATGAAACAAAGAAAAAAAAATTACCAATGTATTTTAAGGGAAAAAATTTTGTTTTTGATGCTAGAATGGGAGAAAAAATTACAGATGATTTATTTACAAATTGTAAAATTTGTAAATCACCATCAAATAATTATATTAATTGTAGTTATGAGAGTTGTCATGTTCTTTTTATTCAATGTTTACAGTGTTTTAATAAAATGAAAGGTTTTTGTTCTGAAATTTGTTTTTCTAAATTAAAAAATAATAAAAATTTGAAATAAAATTTTTTAAAAAAATATTAAATTTAATTTTTAGTTTTTTTAATTAGAATTTTTTTATAATGAAAATTACTTTAAAAAAATTGGGTTTTTAATCTTCTAATTTTTTAAAAAAGTTATATAAATTTTAATTTTTTTTCAGTACAAATAAATTTTTATTTAAGTTATTGTTTTTATTTTTAGATTTTTTATTTTTAATTTTTATAAAAAATTTAAAAAAATATATTTTTTAAAATATTTTTCACATTTAGTTTTAATTATTTTTTTGATTTTCATAACTGATATTTTTATTTACAAAAATTTAAGAAAATTAATAATAAGCTTTTTAAAATTAATTTATATGAATCATTTTTTTTTTAATTTTAATCTTTAATTAAAATTATTTAATTTTTAATTTTTATAAAAATTATCAAAATTATTTAGTTTGTTTTATTTTTTTTTTTTTGTTTATGATGAAATTTTCATTTTTTAATTAAAATTTTTATTTTTATTTAAAAAATAGTTAAATATTTTTTTTTAAATAATTAATTTATTTTTTTATTTTTGTTGTTTTTTTTTGTTTTTTTTTTGTCTTTATTAAAAAAAAATATTTTGTTAGTTATTTATTACATTAAAACAAATTTTATTCCTAAAATTTAAATTATCTTATTTTTTTTTGATATTTTAATATTTAAAAAATTTTATTTTTTTTAAAATAGTCATATTTATTTACATATGAATAATTAATTTAATTAACTATATTAGTTAGTATAATTAATTGGAAAAAATTAGTCTATTGTTTAATTTTTAAAATTTATTTTATTTTAAATAATTTTAGTTTTTTATTTATATTAAAAACATTTATTTAATTCTATTTTTTTAGACATTTATATATATAAAATATATTTTTAATGTTTTTGTGAAGTTTTGTAGGATTAATTTTATTAATAATGTATATATATTATATAATGTTTATATGGGAAAATTTATGTTAATAGTTTCCGCAATAGAAATACAAAATGATGAAGTTAAAATAGGTGAATTAATTACTATTAATGGATGGGTTCGATCAAGAAGAGATTCTAAATTAGGTTTTTCTTTCATAGATGTTAATGATGGATCTTCTTGCAATCCAATTCAATGTATTGCTCATAATAATTTAAAAAATTATTATGAAGATGTATTAAAACTAACAATAGGTTGTTCAGTAACTATTATAGGAAATTTATTTTTATCTTCTGGAAAAAAACAAAAATATGAAATTATTGTAAATACAATTAAAATATTAGGTTTTGTAAACAATCCAGATAGATATCCTGTTTCTTCTAAAAATCATACAGTTGAACATTTAAGAAATGTAGTTCATTTACGAGCAAGAACTAATTTGATAGGTTCAATATCTAGAATAAGAGATTTTGTTTCACATTCTTTACGATCTTTTTTATATAAAAATAAATACATTTGGATTCCTACTCCTATTATTACTAGTATAGATTCAGAAGGATTAGGAAAAATGTTCCGTGTATCTACCTTAGATTTTTATAATTTTCCAAAAGGAAATAATGGAAAAATAGATTTTAAAAAAGATTTTTTTGGAAAAGAATCTTTTCTTACTGTTTCTGGTCAATTAAGTTTAGAAACTTATGCTTGTTCTTTATCAAAGGTATATACATTTGGACCTACTTTTCGTGCAGAAAACTCAAATACTAGTCGTCATTTAGCTGAATTTTGGATGTTAGAAATAGAACAGTCTTTTTTAAATTTAGATCAAATAATTCAATTTTCTGAAAAAATGCTAAAACAATTGATTAATGCAACATTAAAAAATTGTCATCAAGACATTAAATTTTTAGAATTAAGATCAAAAAAAGAAATTTTTTCTAAATTAAATTATTTCTTAGATAACGATTTTATTAAAAAGGATTATTCAGAAATAATAGAAATTTTAAATTTTTCTAAAAAATTTAAAGAAAAAATTAATTTTGGAATAGATTTATCTTCTGAACATGAAAAATATATTTTAAATTATTATTCTAACGTTCCAATAATTATTAAAAATCATCCAAAAAAAATAAAAGCTTTTTATATGAAATTAAATTATGATAACAAAACTGTTGCTTCTTTTGATTTGTTATTACCGGGAGTAGGGGAAGTAATTGGAGGATCAGAAAGAGAAGAAAGAATTGATAAACTAAAATTGAGATTGAAAGAAATAGGGATGTCGTTTCAAGATTATCATTGGTATTTAGATCTTAGAAAATATGGTACCGTTCCTCATTCTGGTTTTGGAATGGGTTTTGAGCGATTTCTATCTTATATTACTAACATTACTAATGTTAGAGATTTAATTCCTTTTCCTAGAACTGCTAAAAATTCTCTTTTTTAAAATAAAAAAATAAAGATATAACAATATTTTAAAAAAAAAATATTTGTTTTTTTGATAAAATAAACTATATTGGTTTTAGTTTAAAACAGTTTATTATTTTTTTTAAATTATTTTTTAGAATAACAAATATAGAAATGTTGATTTTTTTTTTAAATATAACATAATGGTAAAATAATACATTCTTATGAAGAATTATAAATTTTTAATGCTATTTCTTTGTTTAGTATTGCCTTTTAATTTTGTTCAGTCTGCAGTGTTATATAGTAATAAAGGTGATAAACTAGAAATCGATGCTCAAATTAAAAAAAATCAAAATGTTACTCATTCAAAAGAAAGATGTTTTGTATGTTTAAATAAAGATAAAGAAAATGTTTCTGTTGCTCTTTTCGCTAAAAAAAAAATAACTCAAGATTTGTCTACTTATGGTTATATTCATTATTTTTCTAATTTAAATGAATTAAAATCTTTTTTTATGAATTCTAAATTTAAAAAAACTGATTTTGGTTATTTTGGAATACGTTCTAAAAATTTTGGAGAATTTGAATATAGTCGTAATAATGGAGTTATGCACGATTTATTATATTTGTTAAAAATGGATAATTTAAACAAAAATAATATAAATTTGGATCATCAAATTTTTTTAGACAACAAAAACTACATTTTTACATATCGTACAAATAACTCTTATTTTTCTCCTAAATTTTTGAATTTTTCTTTAGAATTAAGAGGTAATCCTTTACATTCTAGTCTTTCTACGAAAAAAAATGAAATAGAGTTGAACGGTATAGGATGTTCAATAGCGTATAATAATAATAAAAATAAATTAGGATTTTCTTCAGTTTTATCTTATTTTGTAAAAGATCGTCCTAAATTTGGTGTAGAAGATAAAAAAGGTAGATTAACTACTTCTTGTGGATTATCTATGAAATATGATTTTAAAAAATCATATATGATGCTTCTTCTTGGTACGAACAAAAACATTATTATTAATAAATTTTATAATTCAGTTTTAAAAAATGATGGGTTAGTTCAATTAATAGCTGGATATAATTTTGATAAAAACCTTAGTTCATTAGTTTCTTTTTCTAATTTACGAGAAAATGAGTTATTTGTTTTAAATAAGAATAATGTTTATCAAAATCAAGAAAAATTTAGTTACCACAATAAGTTTAAAATATTAACTAATTATAGTTTTAACAAAAATTTAGATTCATATCTTGATTACACAATAAATTTGTCAAAAATAAATAATAGTTTATATAATGATAAACAAAAAATTTTTAGAAACAATTTTTTAGAATTAGGGTTAAGATATCATTTTTAGAATTTGTTTTTTTTTAAAATTGTACATTTTTAAAGTTCATTATTTTAAAAAAATTCTCTTCTGAATAATTTTTCATAAAAAATATTTTTTAAAATTCATTTATTATATTTATTTTTTGAAATTTTAAAAATCAGAAGAGAATTTTATAATTTTTTAATTATTTTAATTTTTAAATTAATTAAATAGAAAATATTTATTTTTATAAATGTTTTTTATTTTTTAATTCACTTATTATGTAATTGGTCCTAATTTTTTTCCTCCTAAAAGATGAATATGTAAATATGGTATTTCTTGGCCACCATCTTTATTACAATTTATTACTATTCGATAGCCATTTTTTTCTATTTTTCTTTTTTTTGCGATTTTTACAGCAATAAATATCATTTCTGCTATTATATCTTTATTATTGATATTAATTTGATTAATATTTTTTATTTTTTTATTTGGAATGATTAAAATATGTATTGGTGCTTTTGGATTAATGTCTTCAAATGCTGTCAAAGTATTATTTTGATAAACAATTTTTGATTTAATTTTTTTTTTAATAATTTTTTCAAATATATTATCTTTATTTATTTTTTCTTTCATTTTTATATAAAATATTATGTAAATTAATAATTTTTAAAAATCAATTTAAATTTTATTTTGTAATTTATTTTAAATAATTAATCTTTATTATTAATTTTTCATATATTTTTCCATTTTGTTTTTTATTTGATCAGATTTTGTTCCAAATACTATTTGTATTCCAACTCCAGATATGATTACTCCTGAAGAACCAGTTTTCTTTATTTCTTTTACATCGACTTGATTAATATTAATTACTGTTATTCTTAATCTAGTAATACAAGCATCTAAATTTTCAATGTTTTTTTTTCCTCCTAGAGCTATAATTAATCTTTTTGAAATTTTATTTATATCATTAGATTGAGGAAAAAAATTGTTTTTTTCTCTTCCTGGTGTTTTTAAATTTAATCTTGTTATCAACGTATAAAATATATAATAATATATAAATAAATAAATTATTCCAACAATAGGAAACAACCAAATTCTATGACTATTTCCACTTAAAATTAAAAAGTCTATTAGACCATGAGAAAAACTAGTACCTGCTCTCATGTCAAATAAAATACATATAGTGAAAGCTAAACCAGATAGAATTGCATGTAATGCATATAATATTGGAGAGACCAATAAAAATGAAAATTCAATTGGTTCAGTAATTCCAGTTAAAAATGCTGTTAATGCTCCAGGAATCATTATTCCTGCGACATTTGATCGATTTTCTTGTCTGGAAGATTTCCAAATAGCTAAAGCAGCTCCTGGAAGACCATACATTTTGAATAAAAACCCACCAGAAAGTTTTCCAGCAGTTGGATCTCCAGCCATGTATCTTGCAATATCACCATGAAAGGTTTGTCCAGTAGAATTTGTATAATTTCCAATTTGCATTTGAAATGGTACATTCCAAATATGATGTAGACCGAATGGAACTAAAGATCTTTCAATTAATCCATAAATCCCAAATGCAAGCATTGGATCTTGATAAGCTGACCATTCTGAAAATAATTGAATTAAATATCCAATTGGAGGCCATAAAAAAGATAATATAATTCCTAAGATTATTGAAAAAAAACCAGAAACAATTGGAACGAATCTTTTTCCTGAAAAGAAACCTAAATATTCTGGTAAATGAATTTTATAAAATTTATTAAACAAATATGCAGATAAAGTTCCAGATAGAATCCCTCCAAAAATTCCAGTATCATAATAAAAACTTCCTTGTTGAAAATTTATATTTTTTATTTGTATCATTAATGGAGATATAGTTGATATAGTACTTGTCATAATTCCATATGATATAACAGCTGCTAATGCAGATACTCCATCGTTTTTAGTAAATCCTAGAGCTACCCCAATAGAAAATATCAAAGGCATATTAGAAAATACTGAAGTTCCTGATTTGTACATAATATTTGAAATTATTATAGGAATAAAAGAAAATTTTGCCGATCCTATTCCTAATAAAATTCCAGCTATAGGTAATACAGAAACAGGTAGCATTAATGATTTCCCTATTTTTTGTAGACTAGAAAATGAATTTTTTAACATTAATTTTTTTCTCTTTTTTAAAATAAAAGTATAAAAAATTTTTTTGAATTTTATTAAAAATTAAATATAAATAAATTTATTTTTTAATGAAAAAAAATCATTTTTCTAAAAAAAGTATTTTATATATTAATTGTTGGAAATAATTCATAAAAATTTTTTTTAGTGATATTCACTAGATTTTCAAAATCAATTTTTTTTATTTTAGCTACTTGTTTTGCTATATAAGGTAAATATGATGGTTGATTTTCCTTGCCTCTATTTGGAACTGGAGATAAATATGGTGAATCAGTTTCAATTAAAATTGACTCAAAAGGTATATATCTTAAAACTTTTTTTAGTTCATCAGTTTTGTTGAAGGTAATTATCCCTGAAAATGATATATAAAATCCTAAGTCTAGTAATTTTTTAGCATATATTATATTTTTTTCGGAAAAAGAATGAAGTATTCCTCGACAATCATTTGCTTTTTCTTCTTTCAGTATTTTAATGGTATCTTGAATGGATGATCTTGAATGTACGATTATTGGTTTTTTAATTTTTTTAGCTATTTGAATATGTTTTCTAAACGATTCTTGTTGATATTTTATATTTTCTTTACTATGGAAATAATCTAATCCAGTTTCTCCTATTGCAATTACTTTTTTTATATTTGAAAAATTTTCTAAACTTAAAAAATTATTTTTATTTTTTTTAACATATAATGGATGAATTCCACAAGAATAAAAAACATTTTTTTTTTTATTGAATTTGATATTTTTTTAAAATTTTTAATAGAAGTAGATATAGTTAGGAATAAACGAACTTTGTTTAAAACCGCATTTTTTATTATTTCATCAAGATTCATTCTTGTTTTTTTTAAATTTATTTTGTCTAAATGACAATGACTGTCTATCAAATACATAAAATTTACTCTTTAGATTTTTATTTATTTATAAGTTTAATATTTTTTTCCAATAAAGAAATTGTTCTACTATTAATAATTCTTGATTTATTCCTGCAATGGAAATAATTCTATTATAGCATCTTATCCAAGATTTAAATGATTTATTTAAACCTTCGAATGTACAATTTTTAGATAAAAAATTTATTAATTTTATTTGGTCTAAATTAACTAAATTTTTTTTTAAATTATGTTTGTATTTTATTGTATCTAGCAAAAAACAACAAATGCCATTAATGAATAAAAAATTATCTTTTTTGGAAATAATTGAAATAATTGATTTTATTATTCCGTTTTTTATAAATTCTTTTAATAAAAAGAAAAATTCAATTCTTAATTTCCAAAAAATACTTTCAAATAATTTTTTTGAATCAATTGGAGAATTATTACAAGTTCTTAATAAAATTAAATAATTATTGTTTTTTGTTTTTAAAGATTGATTTTTTAACCAAACAACACCTTCTTTTTCAGTAGGAGGAGGTAAAAAATGTAATAAACATCTGCTTTTTAAAGTTTTTGGAATATAATAATTATTGTTGTATTCAAAAAAAAACCAAGTATTTTTAGGTGGTTCTTCGATTATTTTTAATAAAGAGTTAATGGATGAAACTGTTAAATTTTCAGAGTTTTGAAAGAAAATAACTTTACCAACTTTTTGTTGTGAGGTAAGAAGAACTTTTCTTTTTAAAGAATTGATAAAATCTATTCCAATTTTGTTTTCATGACTTTCTTTTTTTATATGATACCAGTCTGGATGAGAGTTGGAATCCATTAATAAACAACTATTACATACTTCACATTTTTTTTTTTTTAAACATAAAATTCGTTTTGCAATGTTCCAAACTAATTTAATAATATCTAAATTTTGATCAGATATTATCATTCTTGCGTGGTGGTTTCTTTTATTGTTGTGTTGTTTAACAATTTCTAAATAAATTTTTTTATGCCAAGAATATAAATTCATTTTTTTGTTTTTTTTAACCATGTTTTGATAGTTTCATATATTAAATTATTTACAACAGAAATGTTTTTGTTAGCTTTGATTTTTATTGCAATTGGATTAGAATTTACTAATTCTAAGTATTTTTTTCTTACACGAACAAAAAAACTAATATTTTTTTGTTCTATTCTATCTAAATACATTCTATTTTTTTTTATTCTTTGTAGTCCTATGATTGGATCAATATCCAAATATAAAATTAAGTTTGGATGCAATGGTTCTACTAAGAAATTTCTGAGATGATTAATAAAATTTATATTTATTCGAGATCCTGCTCCCTGATAAGCTATTGAAGACATATCAAATCTATCACAAATTATCCAACTTCCTTTTTCTAATTCTGGTTTAATAATTGTTTCAATTAGTTGTGTTCTAGCGGCATACATTAATAAAAGTTCAGCTTTTTTTGTAATTCTTCCAATTGTTTTTTTTTCTTTTATTATTTCTCTTATTTTTTCTCCAACTTTGGTACTTCCAGGTTCTCTGATTAAAATAGAGTTATTAATTCCAAATGATTCCAAAGTTTTTTGAACTTGTTTACAAGCATTCGTTTTTCCCGATCCTTCTATTCCTTCAATTACAATAAATTTATTTTTCATGTTATTTGTGTGAATTATTTTTAATAATTTTTCATTATATTAATTTTAATATGCAATTATATTTTTTTTTATATTTTTTATATTTTTTATAAGATCTTTTTAAAAAGATCAATTTTTAATAGTCTTTTTAAATTTTATAAGTTATACATGAACTTTTTATTTTAATTAAATTTATTTTTTTTATTGTTTAGTTTTTTTTAAAAAAATAATTTTAATAAAAAAACTTTTATTTATTTTATATATTATTTATTTTGAATTATTAATTATTATTAATAATAATTTTATTTTTAATATATTTAATTGTATTTTCTATTGTGTTTATGTATTTCATATCTTCGTCTGGAATATCAATTTTAAATTTTTCTTCTAGATTCATAACAAGTTCTATCATATCTAGAGAATCTGCTTCTAAATCTTTAACATAATCTGATTTTTTAAAAATTTTTTCTATTTTTTTATCTAATTGAATAGAAACAATTTGTTTTATTTCTTTTTCAATGTCCATTATTTTGTCTCCTAAAGGAATACTTTTAAATAGATCTTTTTTTAAGATATTAAGTAGTTTGCATACCTCCATTTACATGAATCACTTGTCCAGTAATGTATGAAGATTTTTTTGAAGATAAAAATGATACAACATTAGCAATATCAGACGCTGTTCCAAAACGTTTCATTGGTATACTTAATAAGTATTTGTCTATTTGTTTTTTACTTAATTTTTTTGTCATATTAGACATGATAAATCCAGGAGAGATAATATTTACAGTAATTTTACGAGAGGCAACTTCTATTGCAAGTGATTTATGAAAACCTATTAGTGCAGATTTTGAACTTGAATAGCTAATTTGACCACTATTTCCTATAGATCCTATAATAGATCCTATTGTAATTATTCTACCTTTTCTTTTTTTTATCATGTTCTTTATTACTGATTGTGATAAATGAAATATTGAGGTTAAATTTATTTTTAACGTTTCTTCCCATTCGAAGATAGAGATTTTTGGTAGTAAGTTATTGTAATTAATTCCTATGTTATTTACTAAAATATTAATATCTCCAAAATTCATATTAATAAAATTTATTTTTTTTTTAATATCATCAGGATCTTTAACGTTAATTATTATTCCTTCTCCATTTTTATCTAGTATCTTTTTTATTTTTTTTACTCCGTTTTTAGTTCTACTAGAACCAAAAACAAATATTTTTTGTTTTGATAGTTCTTGTGCTATTTTTTGTCCTATTTCTCCTGTTGCTCCAGTAACTAAAGCTATTTCTTTACCCTGATACATCTTTTTTTTTCCTAATTATTTTTTTTAAAAAAAAAATTTTTTTTATTATTTAAAGAAATAGAAATAGAATCTTTTATGTTTTTATTTAAATTTGTTAATACTTTACTAGTTCCAACTTCTAATAATAGAAAAGTTTTTTTTTTTTTAAAATAAAATTTATACTTTTTTTCCAGTTTATTGGTTCTACTAATTGTCTTATTAAAGCTGTCTTTATTTTTTTATTAGATTTTTCATACTTTACATCAACATTGTTAATAATTGGAAAATCAGGCTTTTTAAAAAAAACGTTTTTTAAAAATTTAGAAAATTTTTTAGATGCGTTTTTCATTAAAATACAATGTGAAGGAACATTTATTGATAAATGAAAAACAGCTTTCGCACCTAATAATTTACATATTTTTTCTATTTTATGTAGTTTTTTTTTATTTCCAGATACTACAATTTCAGTGTCAGAATTTATACTAGAAATAGCAGCAAATTCATTTTTAAAAAAATTTTTGCAAATTTTTTTTATTATTTTTTTTTTCATTCCAATTATTGCCATCATAGATCCTGGATTATTTTTTGCTGATTCTTGCATAAGTTTATTTCTTTGTATAACAGTTTTTAGCCCATCTTTTAATGAGATTGAATTAGAACAAACTAATGCTGAATATTCTCCTAGACTATGACCTGCGGCTATATTAGGAATTTTTTCGTTTTTTTTTTCCATGTATAATAAAGAGAAACTGAAGTTGTTAATATTAAAGCTGGAATATATTCATTGTTTTTGAAGTTATTATTATAGTTTCCGTTTATATATTTCCACAAATTATGGTTAATGTAATCAGAAGCTTCATCAAAAGTATTTTTTATTATAGGGAAAGTTTTGGATAATTTAAATAATATATCTGTTCTTTGAGACCCCTGACCTGGAAATATCATTGCAAATTTCATTTTTTACCTGTTATTTAAAAACATATTTTTTATGTAATATTTTTTTAAATTTTGTAAACAAAAAATTTTTTTGAAATTATTAATTTTTCAAAAAATAAGAATTTCTACGAATTATTAATTTGTTAAATAGTATTTAAAAATTAAAAAAAAAAAAAAAATTCTTATTTTAATAACTTATGTTTTTAAATTACTTTTTTTCCTTTAAAAAATCCTTTTTTAGTTATGTGGTGTCTAATATGTATTTCTTTTGAGTATTTATCTATTGAAAAAGCAGGAATTTTTATTCTGTCATGAGATCTTCTCATTCCTCTTTTTGATCTAGTAGGTTTATTTTTTTGTACTGCCATTTTTTCCTCTATTTTTTTTAGTTGCTTTACAATTTTTTAAATAATTTTTAAATTCTTTATCCAAAGGAGCTGATAAAATAGTTATTTTTTGGTTTTTAGGGTGTATGAATTGTATTTCTTTTGCATGTAATAATAGACGAAACGGACCATTTCTATTTTTAATTTTTTTATCAAGCTCCTTAGAACCATATCGATTATCAAAAACAATTGGTAATTTCATATGTGAAGTATGAACTCTAATTTGGTGTGTTCTACCAGTTATGGGATATATGTATAAAAGAGTTGTATTATTTTTAAATCTCTTCTTTACAATAAAGTGAGTTTCTGATGGTTTTCCAAGATTATGAACACATACTTTTTTTTTACTTTTATTGGTATTCCATTTTTTTTTTAATAATGGTAAATTAATTGTATTTATTGAATTAGGCCACTGTCCATGTACTAGTGCTACATATTTTTTTTTAATTTTATTGTTTTTAATTTGTTCATGTAAAAAATTTAAAGTAGACCTTTTTTTTGACATAATTAATACACCAGAAGTTTCTTTATCTAATCTGTGTACTAATTCTAGATTTTTACACAAAGGTCTTAATATACGAAATTTTTCTATAATTCCTGTTGAAATACCACTCCCCCCATGAACTGCTATTCCAGATGGTTTATTTATAATAATTAAACATTCATCTTCAAATATAATATTTTTCAATATTTTTTTATCTATTATACATTTTTTTATACATTTTTTTTTAAAAATTTTATTTATATTAAAAATATATTTTTCTTTTATAGGTGGAATTCTAATTTTATCTCCAATTTTTAATTTATATTTAGGAGGAGTTCTTTTTTTATTTACTCGAATATTTCCTTTTCTTAAAAGTTTATATATTTTATTTTTTGATATCAGTTTTATATAAGAAATTAAAAAATTGTCAATTCTTTGTGGAATCATTTGTTCAGTTACATTTAAAAAATGTGGTTTTTTTGTTATATTTTTCATATAGATAAATATCTAAAAGAAAATATTATATCTAGAATGATAATTCTAATCAATATTTTATGTATGAATAATTTCATAGTTAATTTATTTAAATTTTAAAAAAATTTTTTTATAAAAAATTTAAAAAAAATGAAAAAAGTATTGATTTATATATTTGTGGATTTAAATTAAATTATAAATTTGTAACTTTTAAATAAATTTTGTTTATATTAATTTTTTTTAGATTTAAGTTTATTTTTATATTTATATGAATTTATAAGAAGATATTCTAGTTATTTATTTTTTCTAATTATTTAATAAATTAAAAAAAAGAGATCGTTTTTTTATGAAAAGAATGTTAATTAATGCTGTTAATTCTAAAGAATGGAGAGTAGCTTTGGTAGATGGTAAAAGATTGTATGATTTAGATATAGATAATCCTAACAATGACTTAAATAGAAAAAAATTAAATGTTTATAAAGGAGTTATTGATAGAATTGAACCTAGTTTAGATGCTGTATTTATAAATTACGGTTTTAAAAAACGTGGATTTTTACCAATAAAAGAAATTTCAAAAAATTATTTTTATGAAAAAAATATTACTAGAAATCATATTCTTTTTTTAAAAAAGGGTATGGAGGTAATTGTTCAAATAGAACAAGAAGAAAGAATGAATAAAGGAGCTTTATTAACAACATATATTAGTTTAGTAGGAAGCTTTTTAATTTTAATGCCAAATAATCCCAATGTTTTAGGCATTTCTAAAAAAATAGAAGGTATTTATCGAAATGAATTAAAAAAGGTTTTTAAACGATTGATTATACCTAAAAATATGGGATTAATAATTAGAACTGCTAGTTTAGGAAAATCTTTAAAAATTTTACAAAGTGATCTAGATTCTAGATTAAAACAATGGAAATTAATTATTGAAACAGCTAATAATTATTCATCTCCAATTTTGTTATGTCGAGAAAGTAATATTATTCATAGGTCTTTTAGAGATAATTTACATCAAGATATAGAAGAAATCATAATTGATAATTACAAATTATTAAATGATATATATAGTTACATGAATATTTTAGGTCGTATAGATTTTTTACATAAAATTAAAATTTTTAATAAAAAAATCCCAATGTTTAGCTATTTTCAAATTGAGTTACAAATTACTTCTATTTTTCAAAGAAAGATAAAATTATTCTCAGGAGGAGAAATTGTCATTGATTCCACAGAAGCTTTAACTGTAATTGATGTTAATTCGTCTCAATCTAAAAATGGAAAAAGAATGAAAGAAACAGCTTTAAATACTAATTTAGAAGCAGTTGAAGAAATATCCAAACAAATTAGATTGCGAGATTTAGGAGGTTTAATTGTGATAGATTTTATTGATATGAAATTAATTGATCATAAACGAATCATTGAAAAAAAAATTAAAGAAGAGATAAAAAAAGATAGAGCTCGTATTCAAATTGGTTTAATTTCTAGATTTGGATTATTAGAAATGTCTAGACAACGAGTAAAATACTCCATAAAAAATCTTAATAATTATATTTGTTCTAAATGTAGTGGAACAGGTGTATTGAAGAAAAATTTTATTTTTTAAATTATTAATTTGAATTAAGTTTAAATTATATTAAAAAAATATTTTTTGAAATATTTTTTTTTGTTATTTTAAATATTAATTAATTTTTAATATTTTAGCTTCTTTTATTAATTAAAAGAAATAATATCTATTTCAGATAGTTTTTTTATAAATTTAAAATATAAAAAAACATAAATAATTTAAATTTTTATTTTTTTTAAATTTTTCAAAAAAAATATTTATCTATTTCAAATAAAATTCTAAATTTTAAAATTTAGAATTAAATATTTTTATTATTTCACTTATTTCATTAAGTGATGGTTCAAGAGATGACGTTTTATAATTTGATAAATGGAGATTGTCTAGATTCTTTGGTTTTTTATTTAAATTTTGAAAAAAAATATTATTATTTAATTCATACATATTTTTTTCTAATAGAATATTTTCTTCCTTAACTTTTAATCGTTGATTTAATTTTAGTTGTTCTATTTTTTCTTGTATATGATTTTTATAATTTTCATAAGATTCTTCCATTGTTTCCTTATTGTTTATTAGCTTATAATTTTTTGAATCAATCATTTTCTGAAAATTTAAATAATCATCACGATCTGTATTGTTTGTTGGAAAATAAGCAATGTTTGTTTTTTCAGTTACGTTAGATTCAATGGAAAATTTATCAATTGCTGTAGCAGTTGATTGAATTAAATATTTATCGTTTTTTTTAAGAGATTTATTTAAATACTCGATTATTATTCCATCAAATTTTAGTAATGACAATGATAAAGCATTTTTTTTTTTTTCGGTCTTAAAATCAATAATTTCTTTATTATTAAAGAAATTTTTTATTTTCCATTTGTTTTTTCCTAAAAATTGAATTTCATATGTTTTTGGATAAAAAACATTGTAAGTATTCCATTTAGAATTTAATTTTTCCTTACCTTTATTATTTTTGTTAGGTATAATTTTTGGGTTGGTTTCTGAAAATATTTTTACTCCTGGATTACAATTAATATCATAACCATATCTATTTATAAAATTAAAATTATTGCTAAAATTGTAAATTAGTTGTCCAATTTTATTTTTTGTTGATTCTAATTGTATTGTTCTAAATTTTAAAATAGCACCTAGAGTTCCTGTCGTGATAACTGGATCTAAAATTTTCATTGTTTTTTTTTTTTTTAATTGATATCCAACAGACATTTTATTAGAAAAATATGAACCATGAGCTGGAAAAATATCGTTTTTTTTAAAATTTTCTAATAAAATAATTTTTTTATTTAAAAATAAAAAAAAATTGTTGTTTTTTTCTAAAGATTTAATTCCAGCAATTTCATTTAATTGGTTAGATAAAATTTGTCTATCTACTATTAAATTTTCAATTTCATTTTTTTTATTAAAAATAATTGAATTAGGTTCATTTTTAATGTCATTAATTTTTTTATTAATATTTTTAATTAATAGTAGATTATTGTTAATTTTTTTTATTTCTGATTTGATTTCTACGTTTAACAAAAATTCTAATTCTGACATGGATTTGTTAAATTTGTTTATCTGTCTAGCGATTTTTTGTACAATAAAAAAAAATTTTTTTCCAATAGTATTGCTTGTTCCTCTTTTACTTAAATTTATGAAAAAATCAGGAATTAAATCAGAAAAAATAATTTGATTATCTTCAATTATTGTTTTTAATTTTTCATAAAGAATAATCTCTGCTTTTTCCATTTGTTTTTCTGAAATTAATTTATCAACTATATTGAACAAATATGCAGGTTTTTTAAAAAATAATTGTTGATATTCATTTTTCTTTGTATATATTTGTTTATTATTGAGTATATTTTTTTTTGTTTTATTTTCTGCTTTTTTAATTAAATTAATAAAATTTATTCTTAAATTTGTTATTTTATTCATCATAATTCCAAAAAAAAATAAAAAATGTTTTTAAGTTGTATTTATTTTTATTATTTTTTTTAAATATTTAATTTTTTAGACATTTTTAATTGTTTTTCAATTATTGGGGCTAATCCCAATCCTTTATTGGAAACAATTTGTGAGATTGCTCCATGATATATTTCTGTATACATTTTTTCTTGATCATTACTAAAAAGTGATTCAGAACTTGATTGTTCTGAAAAAGATTCTTTCAATATTATTTGTATAAATAATCCTTCGATCATTTTCCCTATTTCTAAATCTTTGTTGGTTCCTGTATTAATTTTTTTTTCAAAAATATTTAATCTATTTTTTGAATAATGATTATATTCAATGGAGTTTTTAATTGGTAATAAAAAATTATTTTTCATTATAGGATCTCTAATTTAGCGTTTATACAACCGGCATTTTTCATCGATTTTAAAATAAAAATCAGTTCATCTGGTGCGGTTCCTAAAGATTGTAATGCTCTTATTATATTTATTAAATTACTATTATATGAATTAAACTTATTTTCTTGGTTAATTAAATAATTTTTATCTTTTATAAAAAGATCTAAGTTTTTCTTATAATTTTTTTTTAGTTTTTCATTTACTATAATTGACATTTTTTTATTTGATAAATTACAAGCATTTATTTTTATATCTCCATTAGAAACTACAGTTCCTGTTTTAGAATTTATGATTATTTTTGCATCTGTTACTGGCATAAAAACATCAATATTTTGTATTTTAGATATCATTTTAATTTGTTCAGTTGGATTTTTAGAAATAGTAACTTGTATAGTTCTTGCATCAATAGGAGTAGCAATATTAAAAAATTTTGCATTAATACAATCACTAATTTTTTGAGAAGTTGAAAAATCTTCTTCATTTAATTGTAAATAAATTGAACCTTTTTCTAATTCAATTTCATTATTCATTTTTCTTTGTACAGTAGCTCCTAAAATAATTTTACCTGCATTAGAATTTTGTTTTTGCAATTGAAAATAAAAAAAATTGATGTTTTTATTTTTTTTTTCTTTAATTAAAACTTGTCCTTGTGCAGTAGCGTAAATTTTATTATCACTTGCTCGCAACGGAGTCATGAGAAGAGTTCCACCTTCTAAACTTTTTGCTGTTCCAATGGAAGAAACATGAACATCCATTTGTTGTCCAACATAACTAAAATTAGGTAAAGTTGCTGTTACCATTACAGCAGCAGTATTTTTTGGGTTCATAGAAGAACTAGATGAAACTGATATTCCTAGTCTAGATAACATTCCAGATAAACTTTGATTTGTAACCGGAGATTGTCTGGTTTCATCTCCAGTACCGTTTAAACCAACTACTAACCCATACCCTATAAGTTTATTTTCTTGAAATCCTTGTAGGGTAGTTATGTCTCTAATTTTATCAGAATGTGCAGGAACAGTAATAAAAATAGATAATAGAATTATGTAAACTTTTAAAAATATATTTTTTATCATAAATTATCCTAATAAAAAATCTAACTAACTTTTTTAATTTTTATTAAAAATTTTTTTTAAACTAACATTTAATTTTAAATTAATGTTAGTTATTTTTTATTTAGAAACGCTAAAAAAATTAATAGGTTTTATTTTATAAAATTTTATAAAGGCCAAATTTTAAAGAACCAACGTTGTAACCAACCCATACCATTTGTTGAACTTACATAATCGCTAGTAACATATTCTATGTTAGCATTGGCAATTTGCTTTGAAGCTACGGAGTTATTTCTATCAATAGTTCTTGGATTAACTATTCCAGTAAATTTTATGTATTCTGTTCCCTGATTTATTGTTATTCTTTTTTCTCCTTCAACTTTCAAGTTTCCATTTGGTAATATTTCATTAATTGTTACTGTAATTACTCCTTCCAACACGTTTTTAGTACTAGAATTTCCTAAACCAGAATAATTATTTTTTGTTTCTCCGTTAAATTCATTTTTGTTAATGTTTTTTTTATGAATTATGCCAATTGGATTTAAAAAAGGAGTTATAGAAAGATGACTATCACCTGATTTAGCTATTTTTTCTGAAGAACTGTTACTAGTACTAACATTTTCTTCTAACAAAACAGTCATAGTATCACCAACATTATGTGGTTGATAATCTTCAAATAAAGATAAATTATTATTTTTAATAAAATTCAATTTTTCTTGACTTTCGTAAGCAGAATGCTTTTTTGAGTTCTTTAGTAATTTACTGTTCGGAACAGAAGAACATCCATGTAGAAGAGACATAATTACTATTATAAAAAAAAAATTGTAGTTTTTTAACTTTAAAGAATATTTATTCACAATTAAATACCTTTTTAGTAATTTGTTTTGAAAATATTTTTTTATAAATATTTTTTTTAATTAATTTAATTAATTACAGTTGACTTAGTTTTTGCAACATTTGATCAGAACTATTTATTGATTTACTATTGATTTCGTAAGCTCGTTGAGTTTGAATCATATTTACTAGTTCTTCTGCTACATTAACATTTGAAGTTTCTATATAACCTTGATTAATTGTTCCTAATCCGTTTTGTCCTGGTAAACCTTCCATAGGTGGTCCTGAAGATATTGTTTCTTTGAACATATTTTCTCCAATGTTAGATAATCCACCATTATTTATAAAATTAACCAGACTAATTTGTCCTGCTGGAGTGCTACTTATTTCTTGTTCTACATTAAAAGAAACAGAACCATCTCTACTTACATTTATAGACAGTGCATTAGGTGGAATTACTATTGACGGTTGTATAACAAATCCAGAATTATTAACAAGTTGCCCGTTTTGATTTATTTCGAAAGATCCATCTCTTGTATATGCTGTACTCCCGTCTGGAAGTTTTATTTGAAAAAAACCTACTCCACTAATAGATAAATCCTTATTTGAATCTGTTTTAGCTAAATTACCTTGAGTATGAATTTTTTTTGTTGAAACTGGTCTTACCCCTGTTCCAATTTGTAAACTATTTGGAATATTTTCATCATTTTCTAATTTAGAACCAGGTTGTTGAATAGTTTGATACATAAGATCTTCAAAAACAGCACGTGATCTTTTAAATCCATTTGTACTAACATTCGCCAAGTTATTAGATATTACGTCCATGTTTATTTGTTGTGCATCTAAACCAGTTTTTGCTATCCATAAAGATGGAATCATGTTTTTTCTCTCTCTATTATAATTTAATAGTTTACCAATATGGAATTGGCTTTTTGTTCATTTTCATCACATAAATGAATCATTTTCATTTGCATTTCAAATTGTCTAGTATTATCAATCATTTCTACAAGATTTTCTGTTAAATTAACGTTGCTATCTTCTAATGCTCCTTGAACTAATTGTGGTTTTTTATTTTTTATAAAAAATTTTTTTTCATTTTTTTTTATTTTTTTTGATAACTCGAAAAAACCATTCTTATTTTTTGCTATTTTTGAAATATTTATATTTACTATCTTTATTTTTCCTATTTTTTGTTGATATGCTCTGTTTTTTTTGTAACGAATTATTGTAACTATTCCGTCTGTAGAAACAGTTGGAGTGCAATTAACTGGAATATAAATAGAATGTCCATTACAGTCCATTAAACTATATTGATTAATAGTAATCTTTCCAGAATTATTGATTTCTAATCTACCATTTCTAGTATATAGTTCTTTGTTTTTTTTATCTTTAACTACAAACCATCCTTCATCTTTTATTGCTAAATTCATAGGATCATGTGTATCTTTTATAATTCCGTTAGAAAAATCATATTTTGGAAGATTTGATAAAAAAGAATGAGAATTAGACTTAGATATTTTACCATTATTAATCGGAAAGTTCAAAATGGTTCTCAATTGAGATTTAAAACCGGAAGTAGATACATTAGCTAAATTATTAGCTAAGATTTCTGATTTTTTTAATATTCTATTAACTGCTAATATAGAATTATTAATCGTATTATTCATTTTATTTTCTCTAAAAATTATTTTATTTTATATCATTAAGTAATGTTTCAATCATTTTATCTTGTATTTGCATTGATTTCGCAACAGATCGATAATTTTTTTGTGCTTCTATCATATTAGATAATTCTTTTTGTATATCAACATTAGAAGATTCCAACGATCCTATATCAAATGAGTTGTTGCTATTATCAATTGAAGTGTGTACTTTTTTTTTATCCCAATTTTTTTTAATTGACCAAAAATCGTTTCCTGATTTTTCTAGTACATTTAAGTTATAAAAGTTAATTATTGGAATTTTACCAATTATTTTTTTTTGATTATTGTCATAACTAGCAATTATATTTCCATTATTTTCGATATTAAATTTATATAATTTTCCAGCAGGATATCCATCTTGTGTTGAAAAACTAAAATCATCTCTTTTATCTAAATTTTTTAAAGATATATTGTTTTTATATATTTTAAAAAATTCCTCTTTCTGTTGATTATCTAATGAGGCTAATCTAACATCTTCTGGATCTGGTTCGATCATTGCTCTGTTCATATCAAATTCTAATAGAATTTTTTTTGATTTTACATTTTTCCCTTCTGTTTCATCAATAGGATACAAAAGCCATATATGTTGAGATATTTTTTTAAAATACAATCCTATATGATGAATTTTACCTCTTTTATCAAAAACTAATTCGGTTTTTTTAAAATTATAGGTTTCAATTTTATTAGGAAAAAAATCATTTTTTATTTTTTTTTCTGCATCAATTAATGTAGTTGTTAAATTTAGTTTATTAGTTTTTTTTGCTTCCATGGTTTTATTTATTTTTTTTAAACTAATTGGACACATTTTAAGATTTTGATTATTGTTTTTGTTATTTTCAATGTATCCAATCAAATGCATTCCATTATCGTTAACAATATTTTTGTTTTCATCAAGAAAAAAATGACCATTTTTAGTATAAAAAATAGAATTTGAGGAATCTTGTATTTTAAAAAATCCATTTTTATTGTTAATAAAAAAATCTAAACTTTTTCCAGTTTTTTTTTTTTTTCCTATAGAAAAGTCTGTTTTATTATTTTTTTTTAATAAAATTCCTGATCCAATGTTTAATTTATTTGAATCTGTATTTTTTGGAAATACATCATTGAATTCTAATTTTTCTTTTTTATATCCATTGTTCGAATTAGCATTAGATATATTTTTTTCAATTAAATTAATTTTTTCATTAAACATCTTTAATGTATTTATATACGTTGAAAAAATCATATAGTTTATACCTCTAAAATTGATTTTATATAAATATCATTTATTTTTTAAAAAATTTTTTTAATATCGCTGATATTAACATTTTTTGTGTTACTCAAATTAATAATTGGTTCCTTTGTAGGATTTGTAATTCCTTGTATAACAGAATAATTTAATATCATTCCTATTTTTGGACTATTATTTTCTTCATTTATTTTAATTTCGTAAGTTCCAACTGGTAATTCAAAATTTTTTTCATCCATAGATAAAAAATGAATTCCCTTTTTCATATTTTTTAAATGTTTTATAAATTGATTATTTCTATTTTTGACATCAATAATTTTTAAATTTACCATTTTTGTATCTTTAAATAATTCAATTCCATAAAATAAATTCATATTTTTAACTTTTTTAAATTTTATACTAGGAACTAATATTTTTTTTCCAATCAATGATGACATATTAAAAATATTATTTATTTTATTTTTTTCTTTTATTTGTTCTATTTGATTATTTATTTTTTCAAGATTACTATTAGTTTTGATAACTGCTAATTGATTTATTAATTCTGAATTTTTTATTGGGTTTATCGGATCTTGATTTTTTATTTGAGTAATCAATAAATTAATGAAATCTTTTTGTAATATTTCATTATAATTTTTTTTTTTTAAAAAATTTTGTTTATCAATAAAATTAGATTTTGTATTAATATCAGTATTAATCATTGTTTTTCCCTATATTTATAAATTTTAGAATTTAAAAATTAATATTGACCTATGGAAATGGTTTTCATTAATAGTGACTTAGCAGTGTTAGCTACTTCTACATTAGCTTGATAATTTCTAGATGCTGAAATACTTTCTATGACTTCAGAAACAATATTAACATTAGACTTTTTTAAAAAACCATCTTTGTCTGACAAAGGATTGTTAGGTTCATATATTTTTTTGAAATTTTCTGAAGAATTTACTATTTTGTCTATTTTAACTCCTCCAATATAATTATTTTTACTATCAAATTTTAATATTACTTTTTTTGCGATATATGGATATGATTTTCCATTTTTTTTAATTACGCTATCTACATTTGCTATATTTGTAGAAATAACGTTTATTTTTTTTTCTTGTGCTTCCATAGCTGAACCAGCTATGTAAAGTATATTTGATAATGACATAATTTGTTTATCCTTTTATAGCAGTAGACATGTCTTTGATTTGAGCATTTAAAATAGATAATAAAATTTGATATTGGATAGCATTCTCTGCAAATTTTATTCTTTCTTGATTCATATCTACTGTGTTGTTGTTTGATTTATTTATATTTTTAGATGAAGTATTTATTTTTAAGTATGGAATTATGTTTTTATAAAAGTTTTTGTTAGATTTTGTTGTTAAAGCATCAAACTTTTTTTTATGATTCTTAATGTTTTTCATAGTTTCATTAAAATCAATATCTTTTGATTTATAATTAGCAGTTTCTGAATTAGCAATATTTGTTGCTAACATTTCTTGTCTTAATGCTCTTATTGTTAAAGCTATTTCACTCATTTGAAAAAAATTTTGAATTTGAGGAAGCATTTTTTGAATCACCTCAATTAAGAAAATATTTAATTAAATATTAATATATTAATATGAATGGATAGTATCTATCAATACCAGGTTGAAATTTATTTTTTCAGAAAAAAAATTAAACAATATTTCGAGGCAAGTTAATATGAAAAATATTTTATTTTTTGTTTTCTTTTTTTCTTTTTTTTTATGTGATGTTCAAGCTAAAATAGATAGTAAAAAAAATGATAGTCATATAAATTTTTGTGAGAAAAAAAATAATTTTTATAAGAAAATTATTTCTTTTTTTAAGAAAAGAAATGTTCTTAATAACAATCCTACTTCAGTAAAAATTAAAAATTTTTCTAGAATTAGAAATTTTTGTAATTTTCCTAAAGTTATTTTATATCCTAATTCTCCAATTTTAGGAAATATAACTGCAAGAGTTTTTTGTAATAATACTTATCAAAATATTTTTGTTAAAGTAAGTTCAAAAGGAAGATATATAGTATCAAATTCAAGAATTAGATTAGGTAAAAAAATTTCAAAATCAGATTTAACCACTAAAATTGGAACGTTAGAAAATTTACCATCAGATGTTTGTTTTAAAAACGATCAGGTATTAGATAAAATTAGTTCTAAAAATATTTCTATAGGAGAACCAATTACATTATCAATGGTTAGAAAGTCATGGAAAGTATATTTCAACCAATCTGTTTCAGTGATCTTTTTAGGTGAAAATTTTGTAATTATTACTAAGGGAAAAGCATTAAAAAATGCTCATGAAAAAGATATCATTAACGTTTCTATTGGAACTAATAGTAGTAAAACTATTATAGAAGGAGTTGTAAATGATGCAGGGGAAGTTGTTTTTTTAAGAGATGTTTAATTATTTCAAAAATCTATATTTGTATAACAAGAATCTGATTTTTATTATTACCAGTATTATTTTTGGAGGGGGAGGGATTCGAACTCTCGGATGATTTCTCATCGGCGGTTTTCAAGACCGCTGCTTTAAACCACTCAGCCACCCCTCCATTTTTTTAAATTTAATTAAAAATTAAAGTTTATTATATCATCTAAAATTTAAAAAACAAAGAATTTGTTTTTTTTTGTATATTTTTTAAAATATATAAGATGTTTATCTTGATAAATAACTGATTTTTATTTATTATTGACTTAAAGACGCGTTGGCAGATTGGTTATGCATCGGATTGCAAATCCGAACAACTCGGTTCGATTCCGGGATGCGTCTTATAAAAATGTTAAGGAAAAAAAAGCCCGGATGGTGAAATTGGTAGACACAAGGGACTTAAAATCCCTCGGCTTTTTAGCTTTGCGGGTTCAAGTCCCGCTCCGGGTATAACATAATTTTAAATTAAAATTAGAATATAGGTTTCATTACTTTATAAACTGTATATCTTTTGTTATTTTTTAAAATTTTAATATATCTAAAATGTTTATTTAGGATTTTTTTATAAGATAAGCAAGACAAAGAAACAAATCGAAGTTCTCCATTTTTATTTAAATAATTTGAAGACATTTTTATTATTTTATTTATTATGTTTACTGTTATTTTTTCATTATTTTCGTGAATTGGAGGATTAGATATAATAAAGTCAAATTTTTCTTTGATATTGGAAAATAAATCACTTTCAAAAATTTTTGCTGTCATTTTGTTGATTTTAAAATTTTCCATACTAGATATTATTGCATGATATTCTGAATCTATTAGAGTAAGTGAAATTTTATCTTTACAAATCTTAGATAGAATCAAACTTAAAACTCCTGATCCACATCCTAAATCTAATACTTTTCCTTTTATGTTTTTAGAAAATGTAGATGCTAGCAAATTTGTTCCATCGTCTATTCCAGAATAGTCGAAAATCCCTGGTAAACTTTTTATTTTTAAGTTATTTACATAATATGTTTTAAAGAAATCTTTTAAAGAAAATTGAATATCTGTTATTTTTGTAATATAACCACTGAAACAAGAACAACTTTTAACTGAATCAATTTTTTTTAAAATTATCCATTTTTTTAATAAATGGACACAACTTTTTACTCCAAATGAATTTTTTCCAAAAATGAATACTTTTGTATTATTTTTAAAGTGTGAAAAAAAGAAATGTAATTGGAACAATGCTTCTTTTTTATTTCTAGGCCATAAATATACAAAAAAATTACTTTTTAAAAAAATTTTTTTGTTGTAAATTAAACCAAATTGAGTTTTTTCTATAAGATTTAATTTTATAAAAAAATTGAATTTTGTAGTAAATATATTAACTTGCTTAAAATTTAAACCATTAATAATGCTAGGTTGAATATTTCCAGATAAAATTGTTTTTTCATTAATAAAATTATTGATTTGTCTAAAAAAAATTTTTTTTTCTCTATTTTCTTTATCTTTAAATTTCATTTCTGTTTTTTTTGGATAAAAAATAATAATTTTAATAAATATATTGTAATTTAAAAAAAAAAAATAGCATTATTTGTAATACGGTAAAAAAATGAAAAATGTTCCAATCAAAATTCAAGGAAATGTTTTTACTTTAATGGTACTTTACTTACTAAATGACAGTACAGAAATTGTAAAAAACGCATTGAAAAAAAAAATAAATTTATCACCTTCTTTTTTTAAAGAAGCTCCTATTGCTATAAATATTTCTAATTTATCAAAAAATGTTAATTTAAAAAAAATGATTTCAGGAATTGTTTCTGTTGGTTTATATGTAATAGGAATTACAGGATGTAAAGACCTATTTTTTAAAAAAGTTATTAAAAAATTAGGAATTCCTATTCTTACAGAAAAAAATAAAGTTTTTTATTACAATCAATCATTTTTAAAAGAAAATAAAACTTCTAAATTAATTGAGTCGAAAAAGAGTTATATAGTTGATACCCCTGTTAGATCTGGTCAAACTATATATGCAAAATCTTCAGATCTAATTGTAGCTAATAATGTTAATCCTGGTGCTGAATTAATAGCAGATGGAAACGTTCATATATATGGTTTTATGAAAGGTAGGGTTTTAGCAGGAGCGCAAGGCAATAAAGATAGTCAAATTTTTTGTACAAAATTATTTTCAGAATTAGTTTCAATTGCAGGGGAATATGTTTTATTAGATGAAATTAAAAAAAAAATATTAGGAAAAACTGTTAGAATTTTTTTAAAAAATGATAAATTAAAAATTAATCTTTTAGATTAAAAATTTATTAGGATAAAAAATGAGCAAAATTATTGTTGTTACTTCAGGAAAAGGTGGAGTAGGTAAAACGACAACTAGTGCAGCGATATCTACTGGATTAGCCTTGCAAGGAAAAAAAACAGTTGTTATAGATTTTGACATTGGATTGAGGAATTTAGATTTAATAATGGGATGTGAAAGAAGAGTTGTTTATGATTTCATTAATGTAATTCAAGGAGATGCGAAATTAAATCAAGCATTAATAAGAGACAAAAACAATGAAAATTTATTTATTTTACCAGCCTCGCAAACTAAATCTAAAGATTCTTTAACTAAAGAAGGAGTAAAAAAAATAATTTATGAATTAATTGAAATGGATTTTAATTTTATTGTTTGTGATTCTCCTGCTGGAATAGATAACGGTGCAATTTTATCTATGTATTTTTCTGATATAGCAATTTTAGTGACTAATCCAGAAATATCATCTGTTCGTGACTCTGATAGAGTATTAGGGATTTTATCTTCTAAATCATATAGATCAGAAAAAAATCTAAATCCAATCAAAGAATATTTGTTAATAACTAGATATGAAATTACTAGAGTTGAAACAGGTGAAATGTTAAGTGTTGAAGATATTTCAGAGATATTAAAAGTACCACTTATAGGAGTCGTTCCTGAAGATTTTAATGTTTTAAATTCTTCTAATCAAGGTGTTTCAGTTATTTTAAATCCTATTTCTAAAGCAGGAAACGCATATTTTGATGTTGTAAATAGAATAATTGGGAAAAATGTACCATTTAGATTTATTAAAAAGGAAAAAAAAAGCTTTTTTCAACGTTTATTTTGGAGATAATTTACAATGTCTGTATTAGATTTATTTTTGTCTTTTAAAAAAAATAGTGCATTTATAGCAAAAAAAAGATTACAAATAATTGTATCAAATAATAAAAAAAATATAATTTTTGAACCAGATTATTTACCAAATTTAAAGAAAGAAATTTTATTAGTAATTTCAAAATATATAAAAATTAATAATCAAAAAATAATTTCTATAAAGTATAAAAAAGAAAAAAAATCAATCTCTCCTGTTGTTATTAAATTAGACATAATTATTTCTGATAAATAAAATTATTTCAGTTAAAAATTTGTTAAATTTATATAAACAATATATTAAATTTTTTAATAAAAATAAAAATAAGTAAATATTTTAAAACAAATAATTTACTTTTATATTTTTGATATTTTTAAAGTTATTTTTGTTTTTGTAAAAAAAATTGGCAAAGGGAATAATATCAATTGCATTAGGAACTGAAATTTTTATAAATTTTATTTTTTTATTTCTTTCAAAATTTTCTTTTTTAGACATGTTACCTATTATGGTCCATTCATTGTCTAAATTTAATTTTTTTATATCAAAATCACTATATCTTAATAATCGTTCTTTTTCTTGTAATTCAAAAATTCCATTTTTATTGTTTATTGAATATTTTCCTAAAAAAATTTTATTTTTATTAAAATTCATAACAACTAATACTTTATTAAGTAAATGTAATCTTTTTGATTGTTCTGCTAAAATAGATATTGTAGAAACACTAATTAATGGAATTTTTTTTATTATAGCAATACTTTTAGAAACACAAATACCTATTCTTATTCCTGTTAATTCACCAGGACCATGGGTTACTCCTATCAAATTTATTTCATCTAAATTAATTAGATTTCTTTTTAGTATTTTTTTAATCATTGGAAGAATTATTTTTGTTTGATTTTGTTTACATTTTTCAAACAAAGAATCAATACAATTATCGACCAATAATGATACTGAACAGTAATTCAATGAAGTATCTAAAGATAAAATTATTTTTTTCATTTTTTTAAAGATCAAAATTAGTTTTATTCCTAATTAGTTTTATTCCTATTTGTTTAAAAAAATTGATTTTTTTAGAATTTAAATTAAATTATTTTTTTTATTCTTACTAAATTTATTCTATATTCTGTAACTTCTAAAATGTGAAATTGTAATGGTGGAATTTCAATAATTTCTCCAGGAATTGGTAATTGTCCTTTATGAGATATTAAAAAACCATTTAACGATGCATAATTTTCTTCTTGAATTAAATTTTCTGTGTTTAATAGCTGTTGTATAGAATGTAAATCTGTTCTACCTTTAACTAACCAACTACCATCTCTTTCAAAAATTATTTCCGGAGTTTCGTCGGCATCTGGAAATTCTCCAGCAATTGCTTCTAATACATCTAATGGAGTTATCAAACCTTGAATGACTCCAAACTCATTGCTTACAATTACTAAGCTACCTCTAGAATTTTTTAAAACTCCTAATAATTTTATGGTATCCAATGTATCAGGAATAATTATTGGAGGTGTTTTAGAAGAGAAAATGTTTATATCATCATTTTTTTCTAGAATCATTAATAATTCTTTAGCTCGTACAATTCCAACTATTTCATCCAATTCACCTCTACAAACTGGAAACAAACTATGAGGAGTGTCTAATAGTTGATTTCTAATTTCTTTATTACTGTTTTCTAAATTAACCCAAGAAATTTCAGATCTTGGAGTCATAATACTACGAATGGATCGTAAAGCTAATGTTAAAACTCCATTTATCATATATTTTTCTTCATCTTTGAAAGTTTTATATATTGATTCGGAGTATTTTTTTTTTTTATTTCCTATAATGTTAGGAAATTTGATTATTTCTTGATTATTTTTATTTTTTTCTCCTAACATTAATCTAAGAATAGATTCTGTAACTCTTTGTCTAATAGGACGTTTAGATTGATATTTAACTATTTTGTTTTTAGAAATTTGATTAAATAATTCAATTAAAACAGAAAAACTAATAGCAGTATATAAATATCCTTTTGGAATAAAAAAACCTATTGATTCTGCAATTAATGATATTCCAATCATTAATAAAAAACTTAAACATAATACTACTACTGAAGGGTGAAAATTCATAAACACAGTTAATTGCTTAGAAGCCAATAACATGAAAAACATAGCTATTATAACTGCTGAAATCATTATTGGTAACGAATTTACCATACCCACAGCTGTAATCACAGAATCTAATGAAAATATGGCGTCTAATACAACGATTTGTAAAATAACAATCCAGAAATTTGAGTAATTTTTGCTCTTTAAAGGTTTGCTTTTTTGATATTCTAATCTTTCATGTAATTCAATAGTTGATTTGAATAATAAAAACGTACCTCCAAATAACAAAATAAGATCTCTTCCTGATAAATTAAAAAATTTGTTTTGGATTATTGGATGAGTTAACGTAATTATCCAAGATATCAAAAATAATAACATCAGACGTATTAAAAGCGCTAAACTTAATCCAATAATTCTAGCTTTATCTCTATCTATTGGTGACAGTTTGTCTATTAAAACAGAAATAAATACTAAATTATCAATACTTAAAACTATTTCTAAAATAATTAATGTAAATAGGGGTATCCAAGTAGAAGTTTTAAAAAAAAAATCCATTGAACTCTCTGTTATATAATTTTATTAATAAAATAGTTTGTTAATTTATAGTTTTTAATAAATAAAAAAATAATTAACTAGTTTTTTAGAAAATTCATTTACATATTTATCTTAAAATATTTTTTATAAAATTTTTAAATTATTAAAATAATTTAAAAAATAAAACCAAACATTATTTTTTTTTTGACTAATTTAATACGTTTAAAAAAAATTATCATTTATAATTTTGATAAATTATATAGCAAGAACATTAATAGCAGATTGGCCTTTTTGACCATCTTGTATTTCAAATTCTACATTTTGTCCTTCAGAAAGAGTTTTAAAACCACTACCTTGAATGGAAGAAAAATGGACAAAAACATCTTTTCCTCCATCAGAGGGAGTTATAAAACCAAACCCTTTAGATTCATTGAACCATTTAACTTGACCCTTTGTTTTTTCCATAATATAAATTTCCTAATTCTCTAATAATAAGAATTAATAGATGTTTCTGAATAAACGATTTATTTTAAGTTCATTCCTTCAAGGAATGGTTTTGAAAATTTTTTTAATATTTAAAATATTAAAAAAATTTAATAAAATAAACAAAAAATTTTCAAAATTTATTTTGAATTTTATTTTTATTTTAATTGTATCATTATATAGATTTGATAAAAAAATACAAGTTAATAAATTTTTGTTGTTTTTTTATTAAAAATAAATAAAAAAATTTTTACATATATTTTTCTTGAAATAAAGCTTTTATTCTAGTTTCTAATGGAGGATGAGATTGAAACAAGAAGGAAAAATTATTTGATTTACCATTAATATAAGACGTAGAAATGAAATCTGATGTATTTAAAACTTGAGAATTTTTTATTTTTTGTAAAGCAGAAATCATATTTTCTTTTCCAACCATATTAGCAGATCCAGCATCTGCATAAAATTCTCTACGTCTAGAAAAACTGAATACTATTAAACTAGCTAACATACCAAATACAATTTCTAAAAAATTAGTAAATAAAAAAAACAAAAAAGGATGTTGATTTGTTTCTTCTAATTCATTTTCTTTTTTATTAGAAGAACTATTTAAAAGAAATTCTACAATAATTTGAGAAATAAAAAAAACAAAAGTATTTATCACTCCTTGAATTAAAGTCATTGTAACCATATCACCACTTTTTATATGACTAATTTCATGTGCTAAAACTGCTTCTATTTCTTTAAAATTCATATTTTTTAATAAACCAGTAGAAACTGCTATTAATGAGGAATTCTTTCTATATCCAGTGGCAAAAGCATTCATTTCCATAGATTCATAAATAGCAAGTTCAGGAGCTGTTATTTTAGCTTTTTTAGATAAATAGAAAACTTTATTCATTAACCAATTTTCAATTTCATTTCTTGGACGTCTAATAATTTTCCCTTCAACTGAACTTAATGCAATCCATTTAGACATTAACAGTGAAACAATTGAACCTAAAAACCCAAAAATTCCTGAAACAATAATTAAATCATATACATTGTTCGAATTAATGGGAGTAAAACTAAGAATTATAGAAAATAATAACATTACTGATAAATTAGTTAATAAAAAAAGGATAATTCTTTTCATATATTTATTTCCTAAAAATATTTTTATGTAAAAAATATAAATGATTTTTAAGTTTCTATCTAAATTCGTTTAAAAAAAAATATTGTATTTGAAATTCATAGATAATTTTTTTAGTTAATATTGAATGTTTTTAATTTAATTAAATAGATCAAATTTTTAATTATTTTAAAATTAATATTAATTTCAATCAATATTGATCAAACAACACTAATGCTTGATCAATTTTTATTTTTTTAAATATTGTACTGTAAAACATCAAAAATTTTCAAAAAATAAAATATTTTTTTATTTAAATTTACACTTAAAATTATTTAATTCATGTTAATTCCAAGATCGACCATCTTTATTTATCATCTTTTCTGATGCAACTGGTCCCCAAGTACCTGCAGAATATAATTCTGGCATAATTTCATTGTTTTCCCAAATTTCAATAATTGAATCGACCCATTTCCAAGCTTCTTCTACTTCATCTCTTCGAACGAATAAAGATTGAATACCTTTCATACTTTCAAGTAATAATCTTTCATATGCGTCTATTATGTTATTTTTTTTAAAATTTTCTAAATAATTAAATTGCAGTTTCGAACTTACTAAATGGTTGATAGATTTGTTTAAACCAGGAAACTTGTTTAAGATATGAATATCGATTCCTTCGTTTGGTTGCAATCTAATTGTTAATTTATTTTGATTTAAATTTGGCATAGATTTTTTAAAAATGTTTATTGGTAATTTTTTGAAAACAATGGATACTTCAGAACATTTTTTTTTCATTCTTTTTCCTGTTCTCAAATAAAATGGTACTCCAAACCATCTCCAATTATCTATATTAACTTTAATTGCTACAAAGGTTTCTGTATTACTATCTTGATTAGATCCTTGTTCATTTATGTAAGAAGGAACATATTTTCCTTTAATGAATCCAGATGAATATTGTCCTCGAATAGTTTTGTTTTTTATATTTTTAGCATTGATTGGACGCAAAGATTTTAATACTTTTACTTTTTCGTCTCTTATGCTATCAGTACAAAAGTTTATAGGAGGAGACATTGCAATGATACTTAAAATTTGTAATAAATGGTTTTGTACCATGTCTCTCATTTGTCCGGTTTTATCAAAATAGTCCCATCTTCCTTCGATTCCTATTTCTTCTGCAACTGTAATTTGAACATGATCAATGGTTTTATTACTCCAATTATTATAAAAAATAGAATTTGCAAATCTAAGATATAATAAATTTAATACTGTTTCTTTTCCTAAATAATGATCTATTCTAAAAATTTGCGATTCATTAAAATATTTGCCAATTTGATTATTTATTTCTTGTGAGGTCTTTAACGAAGTTCCAATTGGTTTTTCTATAATTATTCTTGAAGTTGGTTTATTTAACTTAGCTAAACCTAATCCTTGACAAATAACTCCATAAATGTTTGGAGGTACTGCAAAATAATTTATTGTTATTCTGTTTTTTTGATCTATAAAAAACTGTAATTTTAAAAATTTTTCTGTTTGGTTGACGTCTAAATTACAAAATTTAAGTCTATTGCATAATTTTTTCCAAATTGTTTCATTTATTTTTTCTTTCATAAAAATTTCAAGTGATTTTCGTACTATTTTTTTATATTCTAATTCATTCCAGTCAGCTCTACCAACACCTATTATTTTTGTGTTTAAATCTAGTTTTTTGTTTTTTTCTAAATGATAAAGAGAAGGCATTAATTTTCTTTTTGCTAAATCTCCTTTTGCCCCAAAAATAATTATATCACATCCATTTTTTAAGTTTTTTGACATTTTTTAATAACCTTCATTATATTTCAAATAAAAAAATGTTTATAATATTTGAATAATTAATAACTTTAAAAAAAATCTTTAATTTTTTAACTTAGTTAAATAAATATTACTATTAATTCTTTGATAAAAAAAACTGTTAGTCAAATTTTAAAACTACTATAAACAAAAAAATTGTTCATTTTTATTAATTGTTTAATTTTATATTATTAAGAAAAGGAATCAAAATGCTTTCCTTAATTATAATTTTTAATACTGAATAAATAAGTTAATTATTTCAAATTTTTATGAGAGAATTCACAATAAATGAACATACTAGTTTAATAAATGTCTATTATTGATAATAATTTATATTATACTTTTATCATGTTTAAAGAAAATAAATTATTTTATGGTTTTCAAATAGGAGAAAATTATGTTAAAACGACTTAGAAGAACTAAAATAGTTGTAACTTTAGGTCCTTCTACAGATAAAAATGATAATTTAGAAAAAATTATTAAATCAGGAGCTAATGTATTAAGATTAAATTTTTCTCATGGAACTAGTGAAGAACATATACTTCGAGCAAAAAAAGTTTCTGAAATTATGAATAGATTAAAATGTCATGTAGCTTTACTTGGAGATTTACAAGGTCCAAAAATTAGAATTTTAAGTTTTAATTCAGAAAAAGTTATTTTAAATCCTGGAGAACAATTTGTATTAGATACTAATTTAGGTTTTAATGAAGGTGACAAAAACAAAGTTGGAGTTGATTATAAATCATTGCCATTAGATGTTAATTATAAAGATATATTGCTATTAGATGATGGTCGAATACAATTAAAAGTATTGAAATCAACAAAAGACAAAATTTATACAACAGTGATAATTGGGGGAATTTTATCTAAAAACAAAGGAATAAATAAATTAGGTGGTGGACTTTCAGCTAAATCATTAACTAATAAAGATAAAAGAGACATTTGTTTAGCTGCAAAAATAGGAGTTGATTACTTAGCTATATCTTTTCCTAGATCAGCAAAAGATATTCACGAAGCTAGAAGATTAGTTGAAAAAACTGGTAGTTATGCAAAAATTGTTGCAAAAATAGAACGTGCAGAAGCAGTTGCTACAGAAAAGGATATAGAAAAAATAATTTTAGCATCAGATGCAATTATGGTAGCACGAGGAGATCTTGGGGTTGAAATAGGAGATCCTGAATTAGTTGGAGTGCAAAAAACTCTTATTAGAAAAGCTAGACAACTAAACAGAGTTGTGATTACAGCTACTCAGATGATGGAATCTATGATTTTTCAGCCATTACCAACTAGAGCAGAAGTAATGGATGTAGCTAATGCTGTTTTAGATGGAACTGATGCTGTTATGTTATCTGCTGAAACAGCAACTGGAAATTATCCAATTGAAACAGTTGCTATAATGTCTAAAGTTTGTAAGGGTGCAGAAACTGTTCCTAGCATAAATGTTTCTAGACATCGATTAGATATTCAGTTTAGTAGTATAGAAGAGGCTATTTCTATGTCAGCAATGTATTCTGCAAATCATTTAAAAGGAGTTGCTGCAATAATTACTATGACTGAATCAGGTAGAACAGCTTTAATGACTTCTAGAATTACTTCTGGTCTTCCAATTTTTGCAATGTCTCGTCATCAAAATACATTAAAGCTATCAGCTTTATATAGAGGTGTTACACCTATATATTTTAATAGTCATAAAGAAGGAGTATCTGCAGCTACAGAAGCTGTTTCTTTACTGAAAGAAAAAAAATTTTTAATTCGGGGAGAAATAGTTATCATTACTCAAGGAGATATTATGAGTGCTATAGGAAAAACTAATACAATTCGAATTTTAGTAGTTGAATAATAATTTAAAATTATTAAAACAAATACATTTTTTTAATGAATAAATTTATGCATTTATATAAAATGAAAACTTTAATTAATATAAAAAATATTTATGTTGAAATTAATAATAAATCAATATTATCGAACATTTCTTTCTCAATAAATTCTAATAAAATTATTACTGTAATTGGTCCAAATGGAGCAGGTAAATCTACGCTTATAAGAACAATTCTGGGTTTAGTTAAACCTAGTTTTGGAACTATAACATTTTTGAAATCAGTTCGTATAGGGTATGTTCCCCAAAAATTGTATTTTAAAGTCCCTGTTCCAATTACGGTAAGTCGTTTTATGAAGTTATTTAAATCTTCACATTGTTTAAATTCTAATTTAATTTTGGAAAAATTTAAAATAAGTAATTTGAATAACTGTTTAATACAAGAATTGTCTGGAGGAGAATTACAAAAAGTATTATTAGCCAGATCTCTATTAAACAATCCTAATTGTTTAATATTAGATGAACCAACTCAAGGTTTAGATGTTAGTGGACAAATTTTTTTGTATCATATAATTAATAAAATAAAAATGAAACTAAAATGTTCGATTTTAATGATTTCACATGATTTAAATTTAGTTATGGCCAAAACTGATGAAGTAATTTGTTTAAATAATCATGTTTGTTGTTCAGGAACTCCAGATGTAGTATCTAAAAACAAACATTTTATTTCTATGTTTGGAAAAATTCGTAGTAAAGAAATTGCTTTATATAAACATGAACACCATCATACTCATTTATAAAAAATTTTTAAAATAAAACTAAAAACAATATTTTTAAAATAAAGTTAAAAAAGGAAATTTTTAATAATGATATTTTCATTTTTTCCTAGTTGGTTAGCAGGTTTGTTTTTATCTTTTTTAACAGCTCCAATAGGTTCTTTTATAATTTGGAGAAGAATGTCTTGTTTTGGAGATACTTTATCTCATTCTTCTCTTTTAGGTTTTGCCATAAGTATTTTATTTCATATAAATCCATTATTAGTATTATTGATATTTATATTTTCTTTGTCTCTAATTTCAACTTTATTAGAACATGATTCAAATCTTTCTTTAGATGTTATTTTTTCTATAATGTCATATATTTTTCTTTCTTTAGGATTACTAATTATTAGTATTATTCCAAATGAAAAAAAAATTAGCATTAATGATTATTTTTTTGGAAATATTTTATGCGTGTCGTTTTATGACCTATTTTTTTTGTTCTTAAGCGTATGTTTTTTACTTATTATATTAATTTATAATTGGAAATCAATATTATTAGTTACTATAGATCCTGAATTAGCTAAAGTAGATGGGATAAACATATTTAAAAATCGATTTATTTTAATATTTATAACAGGAATGACAATAGCAATATCAATTAAGTTTGTAGGAGTTTTAATTATAACTTCATTATTAGTAATTCCAGCTTCTACTTCTCAAAAATTTTCTAGATCTCCAGAAAAAATGATTTTTATTTCCATCTTAATTAGTATCTTCTCAACTACCATGGGATTATTTATTTCAATTTACTATGATATTCCAACTAGTCCAACCATAGTTCTTTGCGAATCTCTCGTGTTTTTATTAAGTCGATTTATAAAAATAAATAATAGAAATGTTTTTTTAAAATAATTCTGTCAATGATTTTTAAAAAAATTTTATATATTTTTCATTAGTTGGTATATTTTTTTTTTAAAACGTTTTAATTATCATGAACAAATTTCTTTTTTTAAAATTTTACTAATATAATTAGGAGAATCAGTCATTGGACAAATGGCAGAAGTGGTTTTTGGGAAAGCAATAGTATCTCTAATGCTACTAGAATTAGTAAGTAACATAATTATTCTATCTAATCCTAATGCAATTCCTGCATGTATTGGAGTACCATACTTAAATGCTTCTAAAAAGAATCCAAATTTTTTTAATTGTTCTTTTTCTGACATTCCAATTAAATTAAAGATAATTTTTTGTACTTCGAAATTATGATTTCTAACAGATCCTCCTGCTATTTCATATCCATTAATTACTAAATCATAAGATTTAGATATTATTTTATCTGGTTCACTTTTCATTTGTTCTATATTAGAACATTTAGGTTGAGTAAATGGATGATGCAAACAACAAAATTTTCCATTTTTTTCTTTTTTAAACATTGGAAAATCAGTTATCCAAATAGGATAAAATATTTCTGGATTTATTAAGTTTAACTTTTTTCCTATTTTTGTTTTAAATCTATTTAGTACATTATTTACTATTTTTGTAACACCAATAAAAATTATAATTAAATCTTTAGGTTTTGCATTAACTTTTTTTATAATTTTGGAAATTATTTGTTTGTTTATATCTAATGAATTATTTAAATCATAGTTTACCAACGATTTTTTTTCATTAACCAATATTGTTATTAATTCATAGTATCCATATTTTTTTTCACTTTCTTTTTTTAAAGTTTTAATTTTATTTTCTTTTAAAACAATTCCATTTGGAATACAAATAGCAGCAATTCTTATTTTTTCCGTAGATTGAACATTTTTCTTTATAACATCTATATGTTTAATTTCTTTTAACATGTCTTTTAAATCAAATAATTTTATTGGGTTTCGAAGATCTGGCTTATCTGTTCCATAATTTTGCATAGCTTTTTTAAAGCTAATTTTTTTTATTTTATTAAAAGTAACATTTTTTATTTTTAACCATATGAAAGATATAAGATTTTCTACGATTTTTTGTATTTTTTCTTCGTTTACAAAAGCGGCTTCAATATCAACTTGGGAAAACTCTGGTTGTCTATCAGAACGTAAATCTTCATCTCTAAAGCATTTTGTTATTTGATAATATTTATCGATTCCAGAAATCATAAGCAGTTGTTTGAATAGTTGTGGTGATTGAGATAATGCATAAAATTTTTTTTTATGTATTCTGCTTGGTATCAAGTAATTTCTTGCTCCTTCTGGAGTAACTTTTGTAAGAATTGGAGTTTCAATTTGAATAAATTTATTTGATTGCATGAATTTATGAATAAGAAGAACTGTTTGACTTCGTATTTTTAATTTTTTAAATAATTCTGATTTTCTTAACGCTAAATATCTATATTTTAAAAAAATGTCTTCTGAATTGGTTGTATGATTATCTATTGGAATTGGTTCAGATACGTTAATTATGGTTAATTTCTTGGCAATTATTTCAATTGATCCAGTTTTTATTAATTTATTTTCATTTTTTAAATTTCTTTTTTTTACAATTCCAGAAATTTTTATGCAAAATTCATTTTTTAATTTTTTCGCTTGCTGAAATAGTTTTTTATCTTTTTTTAAAAAAGTTATTTGAACTATTCCACTCCAATCTCTCATGTTTAGAAAAAGTATTTTGCTTAAATTTCTATGACTATGAACCCATCCACATAAATTTACCAATTCATTTATATTAGTTTCGTTTAATTCACCACAATAATGAGTTCGCATAAATATTTATACCTAGTTTAATTTCTTGAAAACATAAAATTTGTTTAAAAAAAATTTATTTTTATCTACTACGAAATATAATTCTGCCTTTATTTAAGTCATAAGCAGTTAATTCTACAGTTACTTTATCTCCAGTTAAAATTCTAATATAGTTTTTTCTCATTTTTCCAGAAATATGAGCAATTACATTATGTCCATTTTCTAATTTAACTTTAAATGTAGTATTAGGTAATGTATCTATTATTATACCTTGCATTTCTATACTTTTTTCTTTAGGCATGTTTTTCTCAATATTTTTAATATTTTATGTTTAAAATAAAGAATTTTATATTAGTTTATTTTTTTCCAGATATTCTTTAGCATCTAAAGCTGCCATACATCCGGTTGCAGCAGCTGTAATAGCTTGTTTATAACAATTATCAATAACATCTCCAGCTGCAAATATTCCAGATATATTAGTTTGAGTAGAGTTTTTTGTTAAAATTTTTTGTACTGTAATATATCCTTTTTTTGTTTCTAATTGATTAAAAAATATCTTTGTATTTGGAGTATGACCAATAGCTATGAATAGACCTGAAATTTTAATTTCTGAATAAATATTTTTATGGTTTTTTATTTTTATTCCAGAAACACAATTTTTTTTTCCAAGAATTTCACAAATAATACTATTTTTATGAAAGATAACTTTTTTAGATTCTATTTTTTTATGCAATCGATTTATTAAAATTTTTTCTGCTTTGAAATTTTCTCTCCGATGTATCAAATGTATTTTTGATGCAATATCAGAAAGATATAAAACTTCTTCAATAGCTGTATTTCCACCACCTACTACTGCTATGGTTTTATTTTTATAAAATATTCCATCACAAGTAGCACAAGATGAAATACCTTTTCCTATGTATTCTTTTTCCGATCTTAATCCTAAGTATTTTGCATAGGAACCAGTAGCTATAATAACTGCATTAGAGATATATATATTTTCTTCGCCAAATAGATAAAAAGGTTTTTTTTTAAAATTTACTTTTTCAATAGTGTCAAAAATAATTTTTGTTTTTAATTTTTTACTATGTTTATTCATTCTTTCCATTAATTGAATACCAGTAATTTTTTTATAATCTCCTGGCCAATTTTCAACTAGATTTGTAGTAATTAGTTGTCCTCCTAACATAGAACCAGTTATTAGAATTGGATTTAAATTAGCTCTAGCTGCATAGATAGCGGCGGTATATCCAGACGGACCAGATCCTAAAATTAATAAATTACTTTTAATTATTTTTCTTTTCATAAATTTTTTAATACATATCACACTTTAAATAAGTTCTTATTAAGCTAATAAAATTAATTTAACTAATAAAAAAAATATTATCTTTAAAAAAAAATATTATCTAAAAAAAATTAAATATAACATTTTTACAAAAAAAAAAAGAATAGAATTATTTAAATATATTTAATGTTTTCATAAATTGTTATGTTTATTTTTTTTGTAGAATATTATTATTAAATTATTAGAGAAAAATTCAAAAAATTTGTATAATTTTACATAATTAAATAATTTTGAAGTATAACCTATTACTATGTTAGATAATAATTTGCTAAAATATCGATTAGAAGAAGTAAAAAAAAAATTATTAAGAAGAAATTTTTGCTTAGATTCAAAAAAAATAACTCTATTAGAAAAAAAAAGAAAAAAAATACAACTTAAAACAGAAAATATACAAGCTAAACGAAATTTACTTTCAAAATTGATTGGTAACGCTAAGTTTTTAAAAAAAGATTCGAGCATATTTTATGCTAAAACAATTTCGATACAAAAAAAATTAAATGATTTTAAGAAAGAGTTAACTGAAATAAAAAAAAAAATTAAAAAACTTATTTTAGAAATACCAAATATTCCTGACGATTCAATTCCTAATGGAAAAAATGAAAAAAATAACAAAAAAATATTAAATTGGGGTAAAAGACCAAAATTTAAATTTTTAATTAAAGATCATCTTGAGCTAGGAAGGGAAAGAAACGGATTTGATTGGAATGCTGCTGCTCTTATTTCTGGTTCTCGTTTTTCTATAATAAAAGGTAACGTTGCGAAACTTCATCGAGCGTTAGGTCAATTTATGATGGATTTGCACATTGAAAAACATGGTTATTTAGAAACTTATGTTCCATATTTAGTAAATAGAAATTGTTTATATGGAACTGGACAATTACCAAAATTTACTAAAGATTTATTTCATATAGAAAAGACCCCTGAACAAAAACATTCAAAATATATTTTAATTCCTACTGCAGAAGTACCATTAACTAATATCGTACGAAATAAAATTATTTCAGAAAATGAGTTACCAATTAAATTAGTAGCAAAAACTCCTTGTTTTAGATTAGAATCTGCATCTTATGGAAAAGATGTAAAAGGATTAATTCGAATGCATCAATTTGAAAAAGTTGAATTAGTACAAATTGTAAAACCTGAAGAATCAATGAATTCTTTAGAAGAATTAACTAAAAACGCTGAAAAAGTATTAAAATTATTAGACTTGCCGTATCAAAAAAAATTATTGTGCTGTGGAGATTTAAGTTTTAGTGCTTCTAAAACTTACGATTTAGAAGTATGGTTTCCTTCACAAAATACTTACAGAGAAGTGTCGTCTTGTTCAAATATGCTAGATTTTCAATCTAGAAGAATGAAATCTAGATATAAAAATTCAGAAAAAAAAATATTTTTTTTACATACATTAAATGGTTCTGGATTAGCAATAGGAAGAACATTGGCTGCTATATTAGAAAACAATCAACTAGAAAATGGGAAAATTTTAGTTCCAGCTGTTCTTCAAAAAAGATATATGAATGGAATTAAATACATATAATGACTAATTTAGAAATTTTTAAAACATAAGAACATATAACTTAACTAATTCTCTTTGTTAGGAAAATATTAATGAAAGAAGTACATAATTTTAGTGCTGGTCCAGCAATGTTACCTAAAGAAGTATTAATTGAAGCAAAAAATAATTTTTGTAATTGGAAAAATAATGGTTTTTCTATAATTGAAATCAGTCATAGAAGTCATTTTTTTCTAGAAATTATTGAAGAAGCAGAAAACAATGTTAGAGAACTATTAAATATTCCAAATAATTATAAAGTATTATTTTGTCCTGGAGGTGCTAGAGGTCAATTTTCTGCTATTCCTATGAATTTATTAAATAAAAATGATGAGGCTGATTACATTGATAGCGGTTATTGGTCAAATTTAGCTGCAATAGAATCTGCTAAATATTGTTGTTCTAATATAATTGATGTAAAACAAATACATAATAAAAAAAAAAGTATTTTGCCTATGAAATATTGGGATCTTTCGGAAAAATCAGTATATGTACATTATTGTCCTAATGAAACTATTAGTGGAATAGCCATTCATGAAGAACCTAATTTTTTTGACAAGAAAATAATTTGCGATTTTTCTTCTTTTATTTTTTCAAAAGTAATTGACATTAAAAAATATTCTCTAATCTATGCTAGTTCTCAAAAAAATATTGGTCCAGCAGGAATAACTATTATTATCATACTAGATGAATTAATTAAAAAAGCTCAAAAAATAACTCCTTCAATTTTAAATTATAAAATTTTATTAAAAAGTCGATCTATGTTTAATACTCCGGCAACATTTTCTTGGTATTTATCTGGATTAGTTTTTAAATGGATAAAAAAAATGGGTGGAGTACAAAAAATGGAATTGCTAAATCAAAAAAAAGCTAAATATTTATATTCAGTAATAGATTCCAGTTATATATATATAAATGATGTTCATCCAAAAAACCGATCCATAACTAATGTGGTATTTAAATTAAGAGAATTAGATTTGGAAAAAAAATTCCTAATAGAATCTGAAAAACAGGGATTTCTTTTTTTAAAAAATCATTTTATAGAAGGAGGTATTAGAGCTTCTATTTACAATTCAATGGATATTAGATCTGTTAAATCTTTATCAGAATTTATGATTTTGTTTGAAAAAAAATATGGTTAATCAAAAACTAATTTAAATTTCAAAAAATATTTTTTTTATATAGGAGATTATTAATTATGATTAATAGCTTAGTGTTAAATCCAATTAAATTTGTAAATGGTGATGTTTTTCTTCCTGGTTCTAAAAGTATTTCTAATAGAGTATTAATATTAGCTTCTTTATCAAAAGGTATAACATGTATTAAAAACTTATTAGACAGTGAAGATACAAAACATATGTTAAATGCACTAAAAATAGCAGGTGTTTCATATTCTTTATCAAAAGATAAAAAATTATGTCAAATATATGGAAATGGGAAAAATTTTTTAAAACAAAATAAAACTATAAATTTGTTTTTAGGTAACGCAGGGACTGCAATTAGACCTTTAGTTTCATTGTTTTCTTTGTATAAAAATGAAATTTTTATAACTGGCAATGATAGGATGAAAAATAGACCAATAAAACATCTAGTGGATGCATTAAGGCAAGGTGGTGCTAAAATTTTTTATCAAGAAAAAAAAAACTATCCTCCTGTTTTAGTAAAAGGAGGATTTATTGGTGGAAAAATAGAACTAAAGGGAAACATTTCCAGTCAATTTTTGACTTCTATTTTAATTATGTCTCCATTAGCTAAATTGGATACAAAAATCAAAATAATAGGAAATTTAGTATCTAAACCATATATTGAAATGACAATTAAATTAATGAAAGTTTTTGGAATTAATGTTGTTAACAATAATTATAAATTTTTTTTTATTAAAGGAAATAGTGAGTATAAAACACCTGGAGTTTATACAATTGAAGGAGATGCAAGTTCAGCTTCATATTTCTTAGCTGCTGCTGCTATAAAAGGTGGTACAGTTACAGTTCATGGAGTTGGTAAAAATAGTATACAAGGAGATGTATATTTTGCAAAAATACTTAAAAAAATTGGATCAATTATTTCTTTTGGTGAAAATTTTATTTCTTGTAGTAAAAGAGAACTAAAAAGTATTAATTTAGATATGAATAACATACCAGATGCAGCTATGACTGTAGCTATTGTAGCTCTTTTTTGTTCTGGAACTACTCACATTAAAAATATTTATAATTGGAAAGTTAAAGAAACAGATCGATTAGAAGCTATGTCAAATGAATTGAAAAAAGTTGGTGCAGTAGTAAAACAAGGGAATGATTATTTAACAATTATCCCTCCAAAAAAATTTTTATATAGTGAAATTGAAACATATAATGATCATAGAATAGCTATGTGTTTTTCTTTAATTGCATTATCTAATGTTTCTACTAAGATTATAAATCCTGATTGTGTTAATAAAACTTTTCCTAATTATTTCAAGGAATTAAATTCTATAAGTCATTATTAAAAGATCGTAAAAAAATGGATTCTTTAAATTTGTAGTTTTTAAGTTATTAACTGGATGGATAAATTGTTAAGATAGTTAAGTTAAAGTTGGTAGAGCAGCAATTTAATATTGATAAATAATTAATATTGATAAATAAATAAACTGCATATATTAGTTTTTAAACAAACTAATTAATTGTTTTTTTAGTTTTAAAATTTAGATCAATATATTATCATGTACAAAAAAAATAAATTTATTAAATAATCTATTTGTTGCAAGAATCTTTCTTTAATGTTAATTTTAATAAATTTTATTTACAAATTTGTAAGTGCATTTAATTTATTCTTGGAATAAAAAATTGTTTTTCCAGACAATTGTCTAAAAATATGTATTTTATAAACCTGAAAATCATATTTTTTAATATTAAATACTATTTCAAAAATAAATAATATTATTCACACATAATTACTCCATAATATGGATTTAAACTGGGATGAATCATAATTTTAATTAACAAGATGTTAATTAGAAATTAACATGGTATAAAAAAAAATATCAACTATGAAAGAATCTTTCCATCAACTTTTTGAAGAATCTTTACAAAAAACAAAAACCAAACCTGGTTCTATAATTAATGGAATTGTTGTTTCTATAGATAAAGAAACGGTAGTAGTAGATGCTGGATTGAAATCTGAATCATCTATTTCAATAGAACAATTTAAAAACAACAAAGGAAAAACGGATGTTAAAATAGGAGATTTAGTTGAAGTTGCTTTAGATGCAATAGAGGACGGTTTTGGAGAAACTATTCTCTCAAGAGAAAAAGCTAAAAGACATGCAGCTTGGATAAAATTAGAAGATGCGTTTTTTAATGCAACTACTGTAGTTGGAATAATAAATGGAAAAGTTAAAGGTGGTTTTACTGTTGAACTAAACGATATACGAGCATTTTTACCTGGATCTTTAGTAGATGTACGACCAATAAGAGATACTATGCATCTTGAAGGAAAAGAATTAGAGTTTAAAGTAATAAAATTAGATAAAAAAAGAAACAACGTTGTTGTTTCTAGAAGAGCTGTTATAGAACTAGAAAATAGTGCAGAAAGAACTACTTTACTAGAAAATTTAAAAGAAGGTATAAATGTAAAAGGAATTGTAAAGAACTTGACTGATTATGGAGCTTTTATTGATTTAGGAGGAGTAGATGGATTACTGCATATAACTGACATGGCTTGGAAAAGAGTAAAACACCCAAGTGAAATTGTTAGTGTAGGAGAAGAAATAGTTATTCAAATATTGAAATTTGATCGTGAAAAAACTAGAGTTTCTTTAGGATTAAAACAATTAGGTAAAGATCCATGGATAGAAATATCTAAAAAATATCCAGAAGGTTCTAAAATAACTGGAAGAGTTACTAATTTAACTGAATATGGATGTTTTGTAGAAATTCAAGAAGGCGTTGAAGGGTTAGTACATGTATCTGAAATGGATTGGACTAATAAAAATGTACATCCATCAAAAGTAGTTCGAGTTAATGATAAAGTTGATGTTATGATTCTAGATATCGATGAAGAAAGAAGAAGGATTTCTTTAGGAATAAAACAATGTTTAGATAATCCATGGAAATTATTTGAACAATCGTATAAAAAAGGTGATAAAGTACGTGGAAAAATCAAATCTATAACTGATTTTGGAATTTTTATTGGTTTAGATGGAAATATAGATGGATTAGTACATTTATCAGACATATCTTGGGATCTTCCAGGAGAAGAATCAGTAAAAAAATATAAAAAAGGAGATTCTATTGTAGCTATAGTATTACAAGTAGATTCTGATAGAGAACGAATTTCTTTGGGAATAAAACAAATAAAAGATGATTTTTTTAGTTGTTATTTGAAAAATAATAAAATAGGTTCAATAATTTCTACAACGGTCATTTCAATGGAAGGAGAAAAAATATTAACAAAAATTAATGAAGAATTATTAGGAAAAATAAGTCTAACAAAATTACTACAATCAACAGAAAAAATTCAAAAATTAAAAGTTAATGATATCATTAATTTTAAAATAATTAGCATTAACAGAAAAAAAAGAATTATCAATATTTTAATATTAAACGAATTATATCCAATGAATGTAGAAAATATTGTTTCTTTAAGTCGCGAAGAAAAAGATAATCAAAAATTAGAAAAAAAACAAATGTTATCTGCAACTTTGGAATTATTAAAACTATCTAAATAAAAACAAAAAAAATTACAAATTTTTTATATTTTTATAGAAATTAACAATTTATAATAAAATTATTTTTTTAATGATTATATTTAAAATATTTTTTAAAATAAAAAAGGATTCTATGAATAAATCAGAATTATTTAAAAAAATAGCTAAAAAAAAACTAATATTTCTAGAAAAACTGTTGAAAAAATGATAAAGAAAATAATTCATTATATTTTTAAATCTTTATCTAAAGGTAGAAGGATAGAAATTAGAGGATTTGGTAGTTTTGCATTAAGATATAGAAAACCTAGATTTTGCAGAAATCCTAAAAATGGGAATTTAGTACAGCTAAAAGAAAAATATATTCCATATTTTAAACCTGGAAAACAACTTAGAGAAAGAATAAATATTTTTAATAAAAAAAAAGAAAATAATAAAAAACTTTTCTAATTATAAAAAAAATAATTTAAGAAATTGGAAAATAAGCTTTTATTGATTTAAATCATAGCTTATTTTTCATTTGTATAATTCCAAAAATATAAAGAAAAATAAAAAAATTATGTTAAATAAAAAACCAATAATAATTGGAAATTGGAAATTAAATGGAAGTTTAATTTTGATTGAAAATTTATTAAAAAAAATTTCTTTAATACCTAAATATATTTTAGAGAATATAGATGTAATATTGTTACCACCCTATATTTATTTATCAGAAGTAAAAAAAAAACTAAACGAAATACATGTAGGAGCACAAAATGTAGATACACATTTTTTTGGGGCTTATACTGGAGAAACATCTGTTTTAATGTTACAAGACATAGGAATAAAATATGTTTTAATAGGACATTCTGAAAGAAGAAAATATCATCTAGAAGATGAACTATTGATTTCAAAAAAATTTAAAGTATTAAAATCATGTAATTTAACTCCTATTTTATGTATAGGAGAGACAGAAAAAGAAAAAAAATTAGGACAAACAAAAGCTGTTTGTCAAAGACAAATTGATTCAATATTTAGTTTACTAGAAAAAAAACGTGAAACATTCGATAATACAATTATCGCATATGAACCAATTTGGTCAATTGGAACTGGTAAAATACCTGGATTAAAAGAAATAAATAAAATTATTTTATTTATTAAAAAATATATAAAAAAAATAACATTTCAAGAAAAAATAAAAAATTTGTTTGTTATTTATGGTGGATCTGTAAATTCAAATAATGTTCATAAAATATTGACAGAAGGAGGTTCAGACGGTTTATTAGTTGGAGCAGCATCTTTATCTCATAAAGATTTTTCAGAAATTATTTATCAATCTTATTACATCAATAAATAAAAAAAGAAAATATTTTATTAATAAAAAATATTTTCTTATTCGAAATTTATTTTATAAAAATAAAATAGTATTTTCCTTACATAAAAAAACAACATAAAACATTTATTTATATACAATTTAAATTTTTAATATAATTTTTTTGCCGTTTCTAACCAATCTTTTTTAAATGGTTTTTTCATGTTATTCAACGCATCAGTTATATCATGGTTAACCATTTTCTCGTTTTGTACTCCAACACATCTTCCTCCTCCACATCCATCTAATAGTAAATCAATAGAGTAAGATCCCATTCTAGAAGCTAGAATACGGTCGAATACTACTGGAGCACCACCTCTTTGTATGTGACCTAAAATTGTTGCTCTAGTTTCTCTTTTTGTATTTTTTTCAATATATTTGGCTAATTTATTTACATTACAAATGTATTCTGTTATTGCAACAATGGCGTGTTTTTTTCCTTTTTTTATTCCTGTTTTTATTTCTTCTAATAGTTCTTCTTTTGTTGAAGAAATTTCTGGTATTACGATAAATTCACATCCTCCAGCAATAGCAGCAGCTAATGTTAAATCTCCACAAAATCTTCCCATGACTTCTACAATTGAAATTCTTTGATGAGAAGAAGAAGTATCTCTAAGCCTATCAATAGCTTCCACAACAGTTTCTAATGCTGTAAAATATCCAATTGTATAGTCTGTTCCTGCAACATCATTATCTATAGTTCCAGGTATTCCAATACATGGCATTCCTAAATTAGTTAATGAATTTGCTCCAATATACGATCCATCACCTCCGATTACTATCAAAAAATCAATTTTTCTATTTTTTAAGTTTTCAATCGATAAAATTTGTGTTTTTTTTTTGTAGAATTCTGGAAATCTCGCAGAACCAAGAAATGTACCACCTTTATTAATTATATCAGAAACGCTATACCTATCTAGTTTTTTCATTCTATTTTGATATAACCCAAGATATCCATCGTATATTCCATATACTTCTAAACCTTCTGAAATTGCTCTTCTGACAACTCCCCTTATTGCTGCATTCATTCCTGGAGAATCTCCTCCACTTGTTAAAACTCCAATTTTTGTAATCATTTTTGTCTCTCAATGTTTAAAATTGATTTTTGTCTAAAATATTTTTGTATTTTATAATTATTCAAAACTAAAATATTTTTTAAAATTTAATTTTTATAAAAAATATTTTTTCATAACATTCATTTTTTTGTCAAATTCATATATTAATGGAACTCCAGTAGGAACAATTACATCAGCAATATCAGAATCATTGATTTTACTTAAATATTTTATTAGTGCTCTTAAAGAATTTCCATGAGCTACAATTAATATTTTTTTACCATTTTTTATATTTGGTAAAATTTTTTTATTCCAATATAAAATCACTCTTTCAAAAGTTTTTTCTAAACTTTCAGATTTAGGTAAATTATTTTTTTCTATTTTTAAATAACGACGATCAAATCCTGAAAACAAAAAATTTTCTTTCATTTCAGGAGGAGAATGTTTGTAGCTTCTTCTCCACAAATACAATTGTTCTGATCCATATTTTTTTTCTGTATCTAATTTATTTAGACCCTGTAAGGATCCATAATGTCTTTCATTTAAGAACCATGTTTTTTTACATGGAATCCATGATAATTCTAGTTGGTCTAAAATAATATTCAAAGTATTTATAGCTCTTTTTAAAAGAGAAGTATACGAATAATCAAAATTAAACTTTTTTTCTTTTAGTAATTTACCAGCTTTTATTGCTTCATTAATTCCATTTTTAGATAATTTTACATCATACCATCCTGTAAATTTATTTTTTTGATTCCATTCACTTTCTCCGTGTCTAACTAAAACTAATTTTTTTGATAACATGTTAAACCCCTATAAATTAAATGCAAGCTTCATAAAAAAAATAATAATAATTAAATTAAAAACGTTCTTTTGTAATAAAGACAAATAATTTAAAAATTTAAATTAAAAAAAAAACAAAAAAAGATAACAATTCTTTTAAAGAACAAATTATTGATTTACTAGAAAATTCTATATAAAAGTTATATTTTTAATGTAATTCTAGAAAAATCTTCAAGTATATCTTTTATTGAATTTAAAAAACATATTGCTAATTTTCCATCTATTAATCTATGGTCATAAGAAAGAGATAAGTAAACCATCGGGGAAATTTTAATTGTTCCATTGTCAACAATTGGACGATCTTTAATATTATTAATACCTAATATAGCAGATTGTGGATAATTAATGATAGGAGTAGAAATAAGAGATCCAAAAACTCCACCGTTACTGATTGTAAAAGTTCCATTGGATAAATCATCTAGAGTTAATAAACCTTGTTCTCCTTTTAATACATATTTTTTAATTTTTTGCTCTATTTGATTCATACTCATTAAATTTGTATCCTTCAATATAGGAGTTACTAATCCTCTTTTTGTAGAAACAGCTATATTTATATCATAGTAATCATACTGTATAATGTTATCTTCTTCGATAGAAGAATTAACTTCAGGATATTTTATTAAAGATTCAACTACTGATTTTACATAAAAAGGCATATATCCTAAACGAATTCCATAACTTGATAAAAATTTTTTTTCATATTTTTTTCTTAATTGTATTATATGACTCATATTTACTTCATTAATAGTAGTTGTCATAACTGTATTATTATTTGAATATAATAATTTTTCAGAAATTTTTTTTCTAATTCTGGACATTGGAATTATATTTTTATTTCTTATTTTTTTAATATTTTTCTCTTTAAGACAATTATTTACTTTATGATCCATTTTATTTTTTTTAATAGATTTTTCTTCAAAATTAGTTTTTTTTTGATTTTTTTCTAATTCTATTTGTTTTATTTTAAATAACCTTCTATTATGAGGAGATAAAAAAGTTTTGTTTAAATTTTTATTTTTTTTATTTTTTTCTAAATTAACTGCAGACTTTGAAATTTGTTTAATTTTATCATTTTTTTTTAAAAAAAATGATGTATTTTCTTGTGTATTTATTTTTCCTATTGGTTGATTAGATTTTACAATCTTACCTTCTTCTTCTAAAATACATTCTAAAAATCCATCTACTATGGCAGTTATTTCGAGAGTAATCTTATCAGTTTCAATATCTACAATAGCTTCGTTTTTTTTAACTCTTTCACCAATTTTTTTATGCCAAGCTATGATTGATGCATCATTTACTGATTCTGGAAGATCAGGAACTGAGATAGTATAAATGTTGTTTTTTTTCATTATAAAATCAACCTTATTATTAATGATTAAAGATTAAAAACAGACTCTATAATTTTTTTTTGTTGTTCTTTATGAATATATATATTCCCAACAGCAGTTACAGAAGATCTAGCTCTTCCTATAAAAATTAAATTACTATAATAGTTTGGAATAATTTTTTTAAAATTATATTGAATATATTCCCATGATCCTTGATTCTTAGGTTCTTCTTGACACCAAATTATTTTTTTGAAAAAATTTATTTTTTCAAATAAATGTTTTATTTCCTTTTTAGGAAATGGATATAGTTGTTCAATTCTACAAAATAAAATTTCTTTAATTTTATTTGCTTTTTGATAAGAAATTAAATCATAGTAAATTTTTCCAGTACAAAAAATTATTTTTTTAATTTTATTTTCATTTTTAAGATTATTTATAATAATCTTTTTAAATTTTCCATTTTGCAAATCTTTTAAATAAGTTTTTGACAAAGAATTTCTTAAAAGAGATTTAGGAGTCATAACGATTAATGGAATTGAAATATTATTTTCTATTTGTCTTAAAAGTAAATGAAACATTTGACCAGATGTAGATGGAATACATATTTGCATATTTTTATCAGCACATAATTGCAGAAATCTTTCAATTCTGGCAGATGAATGTTCTGGACCTTGTCCTTCATATCCATGAGGTAAAAAAACAACTAAATTAGAACTATAACCCCATTTTTGTTTACTTGAACTAATAAATTGATCAATTACTACTTGTGCTGAATTAATAAAATCTCCAAATTGTGCTTCCCAAACCGTCAATGCATGTTTTTTAACAGTAGAAAAACCATATTCAAAAGCTAAAGTAGACAATTCTGATAAAACAGAATTATAAATACAAAAATTACCTTGATCTTTACAAATATTCTTTAAGGGAACATAAATAGATTCATTATCTTGATCATGAATTACTGCATGTCTATGAAAAAACGTTCCTCTTTGAGTATCTTCTCCAATAATTCTACAAGAAATCCCTTGTTTTAAAAAAGTAGCATATGCAAGACATTCACTACTACCCCAATCAAATGGAATTTTTCCTAATGCCATTTTTTTTCTTTCGTTATATAATTTTTTAACTCTATGATGTATAGAAACATAATTAGGAATTTTATTAATTTTTAAAGCAAGATCTTGTAGTTCTTTATAAGACAAATTGAATTTTTTATTTGAAGGAAAATATTTTGTGTTAGATTTTTTTTTTTCAATGTTGATTGTCTTTTTTTTTATAGATTTTTCGTAGGATAAATTTATTTTTTTTTTATAATTTATTAAAATTTTTTCTTTTTCTTGATCATTTATTATTTTTTCTTGTTTTAATTTTTTAAAAAAAATAGAAGTAACAGTAGGATGAACAGCTATTTTTTTATACATTTTTGGTTGAGTTACTGTAGGGTCATCCACTTCGTTATGTCCATGACGTCTGTATCCAACTAAATCAATGAAAACATCTTTTTTAAAAAAATTTCGATAATCACAAGCTAATTTAGTAACCAAAATGACTGCTTCAGGATCATCTGAGTTAACATGAAATATAGGAGAATTAATCATTTTGGCAACATCAGTAGAATATTTAGTAGACCTTAAATCCATATTTTTAGAAGTAGTAAATCCAATTTGGTTATTTAAAACTATGTGAATAGTACCTCCAACAGAAAAAGCAGGAGTTTGAGACATGTTTAATGTCTCTTGTATTACTCCTTGACCTGAAATAGCAGCATCACCATGAATAGAAATTGGAAGAACTTTTTCTTGGAAACAGTTTATATTTTTTTCTTTTATTTTTTCAATTTCAGCACGTGCTACTCCCATAATAAATGGATTAATAATTTCTAAGTGTGATGGATTTGGTTTTAAAGAACATATAATATTTTTGTTTGAATTATTTGAAATTTCTAAATCTCTTCCAATATGATATTTTACATCTCCATTTTTATCTGGATCATAATAGTCATTAGAAAATTCAAAAAATAATTCCTCAATTGGTTTTTTAAAAATATTCACTAAAACATTCAATCTACCTCTATGAGCCATTCCTAATATAATTTTTAAAACTTGATTTTTTTTAGAAAAATTAATAATTTCGTTTAAAATAAGAATTAAAGATTCTAAACCTTCTAATGAAAATCTTTTATTTCCTGGAAAATATTTAGAAATTAATTGTTCTAATGTCTCTGATTCAATTAATATTGTTAATAGTTCTTTTTTTTTTGTTGCATTTAAAAAAAAGTTCTCAAAATAATTATTTATTTTTTTATATAACCATGTTTTTTCCTTTCTTGATTGAACGTGCATATATTCAAATCCAATAGAACCACAATAACTATTCATTAACTTTCTATATAAGTTTTTTACACTAATAGTATTATTAATACTTAAAAAATTAGAAAAATTTAATTTATAATATAGATCTTTTTTAGAAAAAAAATAGGATTCTAATTTTAGTGATTTTCTTCTGTGAATTTTTTTAGAATTTTTTAATGGATTTATTTTTGAATATAAATACCCATATTTCTGAAATGAATTAATTAATTTTTTAATTTTATTTTCTATAAACGTATTTTGATTAATCAATTTTTCATTATTATCATCTATAAATAACTTGTCTAAAAAAATGTCATTCTTTTTTTTTTTGAAAAATACATTTAAATCTTCACTTTTTTTTTTCATTTCAAGAAAAAGAGCAGACCAACTATTATGAACTGAATTTGGATTAGATAAATATTGAGAATACATATTTTCAATATAAGAAAAACTAACTTGAGTTATCCAAGAAAAAGATTTATCTTTTTTATTCATTTATAAAATACCTTTTAATTTTAAATATTTTGTCATCTAAAATTTTTTATTAATCAATAATCATTGATTATTTAGAATATATTTTTTTAAAATTTATTTTTCTGACTTTAAAAAATTATGCTGGATTATTTATATTTATAAATTTACAATCAAGATTATATTTAGAAAAAATCCAATTGCTTAATTCTAATATTCCAAACTTTTCACTTGCATGATGTCCTATAGAAAAAAAATGAATATTATTTTCATTAGCACAATGCATTGTATCTTCTGAAATTTCTCCAGTAATATAAGCGTCTACTTGTAAATTTAACGCTTCATATATATATGACTGACCCTTTCCAGAACACCAAGCAACTGTATTAATTTTTTTCGGAGAATTTTCTCCATAACAATAAATAGGTTTTTTACCAAATTTATTTTTGATTAATTCACATAACTTTTCTCCGGAAATATGGTTTTCAAATTTTCCAAAAAGACCAAATTTAGAAAAAGCACCTAAAATTTTAATATTTAATTTTTTAGCAATTTGAACATTATTCCCAATTTTAGGATGAACATCTAAAGGTAGGTGCCAACTATATAAATTTATATTGTTGACTAATATTGTTTTAATTCTATTTTTTTTCATTCCTATAATAGATCTACTTTCATTTTTCCAAAAATATCCATGATGTACAATTACAGCATGTGATTTTGTTTTTACTGCAAAATCTAATAATTTTTGACAAGCAGTTACTCCAAAAATTATTTTTTTAATTTTAGAGCAACCTTCGATTTGCAAACCATTTGGAGAAAAATCATTAAAGTTCTTAGAATTTAATTTTTTGTTAATTATATTCTCTAATATAAAATTATTCATATGACTTGTCTTTTTAATATTTATTACATATTTATATAATAATTTATGTTTTAAAATTAGTTTGTTAAAAAATTTTTCAATTTAAATATTTAATAAAAATATTTTTTTTAAATTAAGATATATTTATTTCGTTAGTAATAGGTTTACATATATAATAAAAATAATAATTTTAAAAATAAATATTTTTATATATCATTAATCTTTATAAACCGCAATTAATTTATTTATTCTATTTTTTGCTGTTTAATATTTTCAATATTTAAAATGTTTTGACAATGCATTAATAAATAAATAAAAAATATGCTAATTAAAATTAATTATTTTTTTATTTTGAACAAATAAATTTAATCTGATATTTATTTAAACATGTAATTTTAATTAAAATTAAACAATTTAAGCTAAATGACAAGTATAATGAGGTTCTATTTGTGAAAAAAATAGGAATTTTTTATGGTAGTGATACAGGTAATACTGAATCTGTAGCAAATCAAATCAAAGAATGTTTGAAAAACAAAAATTTATCGATTAACGACATATCCAATTGTGAAAAGAAAGATTTAGAAAAATTTTCAACTTTAATTATTGGTTCTCCAACTTGGTATTATGGAGAAATGCAATCAGATTGGGAAGATTTTTTACCAATTTTAAAAACAATAAATTTTAAAAATAAAAAAATTGCCTTGTTTGGTTGTGGTGATCAAGAAGATTATTCTGAATATTTTTGTGATGCATTAGGAATATTATATAATATTTTTAAAAATCAAAAAGCTACAATAATAGGAAAATGGGAAAATAAGGATTATTGTTTCGATTCTTCAAAAGCTTTATTAAATGACAAATATTTTTGTGGAATGACTATTGATGAAGATAGACAAGCAAAAAAAACAAAAAATAGAATTCAAAAATGGGTTAGCCAAATTGAAACAGAAATAAATTCTACTTAATTTTAATTTAATAATAAAAATTATATTAAAAAAATTTAACATAAAAAATTTTTTTAGTTTTAATAGATCTAGTCTTTATTAATTTAAAAAATTTACATAAAAATGTAAACATTATAAACATCCATTAATATATATCTTTTAGATAAAGAATAAAAATTCAGTTAAATATTTAACTAAATTATATTCTTTATAGATTTATTCAATGGATGAATACTATTTTTTTTATAAATCTTAAAAAGAATAATGTCATTATTGAATGACATTTTCACATTTATATTATATAGAATAGTTTATGTTAAATGGAAATTAAATTTATTAAATCTAATACTTTGCTAGAATAACCTGTTTCATTATCGTACCAAGAAATTAGTTTCATAAACTTTTTATTTAAAAGTAAACTAGACTTAGCATCAAATATTGATGTTAGTTCTGTTCCATTAAAATCACTAGATACAACGTCATCTTCAGTATATCCTACAACACCTTTTAGTTCATTCAAGGACTGATTTTTAATAATTGAACAAACTTTTTCATAACTTGCATCATTTTTAACTCTAACTGTAAAATCTACAACTGAAACGTTTGGAACTGGTACTCGAAAAGCCATTCCTGTTAATTTTCCATTTAAATCAGGTAAAACTCTACCTACAGCTTTAGCAGCCCCTGTAGAAGAGGGAATTATATTTTGTAAAATTCCTCTTCCTCCTCTCCAATCTTTAACAGATGGACTGTCAACAGTTTTTTGTGTCGCCGTAGTAGCATGAACAGTAGTCATTAATCCTTCTATAATAAAAAAATTTTCGTGTATTATTTTTGCAATAGGAGCTAAACAATTAGTAGTACAAGAAGCATTAGAAACAATATTCTCGCCATTATAAGCATCAAAATTAACTCCTTTGACAAACATTGGAGTATCATCTTGAGAAGGTCCAGTTATAATAACTTTTTTAGCTCCTGCCATAATATGGCCGTTTGCCATTTTACTAGTTAAAAATAATCCAGTAGATTCTACTACAACATCAACAGATAAATCACCCCAATTTATTTTTTTTGGTTCTTTTTCAGAAAATATTTTTATTTTTTTTTCATTTACTATTAAAAAATCTTTTCCAACAACAATTGATTTATTATATTGACCATGAGTAGAATCATATTTTAATAAATAGGCTATATATTCAGGACTAATAAGATCATTAATGGCTACAATTTCTATGTTTTTTCGTTTTTGTGCTAATCGGAATACAATTCTACCAATTCTACCAAAACCATTGATACCTACTTTTATAGCAGTCATTGTACCTCCATTAAAATTCAAAAATTATTTTAAATTTAACTACTTATTTAAAAAGAAACTTATTTCTTATAATTTAATAATATATTACTAGTGTTTATTGATTTTTACTAAAAATTATTTTTTTTTTATTTAACATTATTTTTATTAATATAACAAATTCCAAAAAAAATTGTTAAGAATCCTAAAATAAAAACAATTGATACAGAAAAAAAAATATTTTTTATTTCTAAAGACATAGGAATAAAATTTAAAAAATATATTTCTTTTAAGTTAATTACAGATTGTAGAAAGCAATTTATTTTTTTTATAAAATAATAAAAATTATAAACTATAAACAAACTAATTATTATTCCTAAAATTAATCCTTCAATTATAAACCTAAAGCCATAAATATAGCATATTAATTGAATAACTGAGTTTTGTACACCAATAGATTTTAAGATTTTGATTTCTTTTTGTTTTTTTAATAATAAAATAGTAGAAATAGAAGAAATTCCAATAGCAGATATTAAAAAAATTAATATAACAACGATATAAATAATTGTCTTCATACTTTTAATATCATAATAAATATATCCATATTTATCCTTCCAAGTATAAATAGATATATTTTTTTTTTTTATTTTAGACAAAATTAAATTTGATATTTTTTCGGATAAAAAAGGATCTTTGATTTTAATTTCTAATCCAGAATATTTATCTTTTTTTATTTTTAAATATTTTTGTAAATCAGTGGTTGGTATAAAAATCATTTTTTTATCAAGAAAACTATTTGACTTAAAAAATCCAATTACTGTTAATTCTATATTTTTAAAAGAGTTTTTTTTTTTAAATTAGAAACAAATAAATTAATGTGATTTTCTAATTTAATTTTAAGTGATTTTGCTAAATCAAATCCTATAATTACTTGATGAGAATTTCTTTTAGTTTTTTTTAATACATTAAAATTTATATATTTATAATTATAATTAGATTTTTTTTTATTGTAAAAATCAAAATTATTAATTTGAACTGTTTCTATATTTTCCCCGGAATTTAAAATTCCATAAATACGAATATATGGATTTACTTCAATAATATTATTATTTGTTATAGATTTAACAACATTTTTGACATGATTAAATTTATAAAAATTATTATTTTGGCATTCTATATTTATATGTCCAACTGTAGATAAAATTTTTTCGTTCAGTTCTTTTTTAAATCCATTTATAATGCTAAAACTAATTATAAAAACAATCATTCCAAGAATGATCCCAATTTTAGAAATTAATAAAGTTAATTTCTGTATACCATTTCGATTTTTTCCTTTATAAAATCTATTAGCAATAAGAAATGATAAAATCAATTTCTTTTTTAAAGAAAAGTTATTTTTTATCAAATAATTCTCCAGATATCATGATTTTTTGTTTAGGAAGACTTTCTGCAAGAAATTCATTATGGGTAACAATAATAAATGAACTTTTATTAATACAATTTAGTTCTTTTAACATATTAAAAACTAATTTTGTGTTCTCACTATCTAAATTTCCAGTTGGTTCATCTGCTAAAACTAAACTAGGGTTATTTACTAATGCTCTAGCTATAGCTACTCTTTGTCTTTCTCCACCAGAAATATTTGAAGGATAATAAGAAATTTTTTTTTTTAATCCAACTAAAGATAAAATTTTTTTTGACTTCATTATAGATTTATTTACATTTTCTCCAGAAATCAATAATGGTAAAGATACATTTTCTAATAAGTTAAAATCAAGTAATAAATTATAGTTTTGATATATAAAACCTATTTTTTTATTTCTCAACAAAGCTTTTTGATTAGAACTCATTTTTAACATGGATTCCCCATTAAAAAAAATTTCTCCTTTACTGGGAATTTCTAAGGATCCTAATAAATATAACAACGTACTTTTTCCAGAACCTGAATTTCCTACTATAGAGATCATATCTCCTTTTTTAATTTTTAAACAAATATTGTTAAGAATATGTTTTTTTTTTTTATTTAAAATATAATTTTTATAAACATTACAACATTCTAACAAAAATAATTTTTTATTCATTTGATAATACCTTAATAGGTTTCATTTTAATAACTTTAAAAAAAGGATATATAATAGAAAAAAAACTAAAAAAAATAGTTATTTTTATAAAAAAAGAAATGTCTGAAATTAAAATAATTGGTTTTATCGTTAATAAATCCATATCAGAAAAAATTAATTTCATAAAAAAATTAATTTTTTTAGTAATCAATATTCCAAGCAAACTTCCTAAAGTTAATCCTAAAAAACAATTTATTAAATATTGTAAAAAAAATATACAAAAAATATCTCTTTTTTTAATCCCTAAAACCAACAAAATCGAAAAATCTTTTTCTTTTTCAATTATATTTAAATTCGTTAATATTAAAATATTTATCACTCCTATAAAAAAAACTAAAAGAAATAAAAAACTACTAATTTTTTTTTCTAAAAATATTAAAGAACACAATTCTTTTTCTTGATCTTTCCAAGTTGTTATTAAAAAATTAATATTTTTATATTTATCTTTAAAATTTTGAGCTAAAAATGGATTTTTTAACCATATTTTCCATTTTAGAGACATTTTTTTAATCATATTTGATATTTTTTCATTATTATTTTTATAAAATAAAATAATTTCATTTTGATCAAAATCACTATTTGAAACAAAAAAACCAGAAAAATAAAAAGAATAATTTTTTGAATAAAAAAAATTATTATTAATTTTAAATTTTGGAAAAAATAAATAAAATTTATCTCCTAAATTAATATTTAAGGATTTTGCAAGATTTTTATTTAAAAAAATTTCATTTTTTAAATTATTAAATTTCGAATAATAGTAACTATACTGATATTTATTGAAAAGAAATTTGTTTTTTTTGTTTATTATTATTAAATTTCCAATATCAAAATTATGATCTGTGTAAATTATTATTTTTTTTTCAGACATTGGAATAATTCTATTAATATTATTTTCAAAAAAGAATTTAGGGATTTTTGTTTTAATATTTATGTCCTTTTTTACAGAAATATTAATATGAGATGATAGATTTAATATGTTAGAAATAATTTTATTATCCAATCCATTCATAATAGAAGAAGAGATAATTAATCCAGATATTGAAATAATAATTCCTAAAATGGATATATTATTTATAATATTTCCAAAAAAAAAATTTTTTTTTTTGAAAAAAAATCTTAATACAATAAAAAAAATAACATTTTTAATGTTGAAATATGTTTTTTTTATGTTCATAATATTTTTTTGAAAAACATTTATTAATTTAAAAAAAAATATTCTTAACATAATTTTATTTTTTTATCAAAAAATAAATATATAAAAATATAATTTTAAATTTCAAAAAAACATTAATAATTTTATTAATGTAAGATATATGAAATTTGTTAAACTTAAATTATAAACTTTGAATTATTTCAAACAATATTTTTAAATATTATTAAAAAAAAAATCATATATATAATATTCAAATTATAAAAAAGAAAAATAAAAAAATTGGAAATTAATCAAATTGTTGTACATTTGGAACATGGAATAGGTAGATACAAAGGCCTAGTTACAATTAAAAATAACGGATTAGAAGGAGAATACTTCGTTATTGAATACGCTGGAAAAACAAAATTGTATGTTCCTGTGTCTTCTTTAAATTTAATTACAAAATACGAATACAAAACAAACAAAGATGTTATTTTAAATAAATTAGGTAATGAAAATTGGTCTAAAAACAAAAAAAAAATAATAAAAGAAATTTATGACGATGCTGCATTACTATTAGATATTTATGCAAATAGAGCTACACAATTAGGATTTTCTTTTATTTTAAATAAAAAAGAATACGATTTTTTTTGTAAGAAATTTCCTTATAAATTAACAATTGATCAAAAAAAAACTATTGAAGATGTTGTTAAAGATATGCAAAAACAGCAACCAATGGATCGATTAGTTTGCGGAGATGTAGGATTTGGTAAAACTGAAGTTGCTATGAGAGCTTGTTTTTTAGCGGTAAATAATAAAAAACAAGTGGTTATTCTTGTACCTACTACGTTGTTAGTACAACAACATTATGACAATTTTATTATCCGATTTTCATATCTGAATCTAGAAATAAAAAAATTGTCTAGATTTTGCACTAAAAAAGAAGTTCATCAAGTTTTATCTGGAATAAAATCAGGACAAACAAATATTGTTATTACGACACATCAAATATTATTTAAAAATTTAAAATGGTCTAATTTAGGACTTTTAATTATTGATGAAGAACATCGATTTGGAGTTTCTCAAAAAGAAAAAATAAAATCTTTATCGTTAAACATTGATATATTAACTTTAACAGCTACTCCAATACCTAGAACTTTAAATATGGCTATTCATGGAATAAGAGATTTATCTATTATAGCAACTCCTCCTCAGAAAAAAATTCCAGTTAAAACTTTTATTAAAAAATATGATCCTAAGTTAATTCGAAAAACAATTCTCAAAGAAATAAAAAGAGGAGGTCAAGTTTATTATTTATATAATAAAGTTAAAAGTATAAATAGATTCTCACAAACGTTGTCAAAATTAGTTCCAGAATCAAAAATAAAAGTAGCACACGGGAAAATGAACAAAAAAGAACTAGAAAAAATTATGAATGATTTTAGGAAACATGTTTTTGATGTTCTAATATGTACTACAATTATAGAAACAGGGATTGATATACCTAGAGCTAATACAATGTTGGTACATCAGTCTGATCAATTTGGATTATCTCAATTACATCAACTAAGGGGAAGAATAGGAAGAACAAATAAACAATCATATATTTGGTTATTAGTAGAACATTATGAAAGTATTAATTATAATGCAAAAAAAAGATTAGAATCAATTAGTTTACATCAGAAATTAGGATCAGGATTTGTTTTATCTAAAAAAGATTTAGAAATTCGTGGAATTGGAAAAATGTTAGGAAAAGAACAAAGTGGTCATATAGAAAGCATTGGATCTGTGCTTTATAAAAAAATCTTAAAAAAAGCTATTTCATCTATTAAAAAAGGAGAAAAATTTTCTTTAAATAAATTATTTCAATTAAACACAGAAATAGAATTATGCATACCGTCTCTAATTCCTACAAAATATATTGTTAATATTAATCATAGAATTAGTTTTTATAGAAAAATTGCCGTTTCTAATAACATAGAGACAATAAAGAAAATAAAAAACGACATGATAAAAAAATTTGGAAAAATGCCTATTTTTTCCAAAAATTTGATAAATATTGCTAAAATTAGAATTTATGCTAAAAAATTAGGAATAAAAAAAATTCATTTTAATAAAGAAGGCGGTGTTATTCAATTTAATGAAATGAATTTAATTAATTTTAAAAAATTATTACAAATAATTAATTCAGAACCTAACAAATGGAAAATAGAAAATTCTAAAAAAATCAAATTTTTTAAAAAAATAAACAATGGAAATGAAAGAGTATTATGGATAAAAAATTTTTTAAACTTATTAAAAAGAAAAAAATTATAAATTGTTTAAAAAAAATTAAATTTAATTAAATTTAACATAAAATAATAAACATTCATTTAAAATAATTAAGATTATAAAATATGAAACAAGTTTTATATATATCTTCTCCACAAGAACGTTGCATAGAAGTATGGGATCTTTCAAAAGAAGGTAGTTTATCTTTATTACAAACAGTAAAAACATATGGTGAAGTTCAACCTTTAACAATTTCTAGAAAAAAAAATTTATTATATGCAGGAATTAGACCTAATTGTGCAATTGTAACTTACAAAATTAACAAGAACGGATTATTAAAAATAGTACATATAACACCAATAAAAAACACACCAAACTATATTTCTATCGACAAAAATAATGAAATTTTATTATGTAGTTCATATGGTTCAAACACTTTAATTTTATGTGAAATTAATAAGTTTGGAATTCCTAAACAACCAAAGAATTTTTTTAAAAATATATTTGGATGTCATTCAGTTGTTTTTTCTAATAATAATAATTATGTTTTTACAACGTCACTTAAATCAGATAAAATTTATTTTTTCATTTTTAAAAACAAAAAAATTTTTTTAAATCCTATTCAACCAATTCTACAATCGAAAATAAACTCTGGTCCTAGACACATAATATGTAGCAAATTAAATAATCAACTTTTTTATTCTATAAATGAACTGAACAGCACAGTTGATGTATGGTCTATTTCCGTAAAAAACCACACAGTGAATTTAGTTCAAACAGTAAAAATAATTGATTTTTCAAACAATTCTGATAAAGCCTGGGGTTCTGAAATTAAAATTTCTCCGTGCGAAAATTATTTATATGCAGCTGATAGATCAAAAAGTATTATTTCTGTTTTTTTTATAAATAAAAAAACAAAAATATTAAAAAAAATAACACAATTTTCTACAGAACAACAACCAAGATCATTTGATATAGATAAAAATGGGAAATTTTTAATATCTGCTGGACAAATTTCAAATTATATTAGTATTTATAAAATATCAAAAAATACAGGTTTCATTCGATTAATTAATAGATATAAAACTAAAAAAGGTCCTTTATGGACTTTAATTTATAAAATTAATTAATAATTTAAATAAAAATTATTAATATAAAGAATATTTTCATACAGTCATTAACTTTAATAAAAAATTCAAACTTAATTTTTTAAAATTTTAAAATTATAAAAAATAAAAATTATATTTTTTTAAATAAAGAAAATAAAAAATTCATAATTTTTTAACAAAATACTTAAATTAGAAAATGTTCTATTTTTTTTAGTTATAAAAAATATTTAGAAAATATATCTTTTTATTACAAAGATATATTTGTAAGATATAAAAAATTTGGAATATATTATGAAAAAATGTTGGAATTATGAAAAAGCAATTGAATTAACACAAAAACCATTTTTTAATTTAATGTTTGAAGCTCAACAAGTACATAGAAAACATTTTAATCCTCAAGAAATACAAATTAGTACTTTGCTTTCTATAAAAACCGGATCTTGTCCTGAAGATTGTAAATATTGTCCTCAAAGCTCTAGATACAAAACAGAAATTAAAAAAGAATCATTACTTAAAATAAAAGATGTCATCAATGCTGCTAAAAAAGCAAAATCGATTGGATCGACTAGATTTTGTATGGGAGCAGCATGGAAAAATCCAAAAAATAGAGATATTCCATATTTACAAAAAATTATCAAAGAAATCAAAAAATTAGGGCTTGAAACATGCATGACTTTAGGGTCATTAACAGAAATTCAAGCAAATAAATTAGCAATTGCCGGTTTAGATTTTTATAATCATAATTTAGATACTTCAAGAGAGTTTTATAAAAAAATTATAACAACTAGACATTATGACGAAAGAATAACTACAATTAATTTTGTACAAAAATATGGAATAAAGGTTTGTTCTGGAGGAATTTTAGGAATGGGGGAAAAATTAGAAGATAGAATTAAATTGTTAGTGGAATTATCCAACTTTAAAAAAAATCCAGAAAGTATTCCAATTAATATGTTAGTTCCTGTTCCAGGAACACCATTAGAAAAAAATAACAAAATTGATCCTTTTGATTTTATTAAAATAGTAGCAATTACTAGAATTATGATGCCAACTTCTTATATTCGTCTTTCAGCTGGAAGAAAACAAATGAATAGTCAAACTCAAGCTATGTGTTTTATGGCAGGTGTTAATTCTATATTTTATGGATGTAAATTATTAACTACGGCTAACCCAAACGAAAAAGATGATCTAAATTTGTTTAAAAAACTAAACTTAAAAATTCAAAGAAATACAATAAAAGAAAAAAATAACAAAGAAAAAATAAATTTTTTAGATTCTTCTTTAACAAACAAACAAAATTTTTATAATGCAGCCTTATAATTTTATAAATAATTTTTAATAAAAATATTTTTTATTTATTATATTTTCTTTTAAATTTAAATTTAAATTTTTTTATCTAAATATCTCTTCCTTTAATAAGGAGAGATATTTTAATAATAATTACTTCTTATCAAAAGTAAAAAAAATATTATTTATTTTTAATAAAATATTATTAGTTTAAAATGATTAAAAATGTTTTTTAAAATAAAAAATTACTTTCTAAAATATATGGGAAATTTTGAACATAAAGATAAAACTTCATTTTTTACTGAACGTATAGTGTTTTTGCTTTTAAAATTTTCTAAAATTTTCATTATTAAAAATGAAATTTTCTTAATTTCTGGCTTTTTAAAACCTCTTCTAGTAATAGAAGGAGTTCCTATTCTAATTCCTGAAGTAATAAAAGCATTCCTTGAATCGTTAGGAATGGAATTTTTGTTTACTATAATGTTAGCTTTATTTAAAGTTTTACTTGCATCTTTACCAGTAATGTTTTTATTTTTTAAATTTAATAAAAAAAGATGGCTATCGGTTCCTCCAGAAATTATATTATATCCTTTTTCGAGAAATAAATAAGACATATATTTTGTATTTTCTAAAATTTGTTTTTGATATTTTTTAAAAATAGGATTTAAAGCTTCTTTAAAAGCCACTGCTTTAGCTGCAATTACATGCATTAATGGACCTCCTTGTGTTCCAGGAAAAACAGAAGAATCTACTTTTTTATATAATTTTAAATTCTTACAATTGGATAATATTAATCCTCCTCGAGGACCGCCTAAAGTTTTATGAGTAGTTGAGGTAACAAAATGAGCATGATCAACAGGACTAGGATATAAACCAGCTGCTACTAAACCAGCAATATGTGCTATATCAATTACAAGATACGAATTTACTTCATCTGCTATTTCTCTCATTTTTCTCCAATCACATATCCTTGAGTATGAAGAAAATCCTCCAATAATTAATTTAGGTTTATGTTTTTTTGCTAAAAAATGTATTTCTTCATAGTTAATGTATTCTTTGTTATTTAAACTATATGATATGGACTTATAAATTTTTCCTGAAAAATTAATTGGAGAACCATGTGTTAAATGTCCACCATGGGATAAATTCATTCCTAAAATAGTATCACCAGGAGACAATAATGCTTGATAAATTGCGAAGTTAGCTTGAGATCCTGAATGTGGTTGAACATTAGCATAATTGACGTTAAATAATTTTTTTGCTCGATTTATAGCTAATTCTTCTATCTCATCAACATATTTACATCCTTCATAATAACGTTTTCCAGGATAACCTTCAGCATATTTATTAGTTAATTGTGACCCCTGAGCTTCCATAACACATAAACTTGCATAATTTTCTGAAGCTATTAATTGAATACAGTTTTCTTGTCTTTTTTTTTCTTTTTTTATGGAATTCCATAATTCTAAATCGTATTCAAAAAGTTTAAGATTAGAAAAAAACATATTTTTTCCCTTAATTTAAAAAAATGATTTTTTATCATAAGAATAAATATTTAAAAGATACTTTTTAATATTTTTTTAACGTCTTTATAAAAAATAATTTTGCTTTCACCATTTCTAAAATTTTTTAAAATAATTTTTTTTGATTTTTTGTTTTTTTTTAAAATTAATAAAACAATACTAATTTTAGTATTATTTAAAAATTTAAATTCTTTCTTTTTATTAATTTTCAAAAAATTTATTTTTATTTTTAAATTAGAAAAATAATTTCTGATACTTTCAACTAATTTTAAATATTCAGAATCCAATTCTGATATAATAATATTAATGTCTAATCTAGAGTTAGCATTAATTTTTTTTATAACAGATAAACTTTTATAAGTTAAAATTAATCTTTCCATTCCTATAGCAAAACCCATTGCAGGAACAAATTTACCACTAATATTTTCAACTAATTTATCATATCTACCTCCTGCACATATAGTTTTTTTAGATCCTAAATTATTGTCAGTCTTCCATTCAAAAACAGTATCGTTATAATAATCTAAACCTCTTACTAAATTATTATTTATTTCGTATTTTATTTTTAACTCATCTAGAAAAGAACACAAATTTTTAAAACGAAAAACAGAAATATTATCTAAATAGTTTTTTAAAACAGGAGCATCTTTTAAAATTTTTTGAGTATTTTCATCTTTACTATCTAAAACCCTAATAGGATTCCTATACATTCTTAATATGCTCTTTTTGTCTAAAAATAATTTATTTTTATGTAAAAAACTTTTTAAATCAGCTTCATATAAAGATCTTGATGTTTTAGAACCAATAGAATTAATCTCTAGTTTTAATTCATTTAAAATATTTAATTTTTTCCATAAACGAACCGTGATTAAAATTAATTCTAAATCTATTTCAATACCAAATAAACCAAATGTTTCTACTCCAAATTGATAAAATTGTCGATATCTTCCTTTTTGAGGTCTTTCATATCGAAACATTGGTCCTAAATACCATAATTTTTGAACTTGATTATGTAGCAATCCATTTTCTATACAAGCTCTAACACAACCTGCTGTTCCCTCTGGTCTCAGAGAAATCTTGTTTCCACCTAAATCTATAAAAGAATACATTTCTTTTTCGAAAATGTCAGTAACACTTCCTATTGTCTTTTTAAATAAAACAGTTTTTTCCATAATTGGAATACGTATTTCTGAATAACAATAATTGTTTAAAATTTTTTTTACAGCGTTTTCTATATAGTTCCAAATATATATTTCCTTTGGCAAATAATCATGTATACCTCTCATTGATTGAAACTTATGATCCACTAATTTCTCCTTAAAAAAATTTACAAAAATTAAAAAAAAAACATGAAATAAAATATTAATAAAATTAATCTAACTAAAATCTAACAAAAAATTTTAAAAAAAATTTTTTTCCAATTAAATTAAAATAGTTTTTTAAAATTTAATAATAAAACAAAACATTTTTACTATTTTTCATACAAATTAACAAAAATTTTACTTATTTTGAAACAAATAACTAAAAAGTACTTATATTTTACTAGATAATTGTCCACAAGCAGCATAAATATCAAAACCACGATTTTTTCTAATAGTAGTTACAATTCCTTTCTTTCTTAAAAAATTAGAAAATTTTTTTATTTTATCAAAACTACTAGAACGAAATTTTGATGTTTTAAATTTATTCCAAGGAATTAAATTAATTTTTACAGGAATTTCTCTTAATATAGAAAATAGTTCTTTTGCATGTTGTAGACTATCATTAATTGAATCTAACATAACATATTCTATGGTTACTTTATTACGATTAGCAGTAGAATAAATAAGATATTTTTTTACAGATTTTAATATCGAAGATATATTATATTTTTTATTAGTAGGAACTAAATAGTTTCTAATAATGTCATTGGGAGCATGTAACGAAATTGCCAGGGATACATCAACTAAAGTGCTTAGTTTATTTATTGCTGGAACTATTCCCACAGTAGAAACTGTTACACGATGTTTAGATAATCCAAAAGAAAGCTTATTTAACATAATTTCTAAAGAAGTAACAAGATTTTTAAAATTTAATAAAGGTTCACCCATACCCATAAAAACAACGTTAGTAATTGGAAAAGGAATGTCTTTATTACCCTTAAAAAACATTTTTGACACAGTCCATAGTTGTCCTATTATTTGAGAAACATTCAAATTACAACTAAACCCTTGTTGACCAGTTAAACAAAACTGACATTTTAAAGAACAACCAACTTGAGAAGAAATACATAAAGTAGATCTATTTGTTTCTGGAATATAAACGGTTTCTACTTCTGAATTTGAATTAATAGAAACATTCCATTTTATCGTTCCATCAATTGATTTTTTTTTTTTTTAAATTTAGGAGGAAATATTACAGCAATTTCATGTAATTTATTTCTTAATTTTTTTTTCAAGTTATTCATTTTCATGAAATCATCGCAATAATAATGGTAAATCCATTTCATAACTTGTTCTGCTCTAAAACATGGTTCTCCTAATTTTAAAAAAAGATGGCATAAATTTTTATGATTTAAATTTAATAAATTTATTTTTTCTGGAAAAAAATAAGATTTTAATATTTTATTTGACATATAACACCTAAATTAAATTTCAATTTTAAGAATAAAAAAAAATGTATAAATTAACTTTAATTACTGTTAATCTAATCAAAATTATTGAATAAATTTTAAAAAATTTTTATTAAATTAAACAAAATTTAGATTAGAAAAATGTCTAAAATATGAATTTTAGGAGAAAAATTTTATGTATCCAATGTTAAATATTGCAATACGAGCAGTTCGTAAAAGTGGAAATTTGTTAATACAAAAATACGATTTAAAAAAAAACATAATCAATTTAGATAAAAAAAAAAATGATCATTTTATTAAAAATGTTATTAATGTGGTCCAAAATAAAATGATAGAAATTATTCAAAAATCTTATCCTGATCATGTTATTGATTCTCAATATAAAATTCATAAAACTTTTCTAAAAAAAACAATCGTTTGGATAATTAATCCAATTGATGGAATAGATAATTTTAAAAAAAATTTACCACATTTTTCTACTTCAATAGCTATAAAAATTAAGAACAATACTGTTATATCCGCTATATACGATCCTTTTAAAAACGAACTTTTTACTGCAATAAATGGAAAAGGAGCACAACTAAATGGATATAGAATTAGATGTAGTGAAATTCATAGTTTTTCTATTTCATCTATAGCAATTAATGATAATATTCATAAAAATCAAAAACTTTCATTTTTATATTTAAAAATTATTAATTTACTTATATTACAAAAAGTTAAATTTCGTTGCACTGGTTCATCTACTTTAGATTTAGCTTATATAGCAAATGGTAGATTTGACTTTTTACTACATTGTAATTTTAAACCATATTTTTTTTTAGCAGGACAATTACAACTAAAAGAATCAGGTTCTTTAATATGTGATATTAATGGTGGTTCAAATTATCTTCAATCTGGAATTGCATTAATAGGAAATTATAAATTTATTCGTATAATACAAAAAAAAATAAAAGAACTTTTATAAAAAATTAAAAAAATTATTTAAAAAAAAATACATATTTAATTTTTTTAGAAAAAATTGTTTTGTTTTAAAAAGAAGGTAATAAAAATTTCTTAAAAATATTATCTATATCTTTTTTAGACGAAACTGATAATGCTCGATCGATTGTATTTTTAGTTAAATGAGAGGAGAAAAAATTTATAAAATCATACATGTATGGTTTTAAAAACATAGTTTTTAAAAATCCTAATTTTGTTGTATTAACTTTAAATATATTATTTGTAGAAATTTTTACTAAATCAGAATCTATGTCTTTTTCTATTGCCATATTAGCAACGATTCCTACTCCTAATCCTAATCTAACATAAGTTTTAATAATATCTGAATTAGTTGCTGTAAAAACTATCTTAGGATGTAAACCAACACGATTAAATGCTTTATCTAACTCTGATCTACCAGCAAATCCAAAAGCATATGTTACTAACGGATAATTTGATAATTCTTCTATTGTAATATTTTCTTTATTAGATAAATGATGATCTTTAGGAACAATAATGGATTGACTCCAATGATGACATGGTAGCATTAGTAAATCATCATATAAATGAAATGATTCTGCTGCAATCGCAAAATCTGCATATCCTTTTAATACGGATGTTGCTATTTGTTTTGGAGATCCTTGATGAATATGTAATGAAATATTAGGATATTTTTTTACAAAATTTTTTATTACATTTGGTAATATATAACGAGACTGTGTGTATGTTGTTGCAACATATAACGTACCTTTGTCAATACATTTATGTTTATCTGAAATTGATTTTATAGATTCGATTTTATAAAGAATATCTCTAGCAATTTGAACAATTCTTTTTCCAGTTGGAGTAATACTAGTTAAATGTTTACCATTTCTAGAAAATATTTTCATGCCTAATTCATCTTCTAACATTTTAACTTGTTTACTGATAACTGGTTGAGAAGTATATAAATTCATTGCAGTTAAAGAAACATTGAGTTGATGATTAACTACTTCAACAATATAACGCAGTTGTTGTAATTTCATTACTTTATTCCTCAAAATTTTTTATTATTTTTTTTTAATAAATATTCATTTAAAAATTTGTTAAATTAAATAAAATTTTTTATAAAGAACAAATGAGGACAATAAAAAATATTAATTTTGTATGTTCCATTTTCCATTAATAAAATATCTTTTCCAAGAAGTAAATTTTCCATTTTTCTTAGAACCGATAAACTGAATTTTTTCTTTTTTGTTAAATCTTAATATCGTTTTATTTCCCTCATCGTCAACTATTGGAGCATCTGTTAAATATAAAATTTCTTTTGGCAATAAATTTCTAAATCGAACGAGTTCTTCAATAAAAGGAGTTCTAGTTTCTTTAGATTTTGGAAAAGTACTTGCTGCAAAAAAAATTCCGGAAACTCCAGATTTTAAAACAAAACATGCATTAGATTTTTCACATAGTAAATTAGGTAATATAATAGGTTTGATTTTAAATAAATTTTTTTGCATGTTATTTATGTTCTTTGTATTTTTGCAATCATGATTTGAACATTTTAAAAATTTTCCAAATTTTCCAAATTTTAAAACCATATTTGAATTACAAAAATTACATTTTATACTTTTTTTATTTTTTAAAAAATAATTTTTAAAATCATTATTTTTTTCTATTACAAACTCTGAACAATATAAATTATTACTACAAATGAACAACATTAATTTAAAATTAATAAAATATAAATCCATGTTTGATTTACACAAATTGCATATTTTATGTTTAAAATTGGTTTTTTTGTTTTTTAATAAAACGTCTTTTTCTGGAATTAAAGATATTGTGTACCTACACTTTTTTTTAAATTTTTCATAATTAGAACAAGATAAAAAAATTCCAGTAATTGCTGTTCTTATAACCATTTTTTTAAAACATTTAGCACAATTCATATTTGTTAAAATAATTTTATTTGGTATCATACCACCTAATTTTGGTGATTTAATTGCTTTTTTAAATTGTTTATAGAAACTATAAAAAAAACTATTTAAAACTATTTTCCAATTAATTAAATTATTATCAATTTGATCTAGTTTGTCTTCCATTTCTGCTGTAAATTTATAACTCATTAGGTTTTTAAAAGAACAATTTAAACGATCTGTAACAATTTCTCCCATTTTTTTAGAATAAAATTTATTATTCTTAACATTTACATATCCACGATTTTGTATCGTAGAGATGATAGATGCATAAGTAGAAGGTCTACCAATTCTTTTTTTTTCAAGTTCTTTTACTAGAGTTGCTTGACTAAATCTAGTAGGTGCATTAGATATGATTTGTTGTATAGATACAGAATCTAAATTTACTTGTTTGCCTATGCATGTCAAAAAAAATGGACTCTTATATTTTTCTAAATCAGAATAATTCATAACTTTTTTCCAGCCGTCAAATACTAAAACTTTATATTTATGAGATAACTGAAAATCATCCGATTCTAAAGTAATTTTTTGTAATTTATACTTAGTGGATTTTATCTGAGAAGCAACGAATCTACAATGAATCATTGCATATAATTCTTTTATATTTTTTTCAACTAATTTTAAATTATTTTTGTTTATTAATACATTTGTTGGACGAATTCCCTCATGAGCTCCTTGTTCATGCTTTTTTTTATGTTTATTCTTATTCTTGAAACTAATTTTAGGTAAATATAATTTTCCAAATTTATTAAGAATATAATCTCTTGCTTTTATTACAGCCTTCTCACTGATATTTGTTGAATCTGTTCTAATATATGTAATATATCCTGATTCATACAATTTTTGTGCAAGAAACATGGTTTTATTTACTCCAAAACCTAAATAAATATTAGAATATTGTTGTAAAGTTGAAGTAGTAAAAGGAGGATAAGGTGATTGATATGATATAGAATCTTCGATTGAAGAAACATAAAATTTAGAAGATTTAATTTGTTTTAGAAAATTTTTAGCTTTTTTAAGACTTTCTATTTTTATTTTTTTTTTTTTATAATGAGTAACCATCATTTTTAGTGATTGATTTTTTTTATTACATACAGTAACTTGTATTTTCCAACTTTTTTTAGGAATAAAATTTCGTATTAAATTTTCTCTATCTACAATCATTTTTACAACTACAGATTGCACTCGACCAGCTGACAAACCTCTAGAAACTTTTTCCCATAATAAAGGAGAAATCATATAACCTACAATTCTATCCATAAATCTTCTAGCTTGTTGTGCATTCACTCTATTCATATTTAATAAACATGGTTTTTTAAATGCTGTTAAAATAGATTCTTTAGTTATTTCATTAAATATAATTCGACTGAATTTTTGATCTTTTTCTCCTAATACTTCTTTTAAATGCCAAGCAATTGCTTCACCTTCTCTATCTAAATCTGTAGCTAAATATATGTGTTCTGCTTTTTTTGAAATTCTTTTTAGTTCTGTAATTATTTTCTTTTTTCCTGGAAGAATTGAGTATTCAGCTTTCCAATTTTTATAAGGATCAACCCCTATTTTATTAATTAAATTTTCTTTTTCAAATCCTAATAAAAATGTTTTATTTTTTTTTTTTATTATTTTTTTATTTTTTGAAGAATTAACAGGTAAATCTCTTATATGACCAAAACAAGATTTAACTAAATATTTATCTCCTAAATAGCGATTAATAGTTTTTGATTTAGCCGGAGATTCAACTATGACTAAAGATTTTTTCATAACTTTTACTCAATTCTATCAGATATTTAAAGCTTAACTTAAATTATTATTTACCAATTGTATTCAATTTTACAATAAATTATAAAAACTTATAAAAATTGTTTTTTTAAATCTTTTTTAAAATATTTAAATATTAGATGTTGAAGAACTTAAATTTTCTTTTTATTTCTAATTGATCAAGTTCTCTATAACAACCTGGCAATAAATTTTTTGGAAGTTTGATATTACCAAAGCTAATTCTAATCAACTTATTTACTTGACAATTTACATGTTTCCACATTCTTCTAATTTCTCTATTTTTTCCTTTATTTAAAGAAACTATATACCATTTATTTTTCCCAATTCCACTAAAAAATTTAATATATTTAAATTTAGAAAATCCATCTTTTAATTTTATGCCATTTTTTAGAATGTTTATTTTTTTTTTACTATCAAACTTACTAAATACTCTAACTTTATATTTCCTTTCTATCCTATATTTAGGATGCATTAAAGAATTTGCTAGTTTTCCACTAGAAGTAAACAATAAAAGACCTGATGAATTTAAGTCTAATCTTCCTATTAAAATCCATTTTCCATGTTTTAATTGTGGTATTTTTTGAAATACTGTGTTTTTTTTTTCTTTAGTTGAATTACTACAAATTTCTCCATTTTTTTTATGATACAAAAGGACTTTAGGTGGAAATGATATTTTTCTTTTAAAAAATATTTTTTTTTTATCTAAAATAAAACTTTTTATATCGTTTGCATTTATTCTCATTCCAATCTTTACTAAATTATTATTTATATATATTTTTTTTGAATAAATTTTTTTTTCTAAATCTCTTCTAGAACCAAATCCAGCATTAGCTAATATCTTTTGCACTTTTTCTTTCATGATATTTTAATAAAATTAAAAATTTTTTAATAATTTTTTTTTTTTAAAAAAAAGGATGACGATATAATTATCATTATACCAAAAAAAGAAAAAAAAGCCGAGAACAACTCTATTCTAAATAGAAATTTATTATAAAAAAAATATTCAAATCCTACTGGAATGGATGGAAAAAATAGAAAAACCATTGAAGAAATTAAAGGGGTAGTTTTTTTTTGTAAATAAAAATAAGATAATATTCCAAATACTCCTACAATGCTTCCTAGATAAATTGTAGCTAAAATTGATTTTTTAGAAAAAAACATAACATTAGGATGCTCAAAAAGTAATGAACCTATTAATAATAATAGACCAGACAAAAAAGAAGGAAATGCATTTAATGTAATTACTGAAAAATCAGAAAATTCCTTTTTAGATATTACATATATAATTGCATGACTTAACATAGCTATGAATAGTCCAATTATTCCTAATATTTCTTGAAAAGACCCAAATAATATTTTTTCAAAAAAAATAATTATTAAAGAAAGCATTGAACAAATAATTCCTATTTTTTTTAAATAACATATATTTTTTTTTTCTAAAATAAAAGAAAAAAATAAAATAACCACAGGCATATTGGAATATATAATGGATGCTAGCGAAATTTCTACATATTTTCCACAATATAACATTAAAGTAAATGGAATTAAAAAATAGAAAATACATAACAAAAATTTAAATTTTAGTTTTTCAGTAGGAAAGAACAATTTTGTTTTAAAAAAAATGGACAATATAGCTAACAAAATAAAAGAAATTAAAAAACGGATACTTGTAATAAATAAAGGAGGCATAGTTTGTAAGGCTACTTTCATAGCTAGCCAAGTAGTCCCTAAAACAACAGTAACTAAAATAAACAAAAATAAAATAAATGTTTTTTTCACAAAAAGCATACTCCTATTAAAAAGTTATTTTTTTATAAAAATATTAGTATATTAAAAATAAAAATAATAAAAAATTTTAATTTTTTTTAGTTATATATGAGTATAATTTATATTTTTCTAAAAAAAATTATTTATACAACTTTTAAAAATTTATATTCTTTAATATTTTATTGTTTAGTTGTAAAATATAAAAAATTAACTTAATTTTTTTTCTGATAAAAAAATGAAAAATATTTTAAATAAAATAAATAATTTATCCTCTCTTTCTGAGAAAGAAAGTTATTTTTTTTTTAAAAAGCTAGTAATTGGAAAAATTCCTAATTTTATTTTAAAAAACGTACTATATAAAATGCACGTAAAGGGAGAGAAGAAAACAGAAATATTAGGAGCTGTAAAAGCTTTTTTAGAACAAAAAAAATATTTTCCAAAACCTGATTATTTATATGCTGATATAGTAGGAACAGGTGGAGATGGAAAAAATCTAATTAATATTTCAACTATTAGTGCTATAGTTTCTTCTTTATGTGGATTAAAAATTATAAAACATTGTAATAATAGCATTACTGGAACTATAGGTTCTGCTGATTTATTAAATTTTTTTAAAATGCCAATTGATGTTAATCCAAGTACTTCTAGATATTTACTAGAAAAATATAATTTATGTTTTTTATTAGCAAATAAGTTTTATTCTAGTTTTAAATACTATAAAAAAGTAAGACAAGAATTAAAAATTCCTACAATATTTAATTTAATTGCTCCACTTTTAAATCCATCTTCTCCTCCATTAGCATTAATTGGAGTTTATGATGAAAAGCTTTTATTTCCTATGATCGAAGTATGTAAAGAACTAAACTATAGTAGAGTAATGTTAGTAAATAATAATAATACAGATGAAGTTACTTTAAATGGAATTACAAAAGTCGTAGAATTAAAAAATGGAATAATTAGTTCTTATGAACTAACTGCAAAAAATTTTGGAATTGAAAATGTTTTAACTAAACAAAATATTTTTTTAAACAACAAAAAAGAAAACAATTTACAAATTGCACAAAACATTCTTATGGGAATTGGTAACGAAAAACATGAATATACAATTGCTATGAATGTAGCTTTAGTATTAAAACTATTTGGAAACGAAAATTTAATAAAAAATACAAAATATGCAATAAAAATTATAAAAAGTGGAATTGCTTATTTAAAAATAAAATCTATTGCTTCAATTTTGAGAAAAAAATATGCAAAAAACTATATTAAAAAAAATAATTGAAAATAAAAAACTATGGATAAAAGAAAAAAAAAAAACTTTACCTTTATCTGAAATTAAACAAAATATAAAAAATTCAAATAGAAATTTTTATTCTGCAATTAAAAATATTCATCCAGCTTTTATTTTTGAATTTAAAAAAAGTTCTCCATCATCAGGAATTTTAAATAAAAATTTTGATTTATTTAAAATATCATCAATTTATAGAAAATATGCTTCTGCAGTATCAGTTGTAACTGATGAAAAATTTTTTCAAGGAAACTTTGAATATATACCAATTATTAGATCTTACTTGAATCAACCAATTTTATGTAAAGATTTTTTTATCGATCCATATCAAATATATTTGGCTAGATATTATAAATCTGATGCTATACTTCTAATGTTATCTATATTAGAAGATAATCAATATTTAATACTTTCTAATATTGCAAAATCAATGAACATGTCAGTTTTAACTGAAATAAATAATGAAAAAGAACTAAAAAGAGCAATTAAACTAAATGCTTCAATAATTGGTATTAATAATCGTAATTTAAATGATTTTTCAATAGATATCAATACCACAAAAAATCTTTCTAAAAAAATTCCTAAATCTAGAATTTTGATATCTGAATCAGGAATTAATAAATATAATCAAATTAGAGAATTAAGCAAATTAGTAGATGGTTTTCTAATTGGAACACATGTAATGTCTTCATCACAACCAGAATATGCTATACGCAGTTTAATATTTGGAAATAATAAAGTGTGTGGTTTAACTAGAATAAAAGATGCAAAACGTGCTTACCAAGCAGGCAGTATTTATGGAGGATTAATATTTTGTGAAAATTCAATAAGAAAAATAAATGAAATAACTGCAAAAAATATAATCGATCATGAAAATAAATTAAAATTTATTGGAGTTTTTTGTAATAACTCGATTGACTATATATCAAAGATAACTAAAAATTTATCTTTATTTGGAATCCAATTACATGGAAATGAAAGTCAAGAATACATAAAAAATTTGATAAGAAAAATTCCAAAAAAAACTAAAATTTGGAAAGCATTTAAAATAGACAAAATAATTCCAGATTTAAACTGGAAGTTAGTTAGTTCTTACGTTCTAGATCATAAAAATGGAGGAGGTACAGGAAAAACGTTCGATTGGTCATTATTAAACAATGATAAAAACCAATATTTAAAAAATGTAATTTTATCTGGTGGAATTAATCCTAAAAACTGTTTTTTAGCTTCAACAATGGGATGTTCCGGTTTAGATTTCAATTCTGGAATAGAAAAAAAACCGGGAATAAAAGATAAAAATAAAATTAAGTTAGTATTTAAAATTATTAGAGAATACCAATAAAAATTACAAAATTTTAATATAAATTCGTTTTTCTTTTTTTAAAATTATGAACCTATTACAATCATATTTTGGAAATTTTGGCGGTATGTATGTACCACAAATATTAGTTCCAGCTTTATATCAACTAGAAAAAGAGTTTATAAACGCAGTAAACAACAAAAATTTCAATAATAAATTATCAAATTTTCTAAAAAATTATGCAGGACGTCCTACGCCGTTAACATTATGCAAAAATATTACTAAAAACACAAAAACAAAAATTTATTTGAAAAGAGAAGATCTTTTACATGGTGGAGCACATAAAACAAATCAAGTTTTAGGACAAGCATTACTAGCAATTAGAATGAAGAAAACAGAAATAATTGCTGAAACAGGAGCAGGACAACATGGAGTTGCTACTGCAATGGCGTGTGCATTATTCAATTTAAAATGTAGAATTTATATGGGAGAAAAAGATTTTAAAAAACAAGAAACAAATGTTTTTAGAATGAAATTACTTGGAGCAAAAGTAATTTGCGTAAAATTAGGATCTCGATCTTTAAAAGACGCTTGTAACGAAGCAATGAGAGATTGGTCATCAACATATAAAACAGCTCATTATATGATAGGAACTTCTGCAGGACCTCATCCCTATCCTACTATAGTAAAAACATTTCAAGAAATAATTGGAAAAGAAACAAAAAAACAAATTCTAAAAAAAGAAGGAAAATTACCTAATAAAATCATTGCTTGTATTGGAGGAGGCTCAAATGCAATTGGTATCTTTTCTTCTTTTATGAAAGAAGAAAAAGTATCTTTGATAGGTATCGAAGCTGCAGGATTAGGACTAGATACAAAAAAGAATGGATCTTCATTAAAAAATGGAAAAACAGGAATTTATTTTGGAATGAAATCTAAAATTTTACAAAATAAAGAGGGACAAATAGAAAAATCTTGGTCTATTTCTTCTGGATTAGATTTTCCATCAGTAGGACCTGAACATGCTTGGTTACATAGCATTAACAAAGTTAAATACCATTCAATAACAGACAAAGAAGCAGTTATAGCATTTAATTTTTTATCTAAAAAAGAAGGAATCATACCTGCTTTAGAATCTTCTCATGCTTTAGCATATGCAATGAAATTAATGAAATTAAATCCAAATAAAAAACAAATTTTAATAGTAAATTTGTCAGGAAGAGGAGATAAAGATATTTTAACAGTTCAAAAATACATGAACTAATAATATCCATCATTATGGAGAATTTTAAAATATGACAAGATACAAAAAATTATTTTATCATTTACAAACTATATCAGAAGGTTGTTTCATTCCTTTCATAGTCTTAGGAGATCCTAATATCGAAGTGTCATTAAAGATTGTCGATGTTTTAGTTTCTAGTGGAATTGATGCTTTAGAAGTAGGAATACCTTTTTCTGATCCAATGGCTGACGGAATAGTAGTCCAAAAAGCTAATGAACGATCTTTTTCTAGTGGGATAACAATATCAAAATGTTTTGATATGCTAAATAAAATAAGGAATAAATATACTTCTTTACCTATTGGTATTTTAATTTATGCAAATTTAATTCTTCAAAAAGGAATACAACAGTTTTACTACTGCTGTAAAAAAATAGGAATTGATTCTGTTTTAATAGCAGATGTACCAATTCAAGAATACGATCCATTTTTACAATCATGTAAATTAAATAAAATTCATCCTATATTTATGTGTCCTCCAGATGCTAGTAATAATTTTATTAAATTAATTTCTTCATATAAATCTGCTTATATCTATTTGTTATCCAGATCTGGAGTCACGGGAATACAAAAAAATATGGATTTAAAAAACAAAAATTTAATAAAAAATATTAAAAAGAACACTTCTATACCAATAATACAAGGGTTTGGCATTTATTCTTCAAAACAAATAAAAAAAATTATTTCAAATGGAGCAACAGGTGTAATCTGTGGATCTGTAATAATTAAAATTATTGAAAATCATAAGAATGATGAAATAGCGATGATGCAAAAGATACAAAAAACAACCAAGAAATTAAAACAAGCTACATCTAAAAAATTTAAATAAATATTTTTTTTTAAATTATATGAAATATAAATTCATAATTACAATTATAAAAAAAATAATAAAATTATTAATTTTAAACATAGCTATATATCTAGATTTAAGAAATTTATTATTTATAAGATTTTTAAAATTATTTAAATTAAATTAAATAAAAAAATTCCTTAACCTATTTTCATTTAATTAAATTAATTTTTAGAAAATATTTTTCTAAAAAGTTTATAAATAAAAATTTAAAAAAATAAAAAATTAAATATTAATATATATATGTATATTTAAAAAATTAAATAACATAAATATGTTAATTTTAATTTTTTTCTTTTAGTTTTAGTCAGTATTATTTTTTTTATAGTTTTATTCAAAAATTATTTCTTTTAAAGAAATATCAAAATTTTCTTTATTAATTTAAATAAAAAATAAATTTTTTAACAATAATTATTGTTATAAATTTATTTTAACAAAAAAACCTTTTTTATATTTTTTTCAACATAATAAATATTATATAAAAAATATTACTTGTTCAAATACCAATGTTAATATTTTTTAAAATATTTAGATATTGTATTTATTGTAATCGTATTTATTAGTTAAAAGATATAAAATATTTTTTGGATAAAATTATGCAAAGCTTATTAAATTTCATTCCAATGCTAATATTTTTTATTGCTTATAAAATAAAAGACATTTTTATAGCAACAAACCTATTAATTGTTATGTCCGGTATAGTCTTTTTGATTAATTGGATTTTTTACAAAAAAATAGAAGTTATAGAAATAATTAGTTTCTTTTTTATATTGTTTTTTGGTTCTTTAACAACATTTTTTCACGATAGTAATTTTATAAAAATGAAAATTTCTGTTTTATATTTTTTATTTTCAATTGCTTTATTAGTTAGTTTTAATTTAAATAAACCAATAATTAATTTTTTTATTAATGAAAGGGATGTTCATTTAACAAAAAATCAATGGAAAATATTAAATTTTGCTTGGTCTTTTTTCTTTTTTTTATGTGGTGTCTTAAATTTATACATTATATTTTATTGTTCAGAAATGTACTGGATATATTTTAAAATAATTGGTTTAACTATAATGACAATAATTTTTATGATTATAAATTTTTTATATATATTTTATGTCAAAAAGTAATTAATATTAAAATATGAAAAAAAAAAAAAACTAAAAAAAAAAAAATGCCACAAGGAACCATGGTATTACGAACGCTGGCCATGCCAGCTAATACAAATGCTAATGGTGATATTTTTGGAGGATGGATTATGTCTCAGATGGATATGGGAGGAGCCATTTTAGCCAAAGAAATTACCTGTGGAAGAGTAGTTACTGTTAGCGTAAATGGAATGACATTTTTAAAACCAGTACATATTGGAGACATAGTTAGTTGTTTTGCAAAATGTATAAAAGTAGGAAATAGTTCTATAACCATTCTAGTTGAAGTATGGATAAAAAAAATCTCTTATCCACCTATTGGAAGTTTTTACAAAACAACTGAAGCTACTTTTATATATGTAGCTATCGATAATAATGGAAAACCTAAATCAATTAAAAAAAATATTTTAAAAATATTTGTTTAGAAAGAATATTTTCTTTTATCAAAAAAAAAACATTTAGAGAATTTAAATGAATAATTATTATCGATTTTTTTATTGGATAAGTTTTATAGGATATTTGTTTTTAATTGTAAATATTGATTTCAAGATCTTTATAAAAAAAAAAATTAATCCAATTTCTAATATGTGGATATTAATTTTATATTTTATCCCATTATTTGGAATAATAATATGGTTTTTCTTCAGTGAACCATATTTAGGACAAAAAAAAACTAATCTATTAAAAAAAATTTGGAAGAAAAATTTAATTCAAATAAAAAAAATCAAAAACTATAAAAGCTTTTTTGCAAAAAAAAATAGCAGAGTCGCCGTATCATTATTTAAATTATGTAAAAACCGTCAAGGCATTTCTGGAATTACTAATAATAAATTAAAATTATTAAATAATTATAAAGAAATAATTAAAAATCTCATAAGAGATATATCTTTAGCTAAAAAAAATATAGAAATGGTTTTTTATATTTGGCAACCAGGTGGAATTGCAGACGAAGTAGCCAAAGCTCTAATTTCTTCTTCCAAAAAAGGAATAAATTGTAGGTTAATTTTAGATTCGGCAGGAAGTTTTAAATTTTTTAAAAGTAAATGGGTATATGTAATGAAAAAAGCAAATATTCAAATTGTTGAAGCATTAAAAATTAATATACTAAAAACTTTTTTTAGAAGAATTGATTCAAGACAACACAGAAAAGTTGTTCTTATCGATAATAATATTTCTTATATTGGAAGTATGAATTTAGTAGATCCTAATTTATTTAAACAATACTGCAAAATTGGAAAATGGATAGATTTAATGATAAGAATAGAAGGTCCTATTGTAACTACAATAGGAATTGTATATTCATGTGATTGGGAATTAGAAACTGGTAAAAAAATTTTTCCAAGACTTTGCATCAAAGAAAACAAAGAAAAAAACAAAAAAAACAATTCTATGTCAATGCAAGTAATAGCTTCTGGTCCAGGATACACTAAACAAATAATTCATCAATCATTCCTTACTGCAATATATTCTGCTAAACATGAATTGACTATTACTACTCCTTATTTGGTACCCAGTAATGATTTGTTGCATGCTATATGTACAGCTTCTTATAGAGGAGTTAATGTTTCTATAATAATTCCTAAAGAAAATGATTCTTTTATGGTAAAATGGGCCAGTAGATCTTTTTTTAGTAAATTATTAAAATCAGGAGTTAAAATTTATTTGTTTAGAAAAGGACTACTACATAGTAAAAGCATACTTATAGATAAACAATTAAGTTTGATTGGAACTGCTAATTTAGATATGAGGAGTTTATGGCTGAATTTTGAAATAACTATAGCAATTGATGACAAAAAATTTGGAAAAAAATTATCTTATTTACATAATGAATATATTTCTCATTCTCAATTACTAGATCCAAAATATTGGTTTTTACGATCTTATTGGAGAAAAATAATAGAAAAATTTTTTTATTTGTTTAGTCCTTTATTATAAATAATAAATAAATTTGAACAAATTTTAAAAAATAGTAGTTGTTAAATAATATCAATGATTTTTTTTATTAAAATAAATAAAAACTTTATCATTTTTAAGGATAACCAAAATGATAAAGTTCTATTAATATTTTTTCATTTTTTTAATTATTTTCTATTATTTAAAAACAATTTTTATAAAACATGACCCATTTTTTTTTTTTTTGTATTTAAGTAATTTATATTCTTACAATTTTTTCCAATTATTAATGAAATTCTTTCAATAACGTTAATACCTGAATTTTTAAGAGACAACACTTTAAATGGATTATTAGTTAATAATTTAATTTTTTTTATTTTTAATATTTTTAAAATATCTACACAATTTGAAAAATTTCTTTCATCTGCTAAAAAACCTAGTTTTTTGTTTGCTTCAACAGTATCTAATCCTTTATCTTGTAATGAATAAGCTTTAATTTTGTTTAACAAACCAATATTTCTACCCTCTTGACGATGATAAATAATAACTCCAAATCCTTTTTTAGAAATAATTTTCATAGATTTTTTTAATTGAAAACCACAATCACATCTTAAACTAAATAAAGCATCTCCAGTTAAGCATTCTGAATGTATTCTAACTAAAATAGCTTTTTTTTTTAATATAAGTAAATTTATATTTCCATATATTAAAGCTACATGATTTTTTCTTTCTAATTTATTTGTTTCTTCAAACCCAATTAACGTAAATTCACCCCAAGGTGTTGGTAAAATAGACTGTTCTTTTATTTTTTTTAGATTCACATTTTCTCCATTTCAAAAAAATCAAAAATCTTAATAAATAAACAAATAAAAGAAGTAAACAAAGAACGAATTTTTATTATTTTGATATAATTTTAAGAAAATTATTTAGTTCAGTAACTGGATCTTTCGATAAAGTTATTGATCTTCCTAAAACTAAAAAATCGATTTTTCCTTCTTTTACAGTTTTTAATGTTGTTATTTGACATTGATCATGTAATTGATCTTTATCCAATCTAAAACCTGGAGAAATTACTTTAAAATTTTTTCCAAATTTATTTTTTATTTGTTTACATTCTTTACCGGAACACACAATTCCATCTAAAAAACACATTTTTCCTAAATTACTTAATAAATAAGTTTGTTCCTTAATAGAACGACTAATTCCAATTGATTGCAAATCATTATTACTATAACTAGTTAAAATTGTTACTCCTATTAATAAAGGAGGTTTATTTTTATAACTTTGTATAGCAGACTTAGCAGCTTTTAACATATTAATTCCACCTAAAATATGAATACTTAACATCCATATTCCTAAATCAGCAGCTGATCGTACAGCTGAAAAAATAGTATTAGGTATATCAAATAATTTTAAATCTAAAAACACATTAAAGTTCAAATAATGTAATTCTTTAATAAATTTTGAACCATAACGTATAAACATAACTGGTCCTACTTTTAAAGAAAAAACAGATGGATCTATATTTTCTACTAATTTCATAGCATTTTTTTTGTTTGAAAAATCTAACGCTAATATAATTTTCGTCATAAAATTATTATTTATTTAAATTAAATTTTTTAATTATTAAAATTTTAACAATGGGTCATTTTTAAGTAATTTATAAATTTGATATATTAATAAAAAAATTAACTTTTGAAACTTTGTTCTTCTGCATGATAAGATGATCTAATAAATGGACCACAAAAAATACTAGAAAATCCAATTAATTTTGCTTCTTTTTCAATATCTTTAAATTCTGGTAACGTTAAATATTTCTTTACAGGTAAATGAAACTTACTAGGTTGCAAATATTGTCCTAATGTAATCATTGTTACTCCAGAATCATATAAATTCCTCATTACTTCTACAATTTCAGTTCTTTTTTCTCCTAAACCTAACATTAAACCAGATTTAGTAGGTATAGAAGGATATAATTTTTTGAATTCTGATAATAGTTTTAGAGAAGACTTATAGCTAGCACCCGGACGTATTTTTTTATATAATCTAGGAACATTTTCTATATTGTGATTAAATACATCTGGTAATGAATTTCCTAAAATTGATAAAGCATTATTTCTACATTTTCTAAAATCTGGAACTAAAATTTCAATTTTTATGTTTTTATTTTTTCGAATAAAAAATATACATTTTGAAAAATGTTCAGCTCCCCCATCTCGTAAATCATCTCTTGCTACTGAAGTTAAAACCACATATTTTAATCCAATTCTTAAAATTGCAGAAGATAAATTTTTTGGTTCATTTACATCAATTGCATTAGGTCTTCCGCTATTTACTGCACAAAAAGGACATTTTCTTGTACAAATTGACCCTAAAATCATAAAAGTTACTGTCTTTCTACTAAAACATTCAGATAGATTTGGACATTGAGCCTCTTCGCAAACAGAATGTAGAGAATTTTTCTTTATCATTGATTTTACATATTGAACATTATTATTATCGTTTAATAATCTAATTTTTATCCAACTAGGTTTTTTCAAAATTTTTTTTTTAGTAACAAAATTAATATTTTTAATATTCATAATTAATAGATTTTAAAAAAATAAACAATTAATCTGTTTAGCTTTAGATTAAAAAAAATTCATAATAAAAAATTATTGAAATAACAAAATTTTTTAAACAATACTGATTGCACTTCATTAAAAAAAATGTTTGAATTTAAATTTTTCATCTGAGTCATTTCAATACCGTTTATTCCACATGGAATAATATAATTAAATGGAGAGAGATCCATATCAACATTTAAAGAAAACCCGTGCAAAGAAAATCCATTTTTTATTCTTAAACCAATTGAACATATTTTTTTTCCATTTACATAAACTCCTGGATTTTTTTTGTTAAAAATTCCATTTATAGAAAATTCTTTCAATGTATTTATTACTATTTCTGATATAAATAAAATTATCCTACTAGGACATATTTTACGACGTTTTAAATTTAATAACAAATATATTATTTGCTGACCAGGACCATGATAAGTTATTCCACCACCCCTATCGCTATTAACTACTGATATACCATTGATAGAATTAATTTCTTTATCAATAATTTTATTTTTAGATCTTCCTACAGTAAAAATTGAATAATGTTCTAAAAACCAACTTTCATCTGCAGTAAATTTATTAGATGTTGAAACAAAATTATGCATATCATAAAAAGTATCAATCCAATGTTTTATTCCAAGCCTTCTAATAATTATTTTTTTTCTATTCATATATTTTAAATACAAAAAACAAAATTTCATTAAATTAAAGAAAAAATAGATTTAATCCCAATTGTAACAAATTCAATTCCTAAAGACATTAATAGTAATCCCATAATTCTAGTAAGAATATTGATTCCAGATGAACCAAGATAAAATACAACTATTGGACCAGTTTTGAACAAAAACCAACAAAAACAAAAAAATGAAAAAATAATTATAGAACATAAAAAAAAATTTATTAATCCTGGATTATGATTGCTCCAAACAATAGTTGAACTAATTGCACCAGGTCCGGCAATTAAGGGCATTGATAATGGTACTATAGATATAGAACTAGATTTTTTAGAAGAATTATTTTTTGATTTCTCTTGTTTAACGTTCTTAATAAGGTCACCATTAACCATTGATAAAGAAATCATAATTATTAAAATTCCTCCTGCAATTCGAAAAGAATTTACAGAAATTCCAAAAACCGTTAGAATAAAATCACCAAATAATAAAGAAATACACAGTATTATCGAAGCTGAAACATTTGAATAGAAATTAGTTTTGTTTCTTTCATTTTCTGATAAATGATTTGTCATACTCATAAATATCGGTATTAATCCTATTGGATTAACTAATGCAAATAAATTAATAAAAAATTTAACATAAGCTGAATATTCAAATCCTGAATAATTCATATTATTCTCCTAATTTTTAATTAAAAATTATAAATATTTTATTTGCATAAATAAATAATAAAACATTTTTTTTATGAATATAATTGAAATCATTTATATCCTCAATAGAAAAATTATAGAAATAAATATTTATTAATTATTTTGGAAAAGTTAAATAATAATTTAACTTTATTAAAAATTTTTTAAAATGTTTTTCAAAAAATATTTATACAAATTAATCAATAAAAATAGGTTTTGCAATAATGTTTCTGTTTTCTATTCTAACTTCTATTAATCGAACTTTTATTTGATCGGTAATTTTACATAATACTATATTTTTTACATAAATTATGCCATTTTCATAATCTATGAATAATTCATTTCTAATAGGATGTAAAAAAGAAGATGGGATAAAAACATTAGCACCACTGGCAATAAGTCTAGCTCGTACCCCTCCTCTAGATACATCAATTATTTCTGCAATAAAAACTTTTTTTTTGTCATTTATTTTATAAAAATAAATTGAATATAACCAATCTTTAACATTTCTTTCAGACATCCTATGTTTTTTTTTACGATCGTGAATTTTAGAAATTATATCATTATTAAAGTTAGTTATTTTTTCACCTATAAGAATTGATTTAATTAATCGATGATTAATCATATCACTATATTTTCTAATAGGAGATGTCCAAGTTGCATATTCTTGAAATCCCAAAGAAAAATGAAAACCAGGACGTATGCTAAATTCTCCAAAAGATTGATAACGACGAATTCTATTTTCTAAATAATTATTAGATAACTTATGTATTAATCGATATAATTTACAAAATCCATCTAGAGTTACAATATTTTCAACAGAAAAATTTATTTTAAATTTAGATAAAATAGAAACGACATGTTTAGCAATTGAAACATCTGAAAAACCTTTATGTACATTATAAATACCAAATCCTAAATTTTTAGATAAAAATTTAGCTGCACATATGTTAGCTACAATCATAGCTTCTTCTATCATACGATGTGCAATTCTTCTTTTTTCAATATAAATATTTAAAATTTCATATTTTTTAGAAAAATTAAATTTATATTCTGATTTTTCACGAAACATCAATGCGTTTTTTTTTCTCCAAATAATTCTATTGGAACATAATTCAGACAATAAAATAATTTGATTTTCTATAATTGAATTTTCTGGTTTCCAAGAACCTTTTTTTTCTAACCAATTTGATACTTGTTTATAAGATAGCTTTTTATTAGATATTATCCAGGCTAAAAAAAAGCAAATACTATTTTCTGATAAAGATCCATCTTCTAAAATTATAAATTTACAAGCAAGAACCGGTCTTTTTTTTTCTGGTAATAAAGAACAAAGATCTTCTGATATTATTTTAGGAAGCATGGAAACAGTAAAACCAGGCAAATAATTTGTAAAAATTCTATCTTTAGCTATTTTATCTAATCTACTATCTTGTTTTATATATGAAGTAGGATCAGCTATTGCTACAATAACAGAAAAACTATTATTTTTAGTTTTTTCTATATAAATAGCATCATCAATATCTTTTGTTTCTGAATCATCTATAGTAATGAAACTTAAGTTAGTTAGATCTTTTCTTTTAGTTAAAGAATTAAATTTAATTTCATCTTCATCAATTATTTTTGGAGCTGTATTTTCTAAATTATAAGAATCTAAAGTAACTAGCCATGGTTTTAAATAATTTTTATCATTGGTTATAAAACTAATTAACTCTGCAGAAAAAATATTTTTATTATTTAATAGTTTATGATGAATAAGTTTAGCTACCGCCCAATCTCCATCTTGAAATGTATGTATTAAATCATTTTTTATTGTACATTGAATATGATCTTTTGAAAAAGAAGGATAATCAGGAACTATAAAAAGCTTGTTATCTTCTTTTTTTATTTTTCCAACGAAACGAGTTAAAAAAGGTTCAACTAATTTTTCAGGTTCTATAATTTCTTTTTCTCTATGAATTAGAATTTTTCCTATTATTTTGTCTCCATGCATAACTTTTTTCATTTGTTTAGGAGGAATAAAATAACTTGTTTGAAAATCCACTTCTAAAAAACCAAAACCTTTATCTGACTTTTTAACAATCCCCTCTACTCTAGGAATTTTTGAACGAATTTTTTTTTTTAATTGAATAAGTATCGGATTATTACGAAACATAAGAGTAAGACCTATTTATGAAATAAAAAACTTAACCACTGTAAATTTAATTATATCTATATTATTTTCAAATAAATTTAGTATATCCTAAATTAAAACGATTATTTAAATTAAAAATAAAATTTTTATGCAATTTAAAAATTATCTATTTTCATAAAAAGAAACAATATTGAATCCATTGTCTACATAAATCACTTGTCCTGTTATTCCGTTAGAAAAATCAGAACACAAAAAAGAAGCTACATTTCCTATATCCTTAGTAGTAACTAGTTCAGGAATAGGAGAATTGTGTTTATATGTTGCTAATATTTTATTAAAATTCTTAATTGAATAAGAAGATGTAGTTTTAATTGGACCTGATGAAATTGCATTAACTCTTATTTTTTTTTTACCTAAAGAAGCAGCAATATATCTAACGTTTGCTTCTAATGAAGCCTTAGCTACTCCCATTGTATTATAAAACGGAATAACTCTAATTGAACCTAAATAAGAAATAGTTAATAAAACAGATCCAATTTCAAGCATATTTTTACTAAATTGAGCCATTTCAACAAAACTATAAGAAGTAATATCATTAGCTTGTTGAAAATCTAATTTAGTAACAACATCTAAATAGTCTCCGGAAAGTTGGGATTTGTTAACATAAGCAACACAATGTATTATACCATTAAATGAATTCCAAAAATTTGAAATTTTTAGAAAAAGATTTTTAATACTATTAGAATTCGAAACATTACAACATAAATAAAATTTTGGCTCTAAATGTCTAGTTAAACATTTTACTTTTTTTTTTAATTTTATATTTTGATAAGTAAAACCTAATTCAGCACCATTCAAATACATAATATTTGCAATTCCTAATGCAATCGAAAATTTATTATTTATACCAGTAATTAAAAACTTTTTACCATATAAAATTTTCATATTTAACTATCCTGAATTAACAAACTAATTAGATTTTTTTAAAAATAAAAAAAATTTATCGTAAAAAAACTTAAATAATTTTAAAATATTAAAATTAGTAACTTTATCTTAGATTTTTCTTAATTAAAATGTGTTAACTAAAAAAGTTAATTTTTTAACAGAAAACAATCTCTTAATTTAATTTTAAACAATCATTAACTATTTCTCTCGATAAACCTAAATAATTTTCAGGGGTTAACTGTTTTAGTTTTTCTTTTTCAAATGTTGGAATTTTTAATTTGCTAATAAAAACATGTAAAATTTTTTTATTTATTTTTTTTCCTTGTGTAAAAAGTTTCATTTTTTCATAAGAATTATGTATTTTGTATTTTCTCATTATTGTTTGTATTGGTTCAGATAATATTTCCCAATGTTTATTAAGATCTTCAAGAACTTCTTTTTTATTTAATTTTATTTTTTTTATTCCAATTAAACTAAAATTATAGGCTATGTAAGAGTATGATAAAGCAACTCCAATATTCCTTAATACTGTAGAATCACTCAAATCTCTTTGCAATCTAGAAATCATTAATTTTTTAATCATATGAATCATTATTGAATTAGACAGTCCTAAATTCCCTTCAGAATTTTCAAAATCTATTGGATTAATTTTATGAGGCATAACCGAAGAACCTATTGTATCAACAACTTTTTTTTGTACTAGATAATTCATAGAAATATAACTCCAAATATCTTTATTAAAATCTAGAAGAACTAAATTAAACCTTACAATACAAGAAAATAATTCTGAAATATAATCATGTGGTTCAATTTGAGTAGTATATGGATTCCATTCCAATCCTAAAGAAGATACAAATTCTTTACTAACCTTCCTCCAATCCACATTAGGATAAGCAATGAAATGAGAGTTATAATTACCTGTTGAACCATTAAATTTTCCTAATATTTTTATATTTTTTAGTTGTTTTTTTTGACGATTCAATCTATGTAAAAAAATTGACATTTCTTTACCAAAAGTACTCGTAGTAGCTGCTTGTCCATGAGTTCTAGATAATATTGGAACATCCTTATATAAATTTACTAAATTTTTAATCTTTGAAATAATTTTTTCCCAAATTGGTAATAATAATTCTTCTTTTGATTTTTTTAACATTAAGCCATATGATAAATTATTAATATCTTCAGAAGTACATGAAAAATGAACAAATTCAGATATTAATTTTAAATTTTTGAATGAATTTATTTTTTTTTTTAGAAAATACTCTAATGATTTAACATCATGGTTTGTTTTTTTTTCTGAGGATTTTATCCATAAAGCATCCATCTTACTAAATTCTTTCTCTATCTTATTTAAAAAATTATTTTCATCATTATTAAACGTTGGTAATTCACATATTTCATTAATTCTAGATAACTTTTTCAACCATTCTATTTCAATTTTTAATCTAAATTTTAAAAACGAGTATTCACTAAAAATTTCTCTAAAAAAATTAGTTTTTTCAAAATATCTACCATCGATTGGAGATATAGAAGTTAAATAATCGTAATTCACTATCTTTTTCCCTTGAATAATTTAAATTATATACTATAAATTAATTATAATTTATTATTTTGATAATAACATTTTTTAAAAGGAATAATTTTTTTAATAATTCCACCTCCAATACATTCTTTTTGCAAAGAATAAAAAACAGCCGATTGTCCAATTACAACTGAATAAGCTAATTTATCAAAAAGCACTTTAATCAAAGTATTGTTTAATTTTATCAGTTTACAAGGAATGACTTTTTGATGATGTCTAATTTGAACATTACAAGATAATTTATTTTTTTTAAAAAAAAATGTTCCATTAATCCAATTTAACTCATGAACTATCATTCCAATTGACATTAAATAATCATTTTTCTTTCCCTGAGATACTACTAATGTATTTGTATTAATTTCTTTTTTTACAACGTACCATGGTTCAGCTTTTTTTCCCTTTATTCCACCTATTTTTAAACCCTTTCTCTGACCTATCGTATAATATACCACACCATCATGTACTCCAATAATTTCTTTTTTAAGAGTAACTATGTTTCCTTTCTTTTTTGGAATATAATTAAACAAAAAATTTTTAAACTTTTTTGGACCTATAAAACAAATACCAGTAGAATCTTTCTTATTAGCAACATGTAAATTATTTTCCTGAGCTATTTTTCGAACTTGACTTTTTTTTAAATGACCTATGGGAAATATAATTTTCTTAATTTGTTTTTCGTTCAAAGTATATAAAAAATAAGTTTGATCTTTATTCAAATCTTTTGATCTTGTTAGAAAAATCCTATTATTAATGTTTCTTTTTTGTGCATAATGTCCTGTTGCTATAAAATCTGCTCCTAATACAGAAATTGAAAAATCAAAAAATAACTTAAATTTAATTTCTTTATTACATAAAATATCTGGATTTGGAGTACTTCCTGTTTTTAATCTTTTTAAAAAAATTTTAAAAACTTTTTCCCAATATTCATTAGAAAAATTAACTTTATGAAGACGTATATTTAATTTTTTACATAAGATTTTTACGTCTTCCAAATCCTTTTTAGCTGAACAATAATTGTTGTTGTCATCTTCTTCCCAATTTTTCATAAACAAACCTTCAACAAAATAATTTTGTTTTTTTAATAATAATGCTGAAACAGAGGAATCTACCCCTCCTGACATACTAACAATAATTTTTGTTTTTTTATTTTTCATTTTCATTAACTTAAATTAAATAAAGTTTTCTATTCTTAACAATAAGATTTTATTGTGATTAGTATCTAATACTATTATAATTTAATAGAAATATAGATATATTTATTGAATAAATTAGTTCTAAAATATAGAACATTTAATATTTTTATTAATTTACTAGTTTAGTAAAATAATAAAAATTTTTAGAAAAATTTAAAAAAAAGATAAAAAATGAAGAACATAAGAAATTTTTCTATTATTGCACATATTGATCATGGTAAATCCACTTTAGCAGACTGTTTTATAAAACAATGTGGTGCTTTATCCACAAGAGAGATGTCTAGTAGAGTACTAGATTCTATGGATTTAGAAAAAGAAAGAGGTATTACAATTAAAGCAAGAAGTGTAACATTAAAATATTTTTCAAAAAAAAAAGGAAAGTTATTTTTTTTTAACTTAATTGATACTCCTGGTCATGTGAATTTTTCGTATGAAGTTTCTAAATCCCTATCAGCTTGCGAAGGAGCACTATTAATAATAGATTCTACTCAGGGAGTAGAAGCACAAACGGTTTCTAACTATAATACTGCAATAAATATGAATTTAAAAATAATTCCAATAATAAACAAAATAGATCTTCCTACTTCTAATATAGAACAAACAAAAAAAGAAATTAAAAATATTTTAGAAATAAAAAATATTGAACCAATTTGTTGTTCTGCTAAAACAGGAATAGGAATATCAGAAATTTTAGAAAGAATTATTATTGATATACCAGAACCATTAGGAAACAAAAATGTTCCTCTTCAATCTTTAATTATTGACTCTTGGTTTGATAATTATCTAGGAGTTATATCGTTAATACGAGTAAAAAATGGAACCATTAGTATTGGAAATAGAATAAAAATAATGAGTACTGGAAAAAAATATCAGGTAGAAAAAATAGGAATTTTTACTCCTAAAGTTATTTTATGTAAAAAAATAGAAACAGGAGAAGTAGGTTGGATATCTTGTGGAATCAAAAATATAACAGCGTTTCCTGTCGGAGATACAATTACAACAGAAAAAAAACCAGCTAAATTTCCTCTATTAAGCTTTAAAAAAGTTAGTCCTAAGATATATGCAGGTTTGTTTCCATTAGATTCTAAAAAATACAAACTATTTAAAAATGCATTAGAAAAACTTAGTCTAAATGATTCTTCATTATTTTATGAAAATGAACGTTCTTCATCTTTAGGATTTGGTTTTAGATGTGGTTTTTTAGGACTTTTACATATGGAAATTATACAAGCTAGGCTAGAAAGAGAATACAATATTGAACTGATTTCAACAATTCCTAGTGTTGTCTATGAAATAGAATTATTAAATGGAAAAAATATATGTGTATCTATTCCTGATAATTTTCCACCAATTAGTAAAATAAAAGAAATAAGAGAACCAGTAGCTGAATGTAATATTTTAACTCCTCCTAAATATTTAGGGGAAATTATTCAATTTTGTGAAAAAAAGAGAGGCCATCAAACAAATATTTTGTATCATCATCGACAAGTATCTGTTAAATATTTAGTACCTATGTCAGAAGTTATTATAAATTTTTTTGATTCTATAAAATCTATTTCTAGTGGATATGCATCATTAGAATATAAATTTAAATTTTTTAAAACTGCTGATTTAGTTAAATTAGACATTTTAATAAACAAAACTAAAATTGACTCATTATCAATGATAGTTCACCGAAATGACGCCAACTACAAAGCAAAAATCATCATAGAAAAAATTAAAAATTTTATTCAAAGACAACAATTCGACATTATTATACAAGCAACAATTGGAAATTGCATTATTGCAAGATCAACAGTAAAGCAATTAAGAAAAAACGTACTTTCAAAGTGTTACGGAGGGGATATTTCCAGAAAAAAAAAATTACTACAAAAACAAAAAGATGGAAAGAAAAAAATGAAAAAAATTGGAAATATATCACTTTCAAAAGAACTATTTCTATCAATTTTAAAAAAATAAGAGGATATTTAAATGGAAAAAAACATATCAGTTATTCTGTTAGTAATTATTTTTATTTTTGGAATTACATGGATAATTGATACAATTTTAAAAAAAAAAGAACAATATAGCAGAAATAACATTTTTCTTGAAAAATTTAAAAAAAATGCTATTTCGATGTTTCCTATATTTATATTAATATTTGTATTTCGTTCATTTATTTTAGAACCATTTCGAATTCCATCAGAGTCAATGATGCCTACATTATTTGTAGGAGATTTTATTTTAGTAAACAAATTTGCTTATGGAATTAAAGATCCTATTTTTCAAAAAACTATTTTAAAAACAAGTCTTCCTAAACGTGGAGATGTAGTAGTTTTTAAACATCCGAAAAATAATAAAATTAACTATATTAAACGAGTAATAGGAATTCCAGGAGATAAAATTTTTTATAATACTAAAAATAATAAAATGTTTATTATTCCTGACTGTAAAGATAAAAAAAAATGTAGAATTATTTATTTCTACAGATCCAAAATGAAAAATAGTAGGTTTATTGAAATAAAAAGTAATAAACTAAAAAATAAAAGTTACTCAACATTAAAAATAGCTAGAGAAATGATAAATAATAAGTCATACTTTATACTTTTACATAAGTATGACAAAAAAAAAATAAACTCAATAAAAATATGGACTATTCCAAACAAAAAATATTTTATGATTGGAGACAATAGAGATAATAGTTACGATAGTAGATATTGGGGATACGTACCTGAAAAAAACTTAATAGGAAAAGCTATTTATATTTGGATGAGCTTAAAACAAGAACCTAACAAATGGCCTACAGGTTTTCGATTATCTAGAATTGGGAAAATTGAATAATTTTAAAAAAATAAATTTTTTAATTATTTAAAAATATTTTTCTTTTCGAAAATTTTTTAATTATTAATAGTTTTAAAAAAATTTTATTTTTTTCTAAATTGGTATAATATGGAATCTTCTATAATAGAAAAACTAGAAAAAATTTTAGGATATCAATTCATACAAAAAAAATTACTAAAACAAGCTCTTACTCATAGAAGTGCTAATGGAAAACATAATGAACGTTTAGAATTTTTAGGAGATTCTATTCTTAGTTTTGTTATTTCTAATATACTATATCATAATTTTCCATATGTTACTGAAGGAGATATGAGTAGAATGAGAGCAACTTTAGTTCGAGGAGATACTCTTTCTAAAATCGCATATGAATTTAATTTAGGAAAATATTTACAATTAGGTCAAGGAGAAATAAAAAGTGGAGGTGGATGTAGGGAATCAATATTAGCAAATACCATAGAAGCTATCATAGGTAGCATTTTCTTAGATAGTAACATTAAAATTACAGAATCACTAATTTTGAAGTGGTATTCAAAACGTTTAAGAAAAATTAGTCCAGGAGATAAACAAAAAGATCCAAAAACAAGATTGCAAGAATATCTTCAATCTAAACATTTGCCTCTTCCATCTTATATCATAGTTAAAGTATATGGAGAAGCTCATAATCAACAATTTACAATACATTGTACGATTACTGGAATGAACGAACATCTTGTTGGAATTGGTTCTAGTAAAAGGAAAGCTGAACAAAACGCAGCATATAATGCTTTAATAAAATTAGGAATACAGTGAATATAAAAAAAAATAAATTTGGAAAAGCTATTTTATTAGGAAGAACCAATGTTGGAAAATCCACTTTTCTAAATAAAATAATGAATAAAAAGATATCAATTACTTCCCGTAAAAAAAATACAACTAAAAGCAATATCTTTGGAATTCATACTAAAGACAAATATCAAACAATTTACATAGATACTCCAGGTTTTCAAAAAAACAATAAATCTTTTTTTAATTATAATTTAATTATTGAAACTATTAAATTAGTTCAAGTAATAATTTTTATTATAGATCGATGTAAATGGACACAGTATGAAAGTTATATTTCAAATATAATCAATAAAAATAAAATTCCGGTTATTGTTTTAATAAACAAAATTGATTTAATAAAAAAAAAAATAATAATGTTACCTTTTATAAATTTTTTAAAAAAAAAAATAAAAAATGCAAAAGAAATTGTTCCAATCTCTGCAACAAAAAAAATAAATTGTGAGAAAATACAAAACATGGTAATAAATTTGTTACCTATAAAAAACCATCAATTTAAAAAGGAACAAACACACATCTTTTCATTAAAATTCGAATTATCTGAAATAATTAGAGAAAAAATTATTAGATATGTAGGAGATGAAATTCCACTCATAGTTGATGTTAAAATTGAATTTTTAAATTTAAAAAACAAAAATACAATTTATTTAATTGCCATAGTTCTTGTTAATAATAATGGTCAAAAAAAAATAATAATAGGTAAGAATGGTAAAAAAATAAAATTAATAATAACTATTTCGTCACAAGAAATAAAAAAAAGATTAAATAAAAATGTAAATTTAAAATTACATGTAAAAATAAAAAAAAAAATATGATATAATAGATACTAAATTTTTTTATTGACCATTAATAATAATATAGCTAAAAGAATGTGAATTAAATAAATATGAGTATATTTGGTATTGGGATAGATTTATTAGAAAAAAATAGAATCTACAAATTTTCTTCAGTAAAGCAAGAAAAATTTTCAAAAAAAATATTATCTAAAAATGAATTAAGAGAATTTAATCAAAAAAAAAACAAAAAATTATTTTTATCTAAATATTTTACAATAAAAGAATCAATATCTAAAGCTTTTGGAGTAGGAATACAAAAAGATTTCTTTTTTAAAAATTTTGAAATTTATCACAATTGTTTAGGAAAACCGAAGATAACAATCACAGGAAAACCATTAAAATTATTTAATAAATTAAAACTAAAATCAATTTATATTAGTTTAACTGATGAAAAAAAATATGTCATAGCAATGACTATAATTGAAAAATAATATTTTTTATAAAAAAATTTTTTTTTTTCTTTTTGAAACAAAGAAATTTTTTATTAAATTGGAACATTCAAGTTCTAGAATGCCAGAAATTAAATTCAATTTGTAAAATTTAGATAAGAAAGATAAGTAATTCATCTCTTTAACATTTCTTTTATAATTTTTAGTACCATATACTAAAGTTTTTATTCTACTATGAAGAATAGCTCCAAAACACATTAAACAAGGTTCTAATGTAACATATAAAATTGAATTTAAAATTCTATAATTTTTTATTTTTTTTGCACCGTTTCTTAAAGAAATTATTTCGGCATGGGCAGTTGGATCATTATAAAAAATAGAAGAATTAAAACCTTCTCCAATTATTTTATTGTTTAAAATTAATACCGAACCTATAGGAACTTCTCCGATCTTTTCAGAAAATTTTGCTAAATTAATAGCATATTTCATCCAATGTTCATGATTTTTTGTTTTTTTTTTCATGATTTTAGCTAAAAAATAATAATTTCTTTTAATTTTTATATCTTTTAGTTATTCTATTTTTTTCGATCATCCAGTTTCTTTTTTTTTCTGAACTTCGTTTATCATGTTTTTTCTTTCCTATAGCTATTCCTATTTTTAATTTAATCCATTGATTCTTTAAATAAAATTCAATTGGAACTATAGTATATCCACTTTTTTTTAATATGTTTTTTAAATTTAAGATTTCATGTTTTTTTAATAATAATTTTTTATTTAAAAAAGAATTATCTTGATTATTTTCAATATTATTAATATAACAATTTTTGTTATTTAAAAAAAAATTACACAAAAAAGCTTCTCTATAACTGATTTTTATATATGAACCAACTAAATCTACTTGTCTAGATTTTATATTTTTTACTTCCCAACCTTTTAAAACTATTCCTGCTTGAATAGTTTTTTTTATAAAAAAATTATGAAATAATTTTTTATTTTTTACAAGTACATTTTCTCTTTTTCTTAGTTTAGTTTTCATGTTATCATAACAAATGAATTTCTATACAATGTTGTCAATAAATAAAAAAATTATTTTTATATTCATTAAATAAATTTAAATTTTTAATTTATAAATATTTACTAAAATGAATTAAACAAATATTTATTTTTAAAAGTTATAAAATTATTTAAAAAAATATTTTTTTATTTACAGGAACAAACGAGCAAATTTTTTAAAAATTTTTTTAATCATTAGAATTACTTGAAACAGTAACCATAGCAGGTCTTAACAAACGATTATTTATCTTGTATCCTTTTTGAATAACTTCAGAAATATAATTATTTTTAATTTTTTTGGATTTAACAATAGCTATTGCCTGATGTTTATCAGGATTAAATTTTTCATTTTTAGGATCAATAGTGCTAATATTAAATTGAAATAAAAATTTTTGAAAATTTTTTAAAATATCTTTTAAATTTAAAATAACTAAATTTTCTTTATTTTCTTCAGACAAAATTAAAGCTCTTTCCAAATTATCTATAGAAATTAAAATTGGTTTAATTATTTCATCAAAAGAACTGCTATATGAATTTTCAATTTCTTTTTCTGTTATTTTTTTTATTTGTTCTATTTTTTTTTCTGATTTTTTTTTATTTTTTAAAAAACTATCTTTTAAAAAAAGATATTCTTCTGTTAGTTCTTTTTCTTCTAACTTTTTTTCAAATGATATAGAATCATCTTGTAATTTTTTTTCATCTAATGTCATTTTTGTATACCTATATCTTTTTTATAAAAACTTATAATTTTTTAATTTTTATTTATTGGACTTTTATAAGAAATGGACATATCCCAGGGTAACTCAATCCATATGTTTTGAGGAACATCAATAACGTAGTCATCAACTAAATTTTTAGAAGATGGTTTTGCAAAAACCGTTACAAAAAAAGAATCTGGATATAAAAACTTAATTTTTTTAGCTGTTCTTCCAGTATCAACTAGGTCATCAACTACAATCATCTTATTTCCAGTTCCTAAAGCTTTTTTTATTATTTTTATATTTCTTAAACTATTTTCTTCATCATAACTAGAAATACAAACTGTATCCACACATCGTATACCTAATTCTCTAGACAAAATTGCAGCAGGAACTAAACCTCCTCTACTAACAGCTATTATTCCTTTCCATTGACATATTGGAAGTAGTTTTTTTGCTAAATTCTTAGTATATATTTGAAGCATATCCCAAGTGACAATATGTCTTTCTATCATTTTTGTTCTATGTAAAAATGTTAAAATTTTAAATATTTTTTTATATAAAAATCTAATAAAAAATCTCAAATTTTAAAAAAATTAAAATGATTTTTAAAAATATTTTTTATCTTATTCGGTGCGGACGGGTTTCGAACCCGTGACCCCCGGCGTGACAGGCCGGTATTCTAACCATCTGAACTACCGCACCATAAAAAACAACGATTTTATATAAAAAAAAATTGATAAAAAACAAATCTTACATTTTTTTTTCAGTTAAGTCAAACTCTATTCTTTTTTTGTAAAATTTAATTCATTCCATAGACATTTTCCAAAATTTTTTTTCATATTTTTTAAATAAAAATTATGTTTTTTCAGTTCTAAATTATCTGCGAATAAAACAACTAAAGATCTACTTTTAAACGGAATTTTATTTTTTTCAATATTTTTATTTTTTTTTATTACAGAAAAATCTATTGAGTGTTGTTTAAAAGTCATACACAAATAAATTTTTGATAAAATTTTAGCATCTAAAATTGCACTATGTTTTTCTCTATTTACAAATATTTTATATCTTGCACATAACGAATCTAAATTATTTTTTTTTCCGGGAAATAATTTTCTTGCTAAATCAAGCGTATCAATAACTTTACAATAATTTTCTATTTTTAGAAAATTAGAATTTAGTAGTTTAAATTCATAATTAATAAATCCAATATCAAAGTTTGCGTTATGTATAATAAGTTCAGAATTTCTAATATAATTAAATAATTTTTTTGCAATGTCTCGAAAAGTTGGTTTATCTAATAAAAAATGATCAGAAATTCCATGTATACGAAAAGCAGAATCGTCAATTTTTCTGTTTGGTTGTAAATAACAATGAAAGTTATTTCCAGTTAATTTACGGTTAATCATTTCTACTATGCCTATCTCGATAATCTTATGATTAAGATAAGGTTTTCCATTAACGTTCATTCCAGTAGTTTCAATATCTAATATTAATTTTCTTTTTTTATCTGTTTTCATATATAATAAATGTTATTATTAACAATAAATAAAAAAATAAATGTCTTTTATTAAAAATTTAAAAAAAAAAATTGTTATATTCACTGACGGATCATGTTTAGGAAATCCAGGACCAGGTGGATACAGCGCTTTATTAAAATATAAAAATAAAGAAAAAGTAATTAAATCTGGGTTTTATTTAACTACAAATAATAGAATGGAATTAATGGCTATTATATTTTCTATAAATATTCTTAAAGAATCTTGTTTAGTTGAATTAACAACAGACAGTAAATATGTTCAACAAGGTATATCAACTTGGATACATAACTGGAAAAAAAAAACTGGAAAAATAATAAAAATAAAGAAATAAAAAACATAGATTTATGGATTCGATTGAATAATATAATAAAAAAACATAATATAAAATGGAATTGGGTAAAAGGACATTCTGGAAATAGAAATAACGAAAAATGTCATCTATTAGCAAAAAAAGCAGCTAAAAATCCTACTTTTATAGACTATGGTTATATTTTAAAAAATATAAAAAAATAAATTAATATAAAAAAATGAAAAAAATAAATTTAGTATCAATTCCTATTTTAGTTGATAATTATGTATGGATATTAATTAATTCATTTAATAATCAATGTATTATAATTGATCCAGGAGATCATATACCAGTTATTAATACAATATACAAATTAAATTTGATTCCTAAATATATTTTAATTACTCATAATCATTTAGACCATATCATGGGAATAGAAAAAATAGTAAAAGTTTTTCCAAAAATAAAAATTTTTGGACCAAAAGAAACTGAAACACATGGAGTTAAAAATATTGTTCGTGGAGAAGAAGTTATATTTTTACTAAAACAAAAATTTCATGTCCTATCGACTCCAGGTCATACTAATGGTCATGTATCTTATTATTTCGATAATTATTTATTTTGTGGAGATACAATATTTTCAGGAGGTTGTGGAAGAATTTATAAAAAAAATTATATTGCTATGTTTGAATCTATAAAAAAAATATCAAACTTGCCAGATGAAACAATTTTATGTTATTCACATGAATATACATTCTGTAATTTAAAATTTCTTAATATTAATTTTCCAAATGAAAAAGAAATAAAAAATTATTTTAATTTAATTAAATTTTTAAAAAAAAAAAATATTACTTTAATAAGTAATTTAAGACAAGAAAGAAAAATAAATTTATTTCTTCAATTATCTAAAAATAGAAAATTTTTTAAAAATTTTGTTAAACTAAGAAAAAAAAAGGATAAGTTTATTTGTATTTAATAAATTTATTTGGAGCTAAGCGGGGTCGAACCGCTGACCTCCTGCGTGCAAGGCAGGCGCTCTACCAAACTGAGCTATAGCCCCAGTCATTTTATATTGGTAGGCCTGAGCGGATTTGAACCACCGACCTCACCCTTATCAGGGGTGCGCTCTAACCAACTGAGCTACAAGCCTTCTTTTTATTTATAAATAGAAGTTTGTCGTTTTTATCAGATAATTTATGTGAGCACTTTTGAAATATTTAAAGTGTTTTTCTTGTAAGGAGGTGATCCAACCGCAGGTTCCCCTACGGTTACCTTGTTACGACTTCACCCCAGTCATGAATCACAAAGTGGTAGGGTCCACCTTACAAAATTTGTAAGTTAAGATTCCTGCTTCTTTTGCAACCCACTCCCATGGTGTGACGGGCGGTGTGTACAAGGCCCGGGAACGTATTCACCGTGACATTCTGATACACGATTACTAGCGATTCCGACTTCGTGGAGTCGAGTTGCAGACTCCAGTCCGGACTACGATGTACTTTTTGAGGTTAGCATGATTTTACAATTTAGCATCTCTTTGTATACACCATTGTAGCACGTGTGTAGCCCTGGTCGTAAGGGCCATGATGACTTGACGTCATCCCCACCTTCCTCCGGTTTATAACCGGCAGTCTCCCCTGAGTTCCCAGCATAACCTGATGGCAACAGAGGATAGGGGTTGCGCTCGTTGCGGGACTTAACCCAACATTTCACAACACGAGCTGACGACAGCCATGCAGCACCTGTCTCATAGCTCCCCTTTCAGGGCACTTTTAAATTTCTAAAAAATTCTATGGATGTCAAGACCAGGTAAGGTTCTTCGCGTTGCATCGAATTAAACCACATGCTCCACCGCTTGTGCGGGCCCCCGTCAATTCATTTGAGTTTTAGCCTTGCGACCGTACTCCCCAGGCGGTCGACTTAATGCGTTAGCTTCGGAAGTCACTTCTCAAGGAAACAACCTCCAAGTCGACATCGTTTACAGCATGGACTACCAGGGTATCTAATCCTGTTTGCTCCCCACGCTTTCGCACCTCAGCGTCAGTTTTCGTTTAGGAGGTCGCTTTCGCCACAGGTATTCCTCCAGATATCTACGCATTTCACCGCTACACCTAGAATTCTACCTCCCTCTACGAAACTCTAGTATTCCAGTTTCAAATGCAATTCCTAAGTTGAGCTCAGGGATTTCACATCTGACTTAAAAAACCGCCTACGAGCTCTTTACGCCCAGTAATTCTGATTAACGCTAGCACCCCCCGTATTACCGCGGCTGCTGGCACGGAGTTAGCCGGTGCTTCTTCTTCAGGTAACGTCATCAAACAAACTTATTATTTTTGTTTCTTTCTTTCCTGACGAAAGTACTTTACAACCCTAAGGCCTTCTTCATACACGCGGCATAGCTGCATCAGGCTTTCGCCCATTGTGCAATATTCCCCACTGCTGCCTCCCGTAGGAGTCTGGACCGTGTCTCAGTTCCAGTGTGGCTGGATATCCTCTCAGACCAGCTAGAGATCGTAGCATTGGTAAGCCATTACCTCACCATCAAGCTAATCTCGTCTGGGTTCATCCAAAAGCGCAAGGTTCATTTAATTAATTAAATGAATCCCCTACTTTGGTTTTTCAACTTTATGCGGTATTAGCCACCGTTTCCAGTGGTTGTCCCCCTCTTTTGGGCAGATCCCCAGATATTACTCACCCGTTCGCCGCTCGCCGACAAAAAAAAGTAAACTTTTTTTTTCGATGCCGCACGACTTGCATGTGTTAGGCTTGCCGCCAGCGTTCAATCTGAGCCATGATCAAACTCTTCAATTAAAAACTTTTTTCTTAAACAAATAAGATTATTAATGAATAAATAAAAAAACACTAAATCTCAAGTGCTCACATAGATTTTCTGATATTTTTAAAGAACGTATAAAAATAAAACATCTCTAATAATACAGATTTATTATTTAAAGTCAATAAATTTATTTACTTTATTTGATTTATCTTTTACTTATTCGAAAAAAATACTTATAATTCAATAACAAATTAAAAAATTTTATTATAAATATTCAAATTTCTTATTTAAAAAAATGAACATAATTTCTATTTTATCTAAAAAAATTAAAAAATCACTAATACAATGTGGAGCTTCTGAGAATTGTGATCCTGTCTTAATCAAATCTACAAAAATATTAAACGTAGATTATCAAATTAACGGAATTATGAAAATAGCTAAACAACTAAAAGCAAATCCTATGATTTTAGCAAAAAAAGTTGTTTTATGTGTTGATTTAAAACAAGAATGTCAAAAGATAGAAATCTTAAAACCAGGATTTATAAATTTAACTTTAAAAAAAAAATGGATTGAAAAAAAAATAGAAAAAATACAATTTTGTACAAGATTTAAAATTAAGAAATCCAAAAATCCTAAAAAAATAATTATTGACTATTCTTCTCCTAACGTCGCTAAAGAAATGCACGTTGGACATCTTAGATCTACAGTAATTGGAGATTCTATAGTAAGAATATACGAATTTTTTGGTCATAAAGTAATAAGAGCAAATCATATTGGAGATTGGGGAACACAATTTGGGATTTTAATAACCTATTTAAAACTAAATAAAATAAAAATTAATAAAGTAACATTAAAAGAAATGGAAGATTTTTATAAAATAGCAAAAAAAAAATATCAATCAGATGAAAACTTCTCTCAATTATCTAGAAAAAATATTTTAAAACTACAAAAAAAAGATAAAGATATATATTCAATTTGGAAAAAAATAGTCCATGTAACAAATATAAAAAATGAAAAAATATACAAAAAAATGAAAATAACATTAAGAAATCAAAATATTATGGCAGAAAGTTCATATAGAAATATGTTACCACAAATTATAAAGGATTTAATTAAAAAAAAAATAGCAAAAAAAAAAAATAATGCTGTAATTGTATTTCTAAATGAATTTAAAAATAAATTTTCAAAACCAATGGGAGTTATTATCCAAAAATCAGATGGAGCATTTTTATACAGTACAATAGATATTGCATGCATGAAATACAGAGCAGAAACACTAAAAGCAAAAAGAATAATTTATTTTACTGATAGTAGACAAAAACGACACTTGGAACAAGTACAATTGATTGCTAAAAAAGCTAATTATATATCAGAAAAGATAGAAATAAAACACTATATGTTTGGTATGGTGCTTACTAAAAACAACACCCCTTTTAAAACTCGTAGTGGAAATACTATTAAATTAATGGATTTATTAAATGAAGCTATAAAAAAATCAAAGATTCTAATTTCTAGAAAAAATCCAAAATTATCAGATTATGAATTGAATTTAATCTCAAAAAAAATTGGAATTGGAGCAATAAAATATTTTGATTTATCTAAAAACAGATCTACCAATTATGTATTCGATTGGAATTCTATACTTAACTTAAAAGGAAATACTTCTCTGTATATACAGTATACTTATGTAAGAATTTTATCCCTCATTAAAAAATCTAAAATAGAAATGCAAAACTTAAAACAAAAAAAATATTTCTTTCTAGAACAAAGAACAGAAATTCAATTAAGTTTAAAAATTTTACAGTTTGAAGAAACATTAAAAAAATCAATCATAAACGGATATCCTCATATAATATGTTCATATTTATATGATTTATCAGTAACATATTCAAATTTTTATGAAAATTATAACATTTTACTTGAAAAAAATAAAAAAATAAGAATTAGTAGATTGAGGATATCATCTTTAACGTCTAAAGTTCTAAAAAAGGGACTATACTTATTGGGAATAAGTACAGTTAATTATATTTAATAAAAATAAAACTTACTAGAAATAAATTTTATTAAAATACATTTTTAAATATGTAAATATATTTTTTGATATTTTTAAAAATAATACAAATGTCACTGTATTTAAAATTAATTTTTTCCAATTATATTAACTGATTTGATAATTTTATTATCAACATATAATTCTGAATTAGATAAAACAGCTAATTCTGGAAATCTTTGTCTTAAAAAGTAAGATATATATTCCCTCAATTCATTTTGTACTAATAAAACAATTGGTAAATTTAAGGTTTTTTGTTTATTTATAGCAATTTCAGTTTGGTAAAAAACTTTTTCTGATAAATTAGGTTCAATTTTTCCTTCACTAGATTGAATAATTTGAAAAAATAGTTTTTCTAATTGACGATCTAAAGTTATAACTTCAATAACTTTAACATTTTTTGGAAAAAATTTTTGAGTAATAATTTTACCCAATGCAATTCTTACAAAAACTGTTAATTGTTGAGGCTGATTTTGAATACTTGAATCCTGTTCAATTAACGTTTCTATTATAGTTCGAATGTCTTTAATAGGAACATTTTCGAATAATAAATTATACATGACTCTATGAAAAACAGTTAAATTAATTAAGTTAGGAATTAAATCTTCAACTAATTTAGGGATATCTTTTGATACACACTCAATAAGACTTTTAGCTTCTTCCCTACCAAATAATTTATGAGAATGGTCTAACATTAATTTATTTAAATGAGTAACTATTACAACACTAGAAGTAACAACTGTATATCCTATTTTTTTTGCTTCCTCTACTTCATCATTATCAATCCAATATGCGTCTAATCCAAAAGAAGGTTCATGTATTAAATTATGTTTACTTGATATTTTATCATTATCAAATTTAATATTTCCAGAATTAATAGACAAAAAACGATCAATAAAAACAGTTCCATAACCAACTTCTACACCTCTAATTAAAATTCTATAATTGTCCTTATCTAAATTAGGATTACCATAAATATGAATTTTAGACGGTAAAAATCCAACATCCTTAGCAAATTTTTTCCTAATTAAAGAAATTCGATATTTCAAATCTTGATTCAGTTTAGAATCAATTAAAGATAATAAAGAAGATCCTATTTCTATACCTAACACATCCTCTAAACGTATATCTTTCCAAGAAGGATCTTCAATTAATGTATTTCTTTCATTAATATTTTTTTCGTTTGTTAAAAATTGTTTAAACGTTTTTTTTGAATTGTTTTTATACAATTTCCAAGAAAAAAACATCAATAACGAAGAAAAGGATAAAAAAATAAAATTTGGCATACCAGGAACTAATCCTAAAATTCCTAATACAATAGAACTCAAAAAAATTACTCTAAAATCACAAAGCAGCTGGCTTACTATTTGTTCACCAACATTTTGTTCTGTAGTTACCCGTGTAACTATTACCCCAGCAGCTGTAGAAATTACTAAAGCAGGGATTTGAGCTACTAATCCGTCTCCTATTGTCAATAAAGTATACACTTTTGCTGCTTGTGCTAATTCCATCTGATGTTGAAATACAGCAATGACCAAACCACCAATAACATTAATGATCATTATCAATATTCCAGCTATTGCATCTCCTCTAACAAATTTACTCGCCCCATCCATAGAACCATAAAAATCAGCTTCTTGAGAAATTTCTATTCTACGATTTTTAGCTTCTTTTTCTCCTATTATTCCAGTATTTAAATCAGCGTCAATTGCCATTTGTTTACCTGGCATTCCATCTAATATAAAACGAGCTCCAACTTCTGCAATTCTTCCAGCTCCTTTAGTAATAACCATAAAATTAATTATTACTAATATAATAAATACAATGCTTCCAATTGCAAAATTTCCACCAACTAAAAAATGTCCAAATGATTCTACTACATATCCTGCTGCTGCTGATCCAGTATGACCATTTAATAATATGATTCTAGTAGAAGCAACATTTAAAGCCAATCTTAATAAAGTTGAAAATAACAAAATACTTGGAAAAGCAGCAAAATCTAATATGTTTTTAGTAAACATAGCCGACAATAATATCATTACTGACAAAGCTATATTAAATGTAAAAAACAAATCCAAAATAAAAGATGGCAACGGAATTATTACCATAGATAATATAATTAATATTAATATTGGACCAGATAATACGTGCCATTGAAAAGACTTAAAACTATTTACAATTTTAGACGTTGTAATAAAATTAAACATTGTTTTCTCTCTTATATTTTTTTTCATCTAAAATAGACAAACTAGTTGGTTTCTCTGGAAATTTACCTCCGTTTTTTTTCCATTGTTGTACTTTCCATGCCCATGCTAATACTTCAGCTACTACTGTATAAAATTTACTAGGAACATAATGACCAACTAAAACATGACGATATAAAATACGTGCTAAAATTGGACTAGAAATTATTGGAACATAATTCTTTTTTCCTAAACTACAAATTTTTAATGCTATTGTTCCAGTTCCTTTTGCTAAAACCTTTGGAGCATGCATGGTTTTTTCATCATATACTAATGCAACTGCATAATGTACTGGATTAGTAATAATTACATTTGCTTTAGGAACATCAATTGCTATCTTCCGTTTGGAAGACATTCGCATTTCATTTCGAATACGAGACTTAGTGATTGGATTTCCTTCTATATATTTTAATTCATCTCGTATTTCTTGACGACTCATTCTTAAATTTTTAAGATATCGATAATTATCTAATAATATATCAAAGAAAATAATTGGCAAAATAAATAAAATTAAATAAAAACAACAACAATAGATTGTATTTATTCCTAATAGAAAAAATACATTCATTTTATTTACTAAAAATAAAGAATCTAAATTTTTAATATTATATTTATTAAAAAATAAAATACAAAATAATATTAAATAAAAAACTTTACATGTTAATTTACAAAAGTCCATAATTGAATTGTAAGAAAATATATTTTTTATTCCTTTCAATAAATTAATTCTTGAATATCTAATCCTTAAAAAATTAAAACTAATAAAACGACCATGTAATATTAAATAATTCGAAATTAAAATAGTTAACAAACTAATGAAAATTAATACACAATAGAAAAATAAGGTTTGAAAAAAATCACATAATACAATTCGTATTATTCTATCAAGATGTTCTGACCTAAAATTTCTACTAAAAAAAAAACAAACTTGCATCACATTTTGAAATTTAGAAAAAATTGTAAAATATAAAAATCGAAAACCTAATAAAAAAAATATTAATATTACAATTGAATTTATATCTCTAGAATTTTTATTAAATTCTCCTTTTTTATAAACTTTTTTCAATCTATAATGAGTGGGTTTTTCTGTTTTTTCATCGTTTGATTGATAAGTAGACACAATAATTTCCTTAAATTTACTTTAAATAAAAAACAAACAAAAAAATAATATAATTTATTTTTATAATAGGAGCAAGTAGATATCTTAATTTTAAAACATCATATAAATTTGATTAAATAATAACAAAATAAATAAATCAATTTAAAAATCTTGTAAGATAATATCTTTTATAACTTATAAATTTAAAAAAAATAATGAAAACAACAAACTATTGTCTCTTTACTATAAAAAATATAAATACAAAATCTAGAATTAGTATAAGTCATAAATTAATGCTAAAGGCTGGATTAATCAGACAACTATCTTCTGGAACGTATATCTGGTTACCAATAGGTATAAAAGTGATTAAAAAAATCAAAAATATAATTAGAACAGAACTGGATAATATTGGGGCACTAGAAATTCATATACCAACTATACAATCTGCAAAAATTTGGGAGAAAAGTGGAAGAAAAAAAATATATGGAAAAGAACTATTTAAATTTCTAGATCGTAAAAATAATGAATTTGTTTTAGCTCCTACAAACGAAGAAGTTATAACTAATTTGATTAAACAAGAAATACATTCTTATAAAGAATTACCAATAATTCTGTATCAAATACAAAATAAATATAGAGATGAAATTCGAGCAAGAGCAGGAGTTGTTCGATCAAGAGAATTTATTATGAAAGATGCTTATTCTTTTCATGAAAATTCTAAATCTTTGAATGATACATATGAGAAAATGATAAACGTATATGAAACAATATTTAAAAAAATGAAATTGAAATTTAATTTAAAAAAAGCAAACTCTAGTCATATTGGAGGTGACATTTCTCATGAATTTCAAATAAATGTAGATAAAATACTAAAAAACAAAGATATAAAATATGAAAATATTGACAATGATCCTATAGAAATAGCACACATTTTTCAAATTAAAAAAAAATATACATCGATTTTCAATACCAAAATACAAAATAAAAAGGGAATAGAAAAAATTATTACAATGGGTTGCTATGGTATAGGAATAACTAGGTTAGTAAGTGCTATTATTCAACAACATCATGATAAAAAAGGTATTATTTGGCCAAATCTTTTATCTCCTTTTCAAGTTGTAATAATACCTATAAATTTATATAAATCAAAAATAGTAAAAAATATTTCCATTGAAATATATAAAACTTTAAAACAAAATAAATTTGATGTTCTGTTTGATGATAGAAAAGAAAGAACTGGAGTTATTTTTAGCGAAATGGATTTGATCGGTATTCCACATCAAATTATCATTAGTGAAAAACTTTTAAAAAATAACGAAATAGAATACCGAGATAGGAAAAATCATATTTCTAAAATTTTAGAAAAACAAAACATAGTAAACTTTATTACAAGAAAAATAAAAAAATAAAAAAACTAATAATAAAATAACTTATTTTTTTTTATATGAAATATAAAAATTTTTTTCTCCACATAGTGCTTTTATTTCATATAAAAACAAATCCGTAACATTAATTAACCATTCTGTTCCTAGCTGAAATTTAGAACATAAGGAATTATTTAAATAATTAAATTTTATACATATTGGTGTAGTTCCAAGAAAAGAATGTTTTTTTAAAATTTTAGATAAAGATTTTAAAAAAAATAAATCAGTGTTTATTTCATTCAAATATATAAAACATTTCTTTATATATTTATTTCTAAACATTTGTATATCTAAAAGATTACGAACAACAAATCTATGATTTAAAAAATTATTATTATAACTACAAGAAATATAGCCATTAACTATAATAACATTATCTTTTACAATAAAATCTTTATATTTTTCATATACATCTGAAAAAAAAATAAGCTCTATGATTGAAGAATTATCATCTAACATTAATGTTAGAATAATTGTATTTTTAGTAGTTATTCTTTTTTTACTTTGTTGTATAACTCCCATTATATTACAAATATATTTATTTCTTTTTTTTAAAACATCAGAAATCCTACAAATATCAAATACAAATTTAATTTCTTTAATATATATATAAATCGGATGACTACTTAAGTAAAAACCAAACACATCTTTTTCAAAAATTAATTTATCTAAGTCAGTCCAAATTATATTTTTAGAAACAACAAATTCATTTTTTATTTTATTAATTATTTTTTCTTTAGAAATATTAAATATAATATTTTGTTTTGTTTTTTTTTCGATTAAATATTGACGAGACGACTGAATAATTTTAGGTAACATATTTACTAAAACTTCACGATCTATATCGAAAACATCTAAAACTCCAGATTTAATTAATTTTAACAAAACTATACGAGTTAATTTTTTATGATCAATTCTAATACATAAATCAAATAGATCTAAAAAGATTCCTTTTTTTTTTCTATTCTCTAAAATAGAAAAAATTACACTTTTACCTATTCCTTTAATCATTCCAAGACCAAAAACTATTTTTTTATCTTTACTAACAAAAAAATCATATTCACTTAAATTAATATTCGGAAGTAAAAAATTTATTTTCATTCGATTTACTTCTTTAATGATTAAAAAAAGTTTTTTAGTATTATCCATTTCTTCTGTTAATATTGAAGCAAAAAATTCTAATGGATAATTAACTTTTAGCCATAAAGTTTGATATGATAATAATGCATATGCTGCTGAATGAGATTTATTAAACCCATAACCCGAAAATTTTTCTAATAAATCAAAAATTTTAATTGATAAACTTGAATTTATATTATTTTTACTAGCTCCATTTTTAAAAATTTCTCTCTGTTTAATCATTTCTTCTGGTTTTTTTTTTCCCATAGCTCTTCGTAAAATGTCAGCTTGAGATAATGTATATCCAGCTAGTGTTTGTGCGATTTGCATTACTTGTTCTTGATATAAAATAATTCCATAGGTAGATTTTAAAATTGGTTTTAAAGAAATATGTTGCCATTTTTTATCAGGATAAAAAATTTCCTCTAATCCATGCTTTCTAGAAATAAAATTATCAACCATTCCAGATTGTAATGGTCCTGGACGAAACAAAGCAATTAAAGAAATTAAATCTTCAAATGAATCAGGTTTTAATCGATTTATTAAATTCTTCATTCCTTTCGATTCCAGCTGAAATATTCCTATAGTTTCTGCTGTTTGTAAAAAATCATAACATTTAATTTCATTTAAATTAATACAATTGATATTTAACAAAGGCTGTTTTTTTGCTTTTTTAATTTTATTAATCATTTTTACTGCATAACTAATAATAGTTAAGGTTTTTAAACCTAAAAAATCAAATTTAACTAATCCAACACTTTCAATATCATCTTTATCAAATTGAGTAATTTGATTTTTACCTTCTTCGTCGAAATATAAAGGAGAAAAATTAGTTATTTCAGTTGGAGATATAACTACACCACCAGCATGTTTTCCAACATTTCTAGTTACTCCTTCTAATTTCTTAGATAAATCTATTACTGTTTTAACATTTTTATCACTATTATAAATTGATAATAATTCACTATTTATGGAAAATGCTTTCTTTAACGTAATTCCTGGATCTAAAGGAATTTTTTTAGAAATACTATTCATAAATCCATAGTTGTAACCTAAAGCTCGTCCAACATCTCTAATCACTGCTTTTGCAGTCATAGTACCAAAAGTAATTATTTGAGAAACTGAATTTTTACCATATAAATTTGACACATGCTCGATTACTAAATCACGCTGTTTCATACAAAAGTCTATATCAAAATCTGGTAAAGAAACTCTATTTATATTTAAAAAACGCTCAAATAACAAATTAAATGATAATGGATCCAACTCTGTAATCGATAAACAATATGCAACCAATGATCCAGCTCCAGATCCTCGTCCTGGACCTACTGGAATTTTTTTTTTCTTTGCCCATTCTATAAATTCCATAACAATTAAAAAATAACCTGAAAACCCCATAGAACTAATAACTTTTAGTTCTAATGATAAACGTTCGTCATACTTATGACGAATATTAGATCTAATACTTTTATTAGGAAAATTTTGCCTTAATCGTTTTTCTAATCCTTTTTTTGATTTAACAACTAAAAAATCTTTTGTGCTCAATTTTCCTGTAAAAAAATTAGGAAGAAACCTATGTCCTAAATTCAAAAATACATTACATCTTTTAGCAATTTCTAATGTATTGAAAATCGACTCTGGAATATCAGAAAATAATTCATTCATTTCTTCATTAGTTTTTAAATATTGATTATCAGTATATTTATTTAAAAAACACGGATCATTTATAGATACCCCTTGATTAATTGAAACACGTATCGTATGTTCATAAAAATCTTTCTTATGAAGAAAACAACAAAAGTTTGTCGCAACTACTGGTATTTTTTTTGAAAGTGCTACATTAATAGCAATTTCTAAATATTTGTTTTCATTAGAAAAACCTAACCTGTTTAATTCAATATAAAAAGAGTCAGGAAAATATTTTCTATAAAAACTAATACATTTTTTAAAACAATTAAAATTTCCTTTAATCAAATTTATTCCAATATCTCCAAAACAACCTCCAGATAAAATAATTAATCCTTGGTTGTATTTTGATAACCATTCTTGTTTTATAAAAACATCATTTCCTATATTTTTATATCTATTTTGATATGCTTTAGAAATTAAAATAATTAAATTCCTATATCCTTCATTATTTTTTGCTAATAGTGTCAATTTTGAAAATTTATTTCTTCCTTCTAAAAAACTAGATTGTATTGTACAATCAGTTCCTATAATTGGTTTTAATCCCAATTTATTAGATATTTTATAAAATTTTATTATTCCAAATAAATTATTTAAATCTGTAATTGCAATTGCTGGAAAACCTAGCTTAGATGCATTTTGAACTAATTCTTTAGGTTTATGAATTCCATCAAACAATGAATAGTCACTATGAACTCGTAAATGAACAAATTGGCTATTAATCATCTATTACCTGTTTTATATTAATTAATGCGAAATAATGTTTTTATCTTTATTTCTAAACGCGTTCAAGAAAATCTATTTTTCCACATACAATGGTTGCACTACAAACAATAATATTGTCAACTTTTATAATACCGTCAAACCAAAAAAAATTTTTAATTTCTTTTTTTAAAAAAACTGTAACAATAATTATATCTCCAGGAAATACAAATCGCTTAAATCTAGCATTTTTTACTGACAATAAATAGTATACATTTTTAATAAATAATTTTTCTCTATTCTTGCATATAAACAAATTTGCCGTTTGAGCAATTGATTCTAACATTAAAACACCAGGAAAAATTTTCTTATTAGGAAAATGCCCTGTAAAATAAAATTCATCAGCAACAATATTTTTTTTTGCAACTAAAAATTGATGTTTTTGAAATTTTAAAATTTTATCAACAAATAAAAATGGATATCTATGAACTAATAAATCTAAAATATTTTCTTTTTCAGAATAGTTTTGTTTATTTTTCATAAAGTTGTATTTTGATTTAAAAGATTAATATTTATTCATGAAAACAATGTTTTTTTATTCTAAACTACCAAAATTAACTTGTAATCTTTCTACTTTAGATGAATCATATTTTCCAATCGGCACTGCATACGAAATAGAGATTTTTCCTATGGGCGAAATCCACTTATAAGATATTCCACTAGACATATAAATTACATTAGGATTACTAAAATCAAAAAAATCTGCAGAATCTAGTTCTAAATCATGTTTCCAATTAGAATTCCAAACAACTCCAGAATCTAAAAAAATAGAAGGTCTAAAATAATTAGTTCTTTTCTTTTTAAATGATTTATTTGGAAAAAATAAATCCAAGTTTGTAATTATCATTCCATTACCTCCTATATATTTATCATATTCACAAATATTGTTTCTATGTATTCCGATACAAGAAATGTTTTGTTTATTATAATAAACAGATTTTGGACCAATACTATTTAATATAAAACCCCTAACTGAACGAGAACCACCAGCATAAAAATTTTCATAAAATGGCATTTCTCTTTTTCCAAAAAAAGAATCTCCAAAACCTAAACGTGATCGCAATGAAAGTTTGAAATTTGTTCTTCTATTAATTGAAATAGATTCATAGTCATCTAATAATATTTTATAAAAACTATTGTCTGAACCAGGTAAAGTAAATTTCCCAGTTAAAGTCATTTTATGTTTAGATGTAAAAAAATTAGATTTCAAAAAATCAGGAGTTGAAATAGATTTATGATTTTTCCATTTAAAATTAATAATTAAATCATCTATTTTTTGATAAACATTTTTATAACTATTTTTTGTAAAACTTTTCAAAGAAGACAAATATTTCATTATAGCAATATGGTTTTTTAAATCTGTCAACACATTATGAACATAACTAAAACCACACAACAAATCATTTTCGTCATTCATATTAAAAGTTAAATTAGAATCTACACCATAACTTTCATCTGTATAACGAAATAATTCAGCATAATCTCCTTTTACTCGGTCATGAAAGACTCGATTAGTAAGAACTGTATTATAAAAATCATAATATGGATATATAAAAGACAAATCTCCATATATTTCATTATCATTACTAGAAGCATCTATTCTATATTCTGTACCAGTCCCTAACCAATTTTTCTGAGACATTGATAAATTTAAACTAACACCAGTTTCCATTCCATATCCAGAACTAAAATTTAATAAACCAGTATTTTTTTCTTTTATGACATAAAATAAGTCAACTTGATTAGATTTATTACCTGATAAGATTCTGTATCTTACATTAACATCTTTAAAAAACTGAGTTTCTTTTAATTTTTTAATTGAATTATAGAAATTTTTTTTTCTAAATATGTCACCTTCTAGAATATCAATTTGATTTCTTAATATTAAATCTTTTGTATATTTATTTCCTTTAAAATATATTCTATGTACAAAATAACGTTTTTCTGGATTTATACTAATATGTACTTCAACTTTTTTAGTTTTTTTGTTAAAAACTGGACAAATAGATGCATGAGCTTGTTCATAACCATACTCATGGTATTTTTTAAGAATGATTTTTTTAAATTTTTCTAAACAAGAAAAATCCAATAAAGAATTTAAAGAAACATATTTTTCTTGTTCTTTTTTAAATGAATTGTTTAAAATATTTCCTTCTATTAATATTTTTTTTAGAAAATACTGTTTTCCTTCATTAATATTAACAAAAACATCTATAGTTTTATTTCTTTTTAAAATTCGAACTTTGACATGTTTAATAGAAAAATTTAAAAATCCTAAAGATAAATAATAATTTCTCAATTTTTTAAAATTTTTTTTTAATTGTTTTGGATAAAAATGATGATCTCTAAAAAAATTCCAAAAGGATAATTGTTTGTTCATTGATAAAATTGACGTTATTTTATTTTTTGGAATTTTCTTACAACCTATAATGTTAAAATCTTTTAATGTATAAAATTTTCCTGGTTTTATATTGATTCTTAAATTAACTTTATTCGATTTTTTATCTAAAAACGAAAATATATTAATAGTATTTTCAAATTTACCAATTTTAAAAAATCCATTTTTTATTTTTTTTTTTAAAAGATCTATTTGCGTAATATTTAAAATTTTTCCTTTTTCTATTTTTAAATATTTTAATATTTTTTCAAGATTTTTCTTGTTATTAGTTTTGTCAACTATCTCTATATTTGACAATACAGGTCGTTCTACAACATTTAAAACCAAAGAATTATTATGTTTTTCCATCACTATTTTAGAAAAATTATTATTGAGTAATAATTTCTTTAAAAACTTTTTAATTCTAGTTTTAGAACTTAAATAATTAGAATTTAATTCACTAATTTTTGAAATTATACTAATTGGTATACGATTTAATCCTTTATACTGAATTTCTTTTTTTTCCAACCTTGTTTTTTTTATTTGAACCATTCCAATGAATAAACACACGAACACAAAAAAAAATATCTTTCTTATAATCATTTTTACGTTCTTCTATATAATCAAAAAATATTATTTTTTTCTAAGATTCTAAAAAAATCAAAAAAAACACCTTAATTAGTTTAAATTTAACTAAATGTTTGTCTATAAATAAATTTATAAAAATTGACAATTATAAAAAAATACTGAATAAAAACATAATCTAAAAAATATCTTTTCAAACAAAAAAATACTAATTATTTGAAGTAATTTTCATAATAAAAACAACAAAAATATTTTTTTACTCTTATTTATCTATTTTATCAACATCGTTTATCTTTCCATTAAAATAATTCCATAAGCAATTTTTAAAAAAATATAAATATTTTACAAAAAAGTAAATTTTAAATTATTTATAATACAAAAAAATAATAAAAATATGTTCTATATAAAAACTTTATTTAACAATTTTTAATATTGAATTTTTATTTAGTTTTTTTAAAATTTAAAAAATATCTTTTTAAAAATAATTACTAAAAAACAATAGTTCTCTTTTAAATGAATAAAATTACTTTAATAAATAAAAAATATTATGAAGATAACTGTACACTTAATGAAAAATCTTTTATTTAAAAGATTTTTCTTTAAATATTTTTAACATTATATCTAATATCAATATAGTAATTTCTTTCATGGTTAGATAATTACATCCGTACTTAATAACTCCATTTTTTAAAATAAAAAAATTACTTGAAATTAAATATTTTATAAAATTACAGATAAAACTATCTACCATGAAAGAAAAATACAATTAATTAATATCAATTAAAAATTTTTCATTTAAAAAAAAAAAATCTGCTTTTAAACACAAGAAACTAAAAACTTAAATAAATTAAAATTTCAATAATTCTTTTTCTTTTAAAGATGCAATCTTATCAATCTTTTTTATATGAACATCAGTAATTCTTTGAATTTCTTTATTATAAACACGTTCTGTATCTTGATTGATTATATTTTTTTTTACAAAAATTTTTAATTTTTCTTTGCAATCACGACGAATAGAACGAATGGATACTTTACTCAATTCAATTTCAGAACGAACTAATTTAACCAAACTTTTTCTACGTTCTTCAGTTAAAGAAGGAAATTTTATTCGAATAAAATTAGCAAATTTAATTGGATTTAATCCTAAATTAGAACCAATAATGGATTGTTGAACTTTATCTAATATATTACTATCAAAAACATTTATTTTTAATGTTGAAAAATCTTCTATAATAATATTTGCTATTTTTCTTAAAGGAGTTCTAACACCAAAATATTCAACAAAAATATTTTCCAATATTTTTGGAGATGCTCGTCCTGTTCTTATTTTAGAAATACTAATTTTCAAAAATTCAACTGCCTGATCCATTCGATTTTCAGCATTTTGTTGAAAATTGACTAACATAGTCATACCAACCTATTCATATATAAAAATCATTTTAAAAAAGAACATTACATAACTATAGTACCTTCTTTCTCTCCAAAAATTACTTTCTTTAAAGAACCTGTTTTGTTTATATTAAAAACCCTAATAGGAACTTTATAATCTCTTGCTAAAACAACGGCTGATACATCCATAATCTTCAATTCTTTTTTTAATACAAAATCATAACTTAACGTTTTATACATTTTAGTTCTTGAATATTTTTCAGGATCATCATCATAAATTCCATTTACTCTAGTACCTTTTAAAACTACATCAGCTTGAATTTCAATACTACGCAAACAAGCTGCTACATCCGTAGAAAAAAATGGATTTCCAATTCCTGCTGAAAAAATTACTACATATTTATTAGACAATAATTCTATTGCTTTTTCATAATTATAAATTTCTGCAATATTTCCAATTGGAATAGAACTCATTAAGCAAGTTTTCACCGACAATTTTTGAATAACATCTTTAAAAGCTAAACTATTAATAACTGTAGATAATATTCCTATTTGATCAGATACTACATTACTTAATCCTTGTTTTTTTAAATTACAACCTCTAAATAAGTTTCCTCCTCCAAGCAAAACCCCTATTTCTATACCATATTCTAATAAAACTTTAATTTCTTTTGCTATTCTTTCAATAGAAAGAACATCAATTCCAAAAATATTTTTGTTCGTTTTTTGAAATGATTGACCACTAATTTTAAGTAAAATACGATTATATATAGGTTTCTTTCGTCCAATACTCATATCTTTTATGATTCCAAGTATATAAAAATATTTCTTAACAAATTCTTGTTTAATTTACATAAATTTATAAAAAATTATAAAAAATTTTTCTACTTTAATAATCGTTTCCAACCTCAAATCTAACAAACGAACTTACTACACTATCATTGTTTTTTAAATAATCATTTACAGTAATTTTATTATCAAAAATAAAATTTTGTTCTAATAAAACAATTTCTTCAAAAAATTTTTCCATTCTTCCAGAAACTATTTTATTAGTAATCTCCATGGATTTTCCTAAAGAACTTGCTAAATTAAATTGAATTTTTCTTTCTCTTTCAAATATGTCAATAGGAACACTATTTTTAGATAAAAATTTAGGTTTGCTAGCTGCAATATGCATTGCAATTTTTTTACCCAATCGTTCTTTGTTACATTTTTTAAAATCAACTAATACTCCTATTCTATTTAAATGTAAATAATCTTGAACATTAAGTCCTTCTAATAAAAAAAACCTACGAAATAAAATATTTTCAGAAAACTTAGAAATTAATTCTAGTCGTAAACTTTCAAACTTTTTTTGTATTTGATCAAGATCTTTTATGTTTTCCAAAACTGCTTTTTTTACAATTAAATTTCCAAAATCAATAAAAAGTTGATTTTTAGATACAAAATCTGTTTCACAATTCATTTCTAAAATACTAGAGATATTTTTTTTTTTGTACAAAAAAACAGACCCCTCTAAGGATAAATTAGAAATTTTATTTAAAGAACGATCTATACCTAATTTTCTTAAATGATCCATAGCTAGTTCTGTATTTCCATTAAATAATAACAATGATTTTTTACATTCAACTAATCCTGCTCCTGTTCTATTTCTTAGATCTTTAATTAATTGTAATAAATTTTTAATAACCATGATTAAAACCCTTTATTATAAAAAAAATATTTTAAAAAAATATCTAATCATTGAATTTGATTCTTAAATTTATTTAAATTAACGTTTTTATTAATGAAATTAAATATTGTTGATAAATATAAATCTATAGAACGAATAGAATCATCATTTCCAGGAATAACAAAATCTATTCCATCTGGATTAGAATTAGTATCTACTATAGAAAAAACAGGAATTCCTAAATTATTTGCTTCTTTAACAGCGATATTTTCATATTCTGCATCTATTATAAATAATGCATCTGGTAATCCACCAATATTTTTAATTCCTCCTAAACTATTTTCTAATTTTTCAAGTTCTCTTTTTCTCAATAACGCTTCTTTTTTAGTTAATTTTTTAAAAGTCCCATCCGTTGATTGAAGTTCTAAATTTTTTAAACGATTAATTGATTGACGAACAGTTTTCCAATTCGTTAACATTCCACCTAACCAACGTTGATTTACATAATATTGATTCATTTTTATTGCTGAACTTTTAACAATTTTACTAGCAGCTTTTTTAGTTCCAACAAATAAAATTTTTCCATTTTTTAAGAATATTTTCTTTAATTCTAATATTGCAAAATGAAACATTGGCAATGTTTTTTCAAGATTAATTATATGTACTTTATTTCTTGTGCCGTAAATAAAAGGTTTCATTTTAGGATTCCAATATCGAGTCTGGTGTCCAAAATGAACTCCTGCTTTAATCATATCTTTCATGGATAACATCAACATAATCACTCCAGAATTAGCAATCAAAAGTTTTTTTATAGGAATAAATATCTACATTTAAATAATACCTATTAATGTTGATTAATACACAATTATATGTAAATATTTTCGATACTAATAATCAATTTAAATTTAAATAATTAATAAATTTAAATAAAATTAAACAATTTTATATTTAAATATAATCCAAAACAATGAAAATACATATTAAAAATAAAGAAGAAATTGAAAAAATAAAAATTTCTAGTAAATTGGCAAGTGAAGTTTTAGACATGATTTCAGAATACATGATAGAAAATGTTAATTTAGAAAAAATAAATAAAATTTGTCATGAATATATTACTGAAAAACAAAATGCAATACCTGCTTGTTTAGGATATTTAGGTTATCCAAAATCAATATGTATATCTGTTAATGATGTAGTATGCCATGGAATACCAAATAAAAAACAATATCTAAAAGAAGGAGACATAGTAAATGTTGATGTTACTGTATTAAAAAATGGATACTATGGAGATACATCAAAAATGTTTGCAATTGGAAAAATTAATAAAACCGCAAAAAAACTATGTCAAACTACTAAAAAAAGTTTATATCTAACCTTTAAAAAAATAAAACCAGGGGTACCAATCAATATTATTGGAAAAATCATAGAAAAAGAAACTGAAAAACACGGATTTTCAATTGTAAAAGAATATTGTGGTCACGGAATAGGAAAAAATTTTCACGAAGAACCACAAATATTACATTACTATAATAAAAATCAAAATGAACCATTACAAGAAAATATGATTTTTACAATTGAACCAATGATAAATGCAGGAAAATCATATGTAAAATTAATGAAAGATAATTGGACAGTAAAAACACAAGACAAAAGTTTATCTGCACAATATGAACATACAATTTTAGTAACAAAAAATGGATGCAAAATTCTTACAAAAAGAAAAACAGAAAAAATACCTTATGAATTTAATAATAAGTAAAACTTTTTAATTAATACAATTTTGGAAAATTTATGAACTATAAAACAATCATTGAAAAAGCATTTGACAAAAAAGAAAATTTAAAAAAAAGCACAAATAACGAAAAACTGTTAAAAATAATACATGAAATTTTATCATTACTAAATGAAGGAAAATTAAGAATATGTGAAAAAATAAACCAAAAATGGATAACTCACCAATGGCTAAAAAAAACAATATTACTTTCATTATACTTAAATAAAAATAAAATAATTAAAAATTCTAGCAATCCTTACTTTGATAAAACGCCTTTAAAATATTCTCAATATACCTATGACAAATTTAAAAAAGAAAATATTAGATTAGTTCCAACAGCAACTGTTCGTTTTGGAGCATGTATAAAGAAAAATACTGTTCTTATGCCTTCATTTGTTAATATTGGAGCATATATAGATAAAAACACCATGATAGATACTTGGTCAACAATTGGTTCTTGTGCACAAATAGGAAAAAATGTACATATTTCTGGAGGAGTTGGTATTGGAGGAGTATTAGAACCAATTCAAGAAAATCCAACAATAATTGAAGATAATTGTTTTATTGGAGCTAGATCTGAAATTGTAGAAGGAGTAATTGTAGAAGAAGGATCTGTAATTTCTATGGGAGTATTTATTGGAAAAAGTACAAAAATCTATAACCGAGAAACTGGAAAAATTTCTTACGGAAAAATTCCAAAAAAATCAGTAGTTGTTGCTGGTAGCTTGCCTTCAAAAGATAAAAGTCACAATTTATATTGTGCTATAATAGTAAAACATGTAAATGATAAAACTCTAAGCAAAGTACAAATAAACCAACTACTAAGAGAAATAGAATAAAAAAGCTAATTTAAAAAAATATAATCTAGTCCGATTATTACTCATAATTTATAAAACGGACTAGAAATTTATTATAAAAAGTTAAACAAGCTAATTTTTTATAATGTTAAATACACTATTCTACCAGAACGAAAAATACGAAAAACTAGTGTTAAATTATTTGTATTTAATATTTTTTGTAAATCTAAAAAATCATGAATTTTATAATTATTGACATCTAAAATTATGTCATTCATTTTAAAACCACTAAAATATGCTGGAGTATTTTTTCGAATATATTTTATTTTAATAAAATTCTTTTTTTGTAAACTAAAATAACTAAAAACAATACCTTTTAGAATTTTATAACGAACAGAAAAAATATGTAATTTAGATTTAACATATTGTAGTTTAAGTGTAATATTTTTTATTTTTTTTCCATCAACAACTCCTAGGGTTATATAATTCTCCAATGGACTAGATCCTAACAACGCTCGAAACGAAGAAAAACTAGAAATTATTTTTCCATTAATTGTAACTATTACATCTCCGGGTTTAATTCCAGATTTATCAGCTACTGAATTAGGAAGTACCTGATTAATAAATATGCCTCTATTTGAATTAATTTTCATGATTTTAGCTAACTCAAAATTTAAATCTGTTCCTACAATTCCTAGTTTTCCTCTTTTAACATAACCATATTTTATTATTTGATTGGATATATTATTAATCATATTACTTGGAATTGAAAAACCTATTCCAATATTACCTCCACCTGGAGCTAATATTGCTGTATTAACACCTATAAGTTCTCCTTTTAAATTAACTAACGCTCCTCCTGAATTTCCACGATTGATTGCTGCATCTGTTTGAATAAAATTTTCATAATATTCAAGATGTAAACCACTTCTACCTAATGCTGAAATGATTCCTAAAGTAGCAGTGTTTCCTAATCCATAAGGATTTCCAATAGCTAACGTATAATCACCAACTTTTAATAAGTCTGAATCAGACAATTTTATAGAAACCAAATTTTCAGCGTTTTTCAATTTTAAGACGGCAATATCTGAACTAATATCTTTTCCAACTAATGTAGCCGAATAAAAACGATGATCATTTAATTCTACTTCAATTTTCCTTGCATGATTTATTACATGACTATTAGTTACTACATATGCATTCTTTGCATCAATAATTACTCCTGATCCAGAAGCGTAAAATAAACCTGAACTATTATTTATTAGATTTTTATTGTTTTTAAAACTTAAATTTTTTTTGTGAAAACCAATATTTGATTCGTTTGTACAAGCAAAAAAACTTTTTTTAAAACGACCTAGATTATTTTTATAATTTATATTTTCTTTATTTGGATAATAAAATCCTTCAACAGATACACTAACTACTGAAGGCATAACTTTCTCAAGGACATTCGATAAAGTAGGTGTTGTTAGCTCCGTGTTTTTATTATTTTTTGAAATAATTGAGGAATTAACATCCTGTACAAAAAGAAAACAAAAAAATAAGCTGCATAAAAAAAAAATATTTTTATTCATAAATCAATTCCTAATTTATATACTAATAAAAAAATTAATAATAAATTTTAAAATTCATTCTTAGTTTAGAAGAACAAAAAGTAACAATAATTAATAACTTGATATATCTTTTTTATAAAATTAATTAAAATTTTTAAAATTATTTATTTTTTTTTAATTTATTAATCTATTATTTTAATTAATTTTTAAATTAATCAAAAATAACCTGAAAAATACTTTTCTATAAAATGCATTTAATATTAATATTGAACAATAATTAATATGATAATTTTTATAAATCTTTTAATAGAAAATTTCAAAAAATGTTTATAACAGTATGTATTAAAAATTTTTTATAAACTTTTTAAAAAATATATAAAACTTAGCAATACTAAAATACAAATCTAAAAATAAAAACTTAATCATTAATTTTGAATAATTTTGACGAAATTTCAAAATAATATAAGTTTTTTATTTTTTATACCAAAATTAAATAGTTACTAAAAAATATTCTTTATATATTGTACTTAAAGAACTATTTTTACTATAATTAGAATACACAATTCAAAATTGTATAAATAAATTATAGCAATCTATAATTTAAAGTTAATCTATTTTAATTACTTTAAGAAAAAGAAAAATTTTAACCATAACAACTGTGGATTATTAAACAATTCTAAAATAGTCAAGAAATGTATTGACTTATCCAACAAGGAAAAAAAATGAAACTATTATCTGGTTCAGAAATGGTCATACATTCTTTAATTGATCAAGGAATAGAATATGTTTTTGGGTATCCTGGTGGTGCTGTATTAGATATTTATGATGCATTAAAAACAGTAAATAACAAAATTAATCATATTTTAGTAAGACATGAACAGGGAGCTGTACATATGGCTGACGGGTATGCTAGAGCCTCTGGAAAAACTGGTGTTGTATTAGTTACTTCAGGACCAGGTGCAACAAACGCTATTACAGGAATTGCTACAGCTTATATGGACTCAATTCCAATTGTTGTAATTTCTGGACAAGTTTCCTCTCATCTAATTGGTTTTGACGCATTTCAAGAATGCGATATGATTGGAATATCTAGACCAATAGTTAAACATAGCTTTTTAGTAAAAAAGACAGAAGAAATCCCACTTATTTTTAAAAAATCTTTTTTCTTAGCATCAACTGGAAGAAAAGGTCCAGTCGTAATCGATTTACCAAAAAATATTTTGGACCAAAAAAATAAAAAAAAATATTTTTGGCCTATGAATATTAATATTAGGTCATATAATCCTTATCTAATAGAAGGAGAAGAAAAAATTCCAAAAGTAATAGAACAATTACTTCTTTCAAAAAAACCAGTTATATATTCAGGAGGAGGAGTAATTAGTTCAAATGCTAGTGAAGAACTAAAAGAATTATCCGAATTGTTATTTTTACCAGTTACTACGTCATTAATGGGATTAGGTTCTTTTCCAGCAAGTCATAAACAAAGTATTGCAATGTTAGGAATGCATGGAACGTATGAAGCAAATATGGCTATGCATTATTCTGATTTAATTTTCGCAATTGGAGTTAGATTTGATGATAGAACAACTAATAATCTAGAAAAATATTGTCCAAATGCAAAAATTATACATATAGACATTGATCCAACTTCTATATCAAAAACAGTAAAATCAGACATTTCAATCATAGGAGATGCAAAATATATTTTAAATAAAATAATTAATTTTTTAAAAAAACAAAAGATAACCAGAAATAAAAAATTTTTAAAAAACTGGTGGACGTCTATAGATAAATGGAGATCTATAAATAGTTTAAAATATAAAAAAAACAAACAAACAATACAATCACAAGAAATTATTAAAACACTTTGGAAAATTACAAAAGGAAAAGCTTATGTAACATCTGATGTTGGACAACATCAAATGTTTACAGCACAATATTATCAATTTAATGATCCTAGAAAATGGATTAATTCTGGAGGATTAGGGACAATGGGTTTTGGATTACCTGCAGCAATTGGAGTAAAAATTGCATTCCCAAAAAAAATGGTGGTTTGTATCACAGGCGATGGAAGTATTCAAATGAATATTCAAGAACTTTCTACAGCTAAGCAGTATAAAACTGCCATTTTAATTGTTAATCTAAACAATAAATCTTTAGGTATGGTTAAACAATGGCAAGACGTAATGTATTCTTCTAGATATTCACACTCTTATATGAAATCTTTGCCTGATTTTATAAAATTAGCAGAATCGTACGGACACATAGGAATATCTATTAATAAACCAAAAGAAATTAAAAAAAAATTAAAATCTGCACTTGAGCACTTATCTAAAAATCATCTTGTATTCGTAGATGTACAAATTGATAGTTCAGAACACGTTTATCCTATGCAAATCAGAAACGGATCTATGAAAGATATGCTATTAAGAAAAAGCAGGTAAATAAAAAAATGAAAAGATTTTTATCGATTTTACTAGAAAACGAATCTGGTTCATTATCAAGAGTTGTTGGTCTGTTTTCCCAAAGAGGTTACAATATAGAAAGTCTTAATGTAGCCCCTACTGAAGATCCTTCAATATCAAAGATGACAGTTCAAACTATTGGAAATGAAAAAGTAATTGCACAAATTGAAAAACAACTTAAGAAAAATATAAATGTTTTAAATGTTTTTGAGATAAAAAAAAAAAAACATCTTCAAAAAGAAATTATTTTAATTAAAATAAACATTAATAATACAGAAAAAGAAGAAATATTAGAAATAATTAAAATATTTCAAGGAAAAATAATTCTCAAAAAAAATATTTGTAATATCATACAACTATCTGAAACTCATGAAAATATAAATAAATTTTTAAAACTAATTGAGAAAAAAACAAACATATTAGAACTAACTCGTTCTGGTATAATAAGTATAACAAAATTAAAATAAATATTTATAAAAAATATTTCGATAAAAAAATGAATCAAAAAAAAGATAAAAAATATTTTCATACATCAGTAATGAAAAAAGAAGTCATTAAATATTTAAAGATAAAAAAAAACGGAATATATATTGATGCAACTTTTGGGTATGGAGGACATACTAAAGAAATTTTGAAAAAATTAGGAAAAAATGGAAGAGTATATGCAATAGACAAAGATCCAGAAACTACGAAACAAGCAGAAAAAATAGCTGATTCTAGATTTCATTTTATTAATGGAAATTTTTCAAAAATTTATAATTATGTAGTTAATTTAGGAATAAAAAAAAAAATCGACGGGATATTATTTGATTTAGGAATTTCATCTCCACAGTTAGATAATCCAAGTCGTGGATTTTCTTTTAGTAAAGATGGTCCATTAGATATGAGAATGAATCAAAAAAACTATGTTTCTGCATCTAGGTGGTTAAAACAAGCCAAAGAAAAAAAAATCCATATTATTTTAAAAAAATATGGCGAAGAAAGATATTCAAAAAAAATAGCAAGAGCAATAAAAAAACAAAATAAAAAAAAAATGATTACTAGAACTAATGAACTATCAAAATTAATCTGCGACACTATTCCAATATTAAATAAAAAAAGAAAAAAACATCCCGCAACTAGAAGTTTTCAAGCAATAAGAATATATATAAACCAAGAGTTGAAAAATTTGGATATAGCTTTAAAAAATACATTAGACATAATGAATAAAAAAAGTAGAATTTTAATAATAAGTTTTCATTCATTAGAAGATAAACAAGTAAAAAAATTTATTTTAAACAATTCTACATATAATAATATTCCTACAAAATTATCTATTTTAGAAAATGATTTAAAAAAACAAAAAAAAATCAGATTAAAAAATATAAAAAAAATTTTACCGAGCAAAAATGAAATTAAAAAAAACCCTCGATCAAGAAGTGCTATACTAAGAGTTTCTGAAATCATATAGAAAATTATTTAATTTTTATTTTAAATTTTAATAAAATCAATATAAAAAATGACAAAAAACTATATTTTTTAAATATAAAAAAATACTCTTCTATTTTAAAAAAATAAAAAAAATCAGATTTTTAATCTTATATATTTAAATTAATAAAAAATTAAACTTATTTTTTTATTTTTTTATTTTTTTTTTAAATACTAATATTTAATTAAATTAAAATTCTTTTTCTTCAAATAAAAAAAATATTAGTAAAAAATATTATTAAAAAAATGGAAACGGGCTAAGAAATAATGATTTCGACAACAAAAAAAAAACTAGTGTTCGGAATTGACATAGGAACAACAAAAGTAACTACTTTAGTAGGAGAAATATTGACTGATGGATTAATTAACATAATTGGAATAGGAAATTGCGCATCTAAAGGAATTAATAATGGTTCAGTTAACGATTTAGAATCAATAATAAAATGTATACAAAAATCTATTGAACAAGCTGAGATTATGTCAAAATCTCGTATTTCTTCAGTATATTTATCTTTATCAAGTAAAGATATAAATTGTCAAAACGAAATTGGAATTATTCCTATAATTCAAGAAAAAGTAAATAAGGAAGATATAAAAAATGTGATTTTTATTGCAAAATCGGTTCAAATATACAACGAACATTGTATGTTACATGTATTACCACAAGAATATCAAATAGATCAACAAACTGGAATTAAAAATCCGATTGGTTTATCTGGAATAAGAATGAAAGCTGAAGTACATTTAATTACTTGTCATAAAAAAATAAAGAAAAATCTAATAAAATGTATAGAAAAATTTGGATTAAAAGTTGATCAATTAATTTTTTCAGGATTAGCTTCTAGCGAAGCTGTTCTTACTGAAGAAGAAAAAAATTTAGGAGTGTGTTTAATTGATATTGGTGGTGGTACTATGGATATAGTAATTTATATAGCAGGAATTCTCAAACATAGTCAAGTAATCCCATATGCTGGAAATACAATTACTAATGATATTTCATATGCCTTTTCCACATCTCAAATAAATGCAGAAAATATAAAAACTTTGTATGGAACAGCAACAAGCTCAAATAAAAAAAGTACTGAAAAAATTTTAACCACTGATATTTCAGGAATACAAAATAAAAAAATTAAAAAAAATAAATTAACTGAAATTATCGAACCTAGGTGTTCAGAATTATTCGAATTAGTAAATCAAAAAATTATTTCTTTACAAAATAAATTAAAAAGAAATGGAGCTAAATACCAACTTTTATCTGGAATTGTTTTAACAGGAGGTAGTTCCAAAATGAAAAATGTATCCAAATGTGCTGAAAAAATTTTTAATAAAAAAGTAAGAATCGGATTTCCAAAAAAAATTACCGGAACAACAAAAAATATAAACGATCCAAATTATTCAACAGCTATTGGATTATTACACTTTGGAAAAAATAAATATATTGAAGAAATAAAAAAAGAAACACCTCTAAAAAAAAAAAATGTGTTTTCTATTTATTTAAAAAAAATTAACAATTGGATAAAAAAAAAATTTTAAAAATATCATTGTTTTTAAATACTTTACATTTATTTTAAAATGAGGAAAAAAAATGTTTGAATCAGTAGAACAAAGTAGTAATGCTGTAATAAAAGTAATTGGAGTAGGAGGAGGAGGAGGTAATGCTGTAGAATATATGATTCGAGAAAAAATTGAAGGGGTCCAATTTTTTTCTATTAATACAGATGCTCAAGCATTAAGAAAAATTGAAGTTGCACAAACTATTCAAATAGGAAATAACATCACAAAAGGATTAGGAGCTGGTGCTAATCCAGAAATAGGAAGAACCTCTGCAGAAGAAGATAAAGAAACTATACAATCCTGTTTAGAAGGTTCAGACATGGTTTTTATAGCAGCAGGAATGGGAGGAGGGACTGGTACTGGAGCTGCTCCAATAATAGCAGAAATTGCAAAAGAATTAGGAATTTTAACTGTAGCTGTTGTAACAAAACCATTTCATTTTGAAGGAAAAAAAAGAATGGATTGTGCTGAATTAGGACTAAATGAATTATCTAAAAACGTTGATTCTCTAATAACAATTCCAAATGATAAATTATTAAAAGTATTATCAAGAGGTATTTCTCTACTTGATGCTTTTAGCGCAGCAAACAATGTTCTAAAAGGAGCTGTTCAAGGAATTGCTGAACTAATTACTAGACCAGGTCTTATGAATGTAGATTTTGCAGACGTTAGAACAGTGATGTCAGAAATGGGATATGCTATGATGGGATCTGGAATTTCTTCAGGAGAAAACAGAGCTGAAGAAGCAGCTTCAATTGCAATTTCCAGTCCTTTACTAGAAGATATAGATTTATCTGGTGCTAAAGGAGTGTTAGTAAATATAACAGCAGGTTTTGATTTAAGATTAGATGAATTTGAAGCTGTTGGAAATACAATTAGATCTTTTTCTTCGGATAATGCAACTGTAGTAATTGGAACTTCTTTAGATCCAGAAATAAATGATTCACTTAGAGTTACTGTCGTAGCTACTGGAATTTCTACATATGGATTAGAAAATGAAAATATACAAAAAGAAGAAAGTAAAAAAGAAATATTTATTAATAATTATAGGTATAAAAATTTTAAAAATCTTGAAAAAACCAAAAATGAAACTAAATTAAATTTTAACAAATCGTTAAATTATTTAGATATTCCTACTTTTTTAAGAAAAAAAGGAAAATAATTTTCTATAGAAAAAGTCTTTATTTTAAAATATAAAAATTAAAACAAAAAAAGTTCTTATTCTTATTGAAAATCACTAAATTTTACTACTTTTCAAAAACAAAAAAATGAAACAAACAAACATTTTAATCAATATTACTAAACAAGCAGCTATAAAAGTACAAGAACTAATTAAAAAAAATAACAAAAAAAAAAATAAATTAAGAATTTATATCCTTGGAGGAGGTTGTTCGGGTTTTCAATATAAATTTATTTTTGAATCAAAAGCCAATAAAGACGATATAATAATTAAACAATTAGGAGTTTCATTAATTGTAGACCCAATTACCATACAGTATATTGCTGGAGGAAACATAGATTTTACTGAAAACTTAGAAGGATCTAAATTTGTTGTTTTTAATCCTAATGCTAAAAATACTTGTAGCTGTGGATCATCTTTTAACATTTAAATAACTTAAAAAACTACAAAAAGAGCAAAAAAAATGAAAATAGGAATTATTGGATCAATGGAAAAAGAAATAAAGTTTTTAAAAAAAAATATAAAAGTAAAAAAAAAAAAATTTATGATTATATATTTTATATAGGAAAAATTTACAATATACAAGTTATAATCTTAAAATCAAATATTGGAAAAGTTTCATCATCAATTGCTACAACATTACTAATTCATATATTCAAACCAAATTTAATTTTAAACATTGGTACTGCTGGTTCTTTAACTAAAAAATTAAATTCTGGAGATTTAGCAATTGCAGAAAAAATCAGCTATTTTGATGTTGATTTAAGAACTTTTGATTATAACATTGGACAAATACCTAATTGTCCTATTTTTTTTAAAACAACAAAATTATACACAAAAAAAATAAAATCAGTAATATACAAAAAAAAATATAATTTTTTAGAAGGATTAATTATTAGCGGAGATACATTTATTGGAACAAATACAAAAAAAAAAATAATAAAAAAAAATTTTCCAAAATCTATTGCAGTTGACATGGAATGTGCTGCTGTAGCTCATGTATGTCATGTACTACACATTCCATTTATAATAATTAAAATTATATCTGACAAATCTGATAAAAACGGTAAATCTGATTTTAAAAATTTTATTAATAAATCAGGAAAAATTATTTTTCTAATAGTATCATCAATATTAAAAGAAATTTCCAAATAAACATTTTTTTAAATTTAAAAAAAATCTTTTTTTAAATATTTTTTTAATAAATTTAAAAAAATAAAATTAATAATAGAAATCAAATAATTTAAATAAAAAATCTATATCTAGTTTTTATTTAAATAAAATAAACAAAAAATTCTAAAAAATATGTATATTTAAGAAATATAAAATATTTATTTTTAATAAATATTAATTTTTGATAAAAATTACAACAACAAAAAAAAAAAAAAAAAAAAATAAAAAATTTTTTTACTTTTGATAAAATAAAAAAATATTTTTTTTAAAAAATATATGTATAAAACATATATTTTTATCAAAAAAAATATAAATACGAATATTGATAAATATTAACAATAATAATTAAAAAAAAACTAAAATAAGAATAGTTGTCTATTGTTTATTCAAAATTAATAAATCAGTTATTGTTCCATTAAACATCTGTGCAGATAATCCGATTGATTCATATATAGTTGGATGAGAATGAACAGTCAAAGAAATATCTTCGGAATCACAACCCATTTCAATAGATAATCCTATTTCTCCTAACAATTCTCCTGCATTAACTCCAATGACAATACCACCTATTATTTTATTAGTATGCTTATCGAAAATTAATTTAGTTTTTCCATATTCAGAATCTTGAAGTACTGCTTTTCCTAAAATATTCCATGGTAAAACGACAGATTTACAATCAATGCCAGAAGATCTAGCTTCTTTTTCGCTTAAACCTACCCAACCTATTTCCGGATCCGTGTAAATTATAGAAGGAATTATTTTAGTATCAAAAAAATGAGGTTTTCCTGATATTACTTCTGCAGCAATATGTGCTTGATGCATTCCTTTATGAGCTAACATAGGATGACCTGTAACATCTCCGACAGAAAATATGTTGGAAATTGTGGTTTGCATTTGATCATTTACTTTTATAAAACCAATATCATCAATATCTACACCAATCTTTCTTAAATTTAAATTTTCACTGTTTGGTCGTCTTCCAATTGCTAATAATATATTGTCATATACTTTATTTTTTTTAAGTAAATTATTTTTATTTAAAAATAAAACTTCTATTCCATCGAGTTGAAATTTTACTTCTGAAATAGCAGTTTCTAAAAAAATATTAAATTTATTATGAACTCTATTTCTAAAAACAGACATAATATCATTATCTAAAAATGAAAAAAGTTTATTACTTGTATCAATAACATCTACTTCAGAACCAAGAGAGCTATATAATGTAGCCATCTCCAATCCAATTGCTCCAGCACCAACGATTAATAATCGATTAGGAATTTCTTTAATATTCAATGCATTAGTAGAATCCCAAACTCTAGAATCATCAGAAAAAGAAAGAACAGATAAATCTATAGGTTTAGACCCAGTAGCAATAATTGAATAATCAAAATCAATAACAGTATTTTTGTCTAAATTACTGACTTCAATAGAATTTTTTGATATAAAACTAGCTATACCTTGTATTACTTTAATATTCCTTTTTTTAGACATCATAGATAGACCATCAGATAAACGACTAACTATACTATTTTTCCATTTATTAACATTTAGTAAATTTATTTTAGGTTCTTCAAAAAAAACTCCTTTTTCTTTAGCAATTTTAGCCTTTGAAATAATTTTTGAAATTTCTAATAATGATTTTGAAGGAATACAACCTACATTTAAACATACTCCACCTAAATTACTATAACGTTCTACTAGAATGGTTTTTAATCCTAAATCTGAACAGCGAAAAGCAGCTGAATATCCAGCAGGTCCTGAACCTACTACAACAACTTCTGTATCAATTTTTTTACACATTAAATCACCTATACTTTTTAAAATCAATTAAAAATAAACTCTAAACAAACATTATTAATTATTGTGAATAATTGATACAATAATGAAAAATAAATCAATAAAATTAAAAAATTAAATATATTTTCTAAATTTTGATTTTATTGCATTAATAAAAGTCTGATATCATTTATATTTTTTTTGACAAAATTAGTAAAACGACAAGCATATACACCATTAATAATTCTATGATCATATGATAAAGAAAATGGTAATATTATTCTAGGAATAAATTTATTATTATTCCAAATTGGTTTTACAACACATTTAGATATACCTAGAATTCCAACTTCTGGAGGATTTATAATTGGAGTAAAAGCTGTTCCACCTATGCTTCCTAAACTAGTTATCGTAAAGGTTCCATCTTGAAGATCAGAAAATAATAATTTTCCTAATTTAGCCTGATTTGAAAATTTAACTATCTTTTTTGATATTTCTATAATATTTTTATTTTTTAAATTCTTCAATACAGGAACCACCAATCCATTATCAGTATCTACAGCAATTCCAATATTTATTTGATTTTTTAAAATAATATGATTTTTATCATCTGATATAGAACTATTTAGCAATGGAAATTTTTTTAACGAAATAAATAAAGATCTAACAATAAAAGATAAAATTGTCACTTTGTTTTCTTTATTCTTTGAATTCAAATTATATTTTTTTCTAAAATTTTCTAATTCTGTAACATCAACTTCATTAAACTGAGTTACATGAGGAATATTTTTCCAAGAATTTAATAAATTAAAACTTGTATTTTTTTGAATTTTACTTATTTTAATTATATTAAATTTTGAATCAGAAAAATTAAAATTATTTATTTTTTTGTCTCCATTTACTTTCGAATTTATTAAACTTTTTTCTTTCGTAAAAATAATTTTCGATACATCCGATTTTAAAATTCTACCTTTTGGTCCAGTTCCTTTAATCTTTGACAAATCAATATTATTAATTCTTGCTAAACGACGAACTATTGGACTAGTGTATAAACTTTTTTTTTCAGAACCGTCTATTGTATTTTTTTGTTCTAAACAAATATCTTTACTTGTAGGTATATTAAAAAAATCAATATATTTTTCTTTTAGCTGTTTTTTATTACTATTTATACACTCTATGTCTATAAACATAATTAAAGTGGAAGTTTTAACTATATCACCAACATTTACATTAATTTTATTTATTACTCCAGAAACTGGAGAAGGAATTTCCATAGAAGTTTTTTGTCCTTCTACAACCAATAAACTATCTTCTTTCTTTATTTTATCCCCAATATTCACTAAAATTTCTGTTACTTCTACAGATTCTAATCCTATATCTGGTATTCTAATTTCAGTAACATTCATTATTTTTTCCTATTAAGACAATCTTGGATTATCTTTATCAACATTTATTTTAAACTTATTAATAACCTGTGATACTAAATTTGAACTTACCTTTCCTAACTTAGAAAGCTCAAACAATGCTGCTACTACTATATGTATTGCATCAATTTCAAAATAATTTCTAAGATTCTCTCTACTATCAGAACGACCAAATCCATCAGTTCCTAAAACCCGATAATTTTTTGTAGGTAAATATCCACGAATTTGTTCAGCATATAGTTTTACATAATCTGTTGAAGCAATAGCAGGTGAACTATTCATTATTTTTTTCAAAAAAGGAATTTTTTCTTTTTTTTCTGGATTAATCATGTTCCAACGTTCACAATCTTGACCATTTCTTGCAAGTTCTGTAAAAGAAGTTACGCTATATACATCAGAAGAAATATTAAAATCTTTGCTTAAAATTTTAGCAGCTATTCTAATGCTTTGTAAAATTGCTCCTGAACCTAACAATTGTACTTTACTTATATTTCCCGACCATGTTTCTAATTTATAAATACCTTTACAAATTCCTTCACAAGAATCTTTAGGCATAGAAGGCATAGAATACTTTTCATTCAAAGTGGTTATATAATAAAATATATTTTCTTGTTTTACTCCATACATTCTCTTTAAACCATCTTGTAAAATAACAGCTAATTCATATGCATATGAAGGATCATATGAAATACAATTAGGAATTGTAGAAGAATAAACATGACTATGACCATCTTGATGTTGTAATCCTTCTCCATTTAAAGTAGTTCTTCCAGAAGTTGCTCCAATTAAAAAACCACGTGCTTGTTGGTCTCCAGCAGCCCAAAATAAATCCCCTGTTCTTTGAAATCCAAACATAGAATAATATATATAAAATGGAATCATTGGTAAATTATTGGAACTGTATGAAGTAGCTGCTGCTAACCATGATGCTGAAGCACCTAATTCATTAATACCTTCTTGTAAAATTTGTCCTTTTTTCTCTTCTTTGTAATAAAAAACCTGTTCGTTATCTTGCGGAATGTATTTTTGTCCTCGAAAATTATAAATTCCTATTTTTCTAAATAAACCTTCCATGCCAAATGTTCTAGCTTCATCTGCTATTATTGGAACAATATGATTTTTTATTTTTTTATTTCTTAATAAAATATTCAGAAATCTAACAAAAGCAATAGTAGTTGAAATATCTTTTTTTTGTTCTATTAATAAAGATTTAAAATCGTCTAATTCTGGAATAAAAATTAAAGAACTTGAATTTGAACAGCGTGTAGGCAAAAAACCACCAAGTTTTTTTCTTTTTTCTTGAATGTATTTATATTCTTTAGAATTAGCAACAAATGATACATAAGAAAGTTTTTCAAGTTCAAGTTTTGTTAATGAAATTTTAAAACGATTTTTAATATACATCAAAGTATCCATATTAAAATATTTTATTTGATGCGCTATATTTTTTCCTTCTGCTACATTACCTATTCCATAGCCTTTTACGGTATGAAATAAAATTACAACTGGTTTTTTACGAACACTTAATGCTTTTTTAAAAGCAGTATATATTTTTTTTGGATCATGTCCTCCTCTTTGTAAATTCCAAATATCTTCATCACTCATATTTTCTACTAAAGATAAAGTTTCTTTATATTTTCCAAAAAAATTATTACGAATATAACTTCCATTTTTAGATCTAAAATTTTGATAATCACCATCTACTGTTTCGTTCATTAAACGAATTAACATACCTGTAGTATCTCTTTTTAATAAATCATCCCATCCACTTCCCCATATTACTTTTATAACTTCCCAACCTGAACCTAAAAAAATATCTTCTAATTCATTTATAATTTTCCCATTCCCAAAAACAGGTCCATCTAGTCTTTGTAAATTACAATTAACAACAAAAATTAAATTATCTAATTCTTCTCTAGAAGCTATTGACAAAGCTCCTCTAGATTCAGGTTCATCCATTTCTCCATCACCTATAAAAGCATATACTTTCTGTTTAGAAGTGTCTTTAATATTTCTATATTTTAAATATTTTAAAAATTTCGCTTGATAAATAGAACAAATTGGCCCTAATCCCATAGAAACAGTCGGAAACTGCCAAAATTTTGGCATTAATTTTGGATGAGGATAAGAAGATAAACCAAAACCACCAATTTCTTGTCTAAAATTATTTAATTGTTTTTTGGTCAATCTTCCTTCTAAAAAAGCTCTAGAATAAATTCCAGGAGAAATATGACCTTGAAAATATATAAAATCTCCACCATCTAAATCATTTTTACCTCTGAAAAAATGATTAAAACAAACTTCATAAATAGTTGAAGAAGATTGGAAAGAAGAAATATGACCTCCTAAATCCATATTTTTTCTATAAGCACGAAGTACCATAATTATAGCATTCCAGCAAACAGCAGAATGAATTTTCCTTTCTAACTCAATATCTCCTGGATATTTAAATTCTTCTGTTAATGGAATACTATTGACATAATCTTGATTTTTTTTAGTTTGAAAAAAATTCCTTCCAACCGTGTTAGAAAATAATTGTATTTTATCTAATAAAAATTTTGCTCGATCTAACCCAGATGTTTGAATAACTGATTCAATAGACTCTAGCCATTCATCAGTTTCAACTTGATCAATATCATTATTTTCTTTTTCTGACATATTTAAAATCCTTTACAATAACCAATAATTAAAAATTTTTAATAATTCAACAAATCATTACTAAAACAAAATTTTTTTATTTTTTAAAAATTATTTTAAAAAATACAAAAAATTAAATAATTTCAAAATTCTTAACAAGACAACAATATTTAATAATTTTAAAAAAATATTAAAAATCTTTAAATTCTATAAAATTTTAATAAAAAATAAGATCTAAAAATTAAACTAATTTATATTGTAAAAAATATAAATCTTATATATAATAGTTAGAAAATTTTTTGAGCTGTTTTTAAAAAAATTTTTAAAAAAATCATTCTAAGAAATAACTTTCTATATTTAAAAATTTTAAAAATATTTAAAACATTTACACAAAAAAAATTAATTTATCTTAATATTTTTTTAAATTAATGTTCTTAAAAAATATTAAAAAAATTAAAATTTATTAAAAAAACAAAAAATTTTCTTTTAAAAAAATTATAAAAAATTATTTTTTAAAATTTTTTAATAAAAAATATATTAAAAATCCATACAATATTTAAATTCTGCATATTTTTTAAAAATTATGAATCATTTTCTTAATACAGAATAAAAACTAGAATAATTTTTATTATTTATCTTTTTTAAAAAATTATTATAACTTTTACTAATATTAAAATCTAAATTAGAATCTTTATTCTGAAATAAAAAAGAAATAACTTCATACTTAAACTCATGAATCATAGAACAAAATAAATAAAAAGATTCCCTTTTATATTCTTGTTTTGGATCTTTTTGAGCATAAGATCTCAATTGTATTCCTTGTCTTAAATTATCCATAGCAAATAAATGTTCGGTCCAAAAAGAATCTAACATAGATACAACGACAAATTTTTCATATTTTTTAAAAATTTTAGAAAAATATAACTTTTTTAAACTCAAATAATAATTAACACAAAGATCAATCAAATTTGATGAAAAATCATTTTTTTTTAATTTTTTATTGCAATTTATCCATTTAAAAATCGAAGATTCTAAAAAAAAGTCATTTTTTAAATGAATAATTAATTTATTAAAATTTAATGTTTCTTTTTTAGAAACAACAGAAAAATAAAAATTAATTACTTCTAATAATACATCTTTTATTATCTTTATAATAAGATTACTGATTTCTGGAAGATCGATTATTTTTTTTCTATAGCTATAAACAATTTTTCTTTGAGAGTTCATTACATCATCATATTCTAACAACTGTTTTCTATAAAGAAAATTCATATTTTCTACTTTTCTTTGAGCTTGTCTTACTGCCTTAGAAACCCATCGATGTTCAATTGGATCTCCTTTTTTCATTCCTAATTTTCTCATAAAATCAATCAATCTTTCTGATGAAAAAATACGTATTAAAGAATCTTGCATTGATAAATAAAATCTAGACGACCCCACATCTCCTTGACGACCAGATCTACCTCTTAATTGATTATCAATCCTTCTAGATTCATGTCTCTCGGTACCAATAATATGCAAACCTCCAGATAATAAAACTTTTTTATGATTTTCATCCCATTTTTTAAATACATTTTTATTAAAATTAGAATCACTATTCTTTTTAGAAAAAAAACAATCCAAACTACCTCCTAAAACTATATCTGTACCTCTTCCTGCCATATTTGTAGCTATTGTAACGGCCCCAACCATACCTGCTTTAGAAATAATTTCAGCTTCTTTAGAATGATGTTTTGCATTTAAAACGTTATGTTTTATTTTTAGTTTTTTTAGTTTTTTAGAAATAAATTCAGATTTTTCAATTGATATAGTTCCAACTAATACAGGTTGTTTTCTTTTAACACATTTTATTATATCTTCAATTATTGCATTTATTTTTTCTTCTTTAGTAACATATATTAAATCTGGAAGATCTTTCCGAATCATTGGTCGATTAGTTGGAATAGATACAGTTTTTAAACCATAAATAGAATTGAATTCAAAAGCTTCTGTAGAAGCTGTTCCAGTCATTCCAGATAACTTTTCATAAAGACGAAAATAATTTTGAAAAGTTATTGATGCTAAAGTTTGGTTTTCAGATTTTATTTCAACATGTTCCTTTGCTTCTATAGCTTGATGTAATCCTTCAGACCATCTTCTTCCATGCATCATTCTTCCAGTGTGTTCGTCAATAATAACGATTTGGTTATCGTTTACAACATAATCTATGTTTTTTAGAAATAGTTCATTTGCTTTTAATGCAGATAATACGTATTGAATTAATACAATATTATTTTTTGAATATAGATTCTCATTTTTATTTATTATTTTTTTTTCTAAGAATAATTTCTCAATTTTAATTAATCCTCTTTCAGTTAAATGAACCTGACGAAACTTTTTATCTACAAAATAATCTCCTTTGCCTAAAAAATTATCAGAATCTTCCTTTTTTTGTTTTAATAAAACAGAAACAAGTTCATTTATTTTTACATGTATCTTTGGATTTTCTTCAATTGGACCTGATATAATCAAAGGAGTTCGAGATTCATCTATTAAAATTGAATCTACTTCATCTATTAACGCGTAAAACAATTTCCTTTGTACTCGTTCTTCTTTAACATAAACCATATTATCTCTTAGATAATCGAATCCATATTCATGATTTGTTCCGTAAGTAATATCACATCGATAAGCCATCTTTTTTAACTGATTTGTTAAGTTTGGCAAATTAATTCCTACACTTAATCCTAAAAATTCAAATAATGGTCTATTTTTTTCAGCATCTCTTTTCGCTAAATAATCATTCATTGTAACTACATGAACACCTTTTTCTTGTAATGCATTTAAATAAATAGGTAAAGTAGAAGTTAATGTCTTTCCCTCCCCTGTTTTCATTTCAGCTATACAATTTTTATTTAATACGATTCCTCCCATTAGTTGAACATCAAAATGCCTCATTCCAAATATTCTTCGACTAGCTTCTCGAACTGTTGCATACGATTCTGGAATTAATTTATCAAGAGAACACTGTTCATTTATTATTCGATGTTTAAATTTTATTGTTTTTTCTTGTAATTTTTTATCTGACAAAGATTTAAACTTATCTTCCATTGAATTAATTAATTCTACTGTTTTCTCAACTTCTGTAAAAAATTTATTATTTCGATTAAAAAGAATTTTTTTAAAAAAATTAATTAACATATTGTATTCTCATTAATATAAAAATATTTTTTAAAATTTAACAAAATTATTTATAACTTTTTTATATACAAAATTAAACTAAATCAAATTTTCAAACTATTAAATTTTTAATTTTTTAAAATAAAATAAAAGTTTAATACTTTAATTACAAAATTACGTTAAAAAATTACTCAATTTAAAAAAAATATACAAAAAATATTTATAAAATTTTAATTAAATTATTTGAGTTACCTGTAAAAAAATATATGTAATATGTTTGAAAAAGAAATAATATTTATGTTCAAACATAAAAAAATTAAAAAATTATTTTTAAAATAATCGATAAATAAAATTTCTAAATAAAATCTATAACTTTGTTTCAAAGAAATATTTTTTTTTCTTTTAAACAATATGTATAGATAGCAAAAAAAACTATCTATCATATTCATATATTAAAAATATACTTATTTTTTTAAATGTATAAATTTTATTTGTATATCATTTTTTTTTTTTTTTTTTTTTTTTTTGATTTGATTTTTCTAGAAGAAATTTCTTGAAATCTAAATATATCATTCAATATATCTATTATAGCTGTGATTACAGAATTTAAAAAATCAAAAGAAGAACTTGTTGCAAAAAATTCTCGGTTACAATATCGAACTATAATATCTAATTTAATTATAGAACTATCATTGATCCCATTAGAAACCAAATTACATTTTTCCAAAAAGAACTCAAAACCAACTATTTTCTTTATTGTTTTATAAATAGCTGCAATTATTCCATTTCTTGTTTTAGTAATTGAAGTTTTTTTTTCTTTTCCACAGAGTAAAGTAACTGATGCAACTGATAGCCCATCTGATCCTGATGTAACATTAAAAGAACCTAATTGAAAATATTTGTATTCTATTTCATTAATATTCATAAACATTAATGATTCTAAATCAGAATCAAATATTCTTCCTTTTTTGTCAGCCAAATTTAAAAAACTTGAATATAATTTATTTAAGTTATATTCTTCTTCTAAATATCCTAATTTTTTCATTCTATGTTTAACTGCTGCTCTTCCAGAACGTGAAGTTAAATTTAATTGTACTGGTTTCATACCAACTATTTCTGGAGAAATAATTTCATAGTTATTTCTATTTTTTAACACTCCGTCTTGATGTACCCCAGAAGAATGAGAATAAGCATTGCTTCCAACAATGGATTTATTAAAAGGAATAGGAATATTACAAACATCACTAACTATTTTACTAGTTCTATAAATTTCCTTACAGTTAATATTAGTAAATACATTTAATATATCTCTTCTCGTTTTTATTGCCATAATAATTTCTTCTAAAGCAGTATTTCCAGCTCTTTCACCTAAACCATTTATAGTTCCTTCAATCTGTCTTGCACCTGACTGTATAGCAGCAATAGAATTTCCAACAGCCATTCCTAAATCATTATGACAATGTACTGAAATAATAGCTGATCCAATATTTGGAACACGATTATATAAAGAAGTAATTATTTTTGAAAATTCACTAGGAATAGTAAATCCAACTGTATCAGGAATATTAATTGTATTTGCTCCAGCTTTTATTGCTAATTCTACTATTTTACATAAATTATCAATTTCAGTTCTTCCGGCATCTTCGCAAGAAAATTCAACATCGTCTGTATATTTTTTAGCTTTTTTAATTGAATAAACAGCTAGATCAATAATTTCTGTAAAGCTTTTTTTTAATTTAGACGTAATATGTAGAGAAGAAGTTCCCAAAAATAAATGTATTCTAAAATTATTCGACTGAGACATAGCTAAAGCAGCTGTTTCAATATCTTTTTCAACACAACGAGCTAAACCACATATTCTAGAATCTTTTATATTAGATGCAATAATTTCCGTAGACTTAAAATCTCCAGGAGAAGAAACAGGAAAACCTACTTCAATAACATCTACACCCATTTTTTCTAAAGAGAAAGCAATTTTCATTTTCTCTTTTGGACTTAAACTAGATTGTAATGATTGTTCTCCATCTCTTAATGTTGTATCAAAAATTATAACTCTTTCTTTCATAGTAGATATCTCTTAGTATTATATTAAATTTAAAAAACATATTCGTATACTAAATAAAACTACATTTAATATAGATTTCTCTTTGAAAGAAAACAAACATAACTATAAATGATATTAACTTTAAATTTAACATAACATTATTCATAAGTACTATGGATGTTTTCTTAAAAAAATTTCTAATAAGAAAGAAATTTAATTTATTTTAAAAGATCTAAACAAAAATAGTCAATTTTTCACTAATGTAATTAATTTCTTTAAAATTAAATAAACAATTCGTTCCTTTAAAAAAAACAAAAAACTTTTTGTTTAAAAAAATAAACATCAAAAAATAAAAAATAAATTTATTTTTAAAATAAGAATTTTAAATTAGTAAAAACCTACATTTTATCTAAAAAAAGATGGAATATCACTTTCATAATCTAATATTTTAGACTCTTTTTTCATTGTTAAATCAATAGCATCCAAACCATTTAAAAGAACTTCTTTATTAAATTTACTAATATAAAATTTATATTCTTTTTTATCAATCGAAATACTTTGATTTAATAAATTGACTATACATTTTATTCCAATATTATTTTTAACTAAATGAAATAATTCATCAATTATATCTTCTGATAAGACTACTAACAATAAGTTATTGTTAATACTATTGTTATAAAATATGTCTGCAAAGCTAGAAGAAATAACGACTCGAAAACCATAATCTAAAATAGCCCAAACAGCATGTTCTCTAGATGATCCACATCCAAAATTTTTTCTACTTAACAAAATGCTAGAATTAAGATATTCACATTTATTTAAAATGAAATCAAAATTCTTATTTTTTCTATCAGTATCTAAAAACCTCCAATCATGAAATAGATATTTACCAAATCCATCTTTAGTTGTTTGTTGTAAAAATTGTTTAGGAATAATAGCATCTGTATCAACATTATCAATATCAAGAGGTAGAACTATTCCAGAATGACTTATAAATTTATTATTAATCATGCAATACATCCTTACTTATAATATTTTATTTATTTTCAATTTTCTAACGTCAACAAATCGTCCATATAAAGCTGCAGCTGCTGCCATTGCTGGACTAACTAAATGAGTTCTCCCACCTCTTCCTTGACGTCCTTCAAAATTTCTATTACTAGTAGATGCACACCGTTCTCCTTTAAGTAATTTATCCTCATTCATTCCTAAACACATAGAACAACCAGGTAATCTCCATTCAAATCCAGCATCAATAAAAATTTTATCTAATCCTTCTTTTTCTGCTTGTATCTTTACTATTTTAGAACCAGGAACAACAATTCCAGTAACTCTTTTACAAATCTTGTTTCCAGCAACAAAACTTGCTGCCAATCTTAAATCTTCTATTCTAGAATTAGTACAAGAACCGATAAAAACCTTATCAATTAAAATATCTGTTATTTTCATACCTGGTAATAAATCCATATACTTCATCGATTTTTCTGCAGCAATTCTTTTGTTAAAATTTTTAAAAGAATCTATATTTGGAATTGATTCATTAATTCCAACCACTTGTTCAGGATTTGTACCCCAAGTAACTTGAGGAGTAAAATCAGAAATATCAAAAAATAATTCACTATCAAACTTGACGTCTACATCTGACTTTAACGTATCCCAAAAAGTTAAGGCACGATTCCATTCCAAACCTTTCGGAGCATATTTTCTATTATTTAAATAATTATATGTAATTTGATCTGGAGCTATTATGGCTGATTTAGCACCCATTTCAATAGCCATATTACATAATGTCATTCTACTTTCCATACTTAAATTAGAAACTACAGATCCAAAAAATTCTACTACATATCCAGTTCCCGCAGAAATACCAATTTTCCCTATGATACTTAATATTATATCTTTTGCTGTGATTCCAAAATTTAATTTTCCAGATATTGTAATTTTCATTGTTTTAGAACGAAATTGTTTCAAAGTTTGCGTTGCTAGTACATGTTCAACTTCAGAAGTTCCTATACCAAAGGACAAAGTCCCAAATGCTCCGTGAGTAGAAGTATGAGAATCACCACATACAACTGTCATTCCTGGCAATGTTAATCCTTGTTCCGGACCAACAACATGTACAATTCCTTGACGAGAACTATTCAAATCAAATAATTTAATATCAAATTCTTTACAATTTTTTGATAACATATCCATTTGAATTTTTGCTAACTTTTCAGTATTAAGAATATTTCTACTTGTAGTAGAAACATTATGGTCCATGGTAGCAAAAGTTTTCTCTGGACGTCTTACTGATCTATTTTTATTACGTAAAGATGAAAAAGCTTGTGGGGAAGTAACTTCATGCAACAAATGTAAATCAATATATAAAATAGGAGGTTCATTACTAGACTCATAAACTATATGTTTATCATATATTTTTTGATATAAAGTTTTTTTCATTAAACTATTCCTTATTAATTAAATAATCGGAAATTTTACTACCCATACTACTAGTACTTAGAAGAACTTCATTAATATCTGTTGTCATAATATCAAAAGTTCTATAACCTTCTTTTAATACGTCAATTACCGAAGATTCAATAGAATCTGCTATATGTATTAATTTTAAACTATATCGAAATAGCATTGACAGTGATAAAATTAATGCAATTGGATTAGCAATATTTTTACCAGATATATCTGGTGCAGATCCACCTGCAGGTTCATATAATCCAAAATTTGATTCATTTAAACTAGCAGATGGTAACATTCCAATAGAACCAGTGATCATTCCACATTCATCCGATAAAATATCTCCAAAAAGATTTGGACATAACATTACGTCAAAATTAATAGGATTTTTTATTATTTGCATACTAGCATTATCTACATACAAATGATTTAAAGAAACTTCTGGAAAATTTTTAGAAACTTTATTAACTATTTCTCTCCATAAAATTGAAGTTTCTAATACATTAGATTTATCAATAGAAGTAACTTTACCTCTCCTTAATTTAGCCATTTTAAAAGCAATATTCGCTACTCTAGCTATTTCATTTTCATGATAGGTAGCTGTATCAACAGCATATTTTTTTTTTAAATTGTCTATTCTTTGACCCTTCGGGGATCCATAATATATACCACCTATTAATTCCCTAATACATAGAATATCAAACCCATTTTTAACAATTTTTGATTTAAGCGGGGACAAATGAGATAAACTTGAATATAGTTTAGAAGGTCTAATATTAACAAATAAATTTAATAATTTTCTTAACGGTAATAAAGCAGCCCTTTCTGGTTGTTGTTCAATAGAAAGATTTTTCCATTTATCTCCTCCTACTGAACCAAACAATACTGCGTCCGACATTAAACAACCATTAATTGTATCTTTTGGTAAAGCTAATCCAAATTTATCAATAGCAATACCACCAATAAAATATTCTTTAAAATCTAATTTTAACTTAAATTTTTTTTTTACTGATTCTAAAATTTTAATCCCTTCTTCCATAATTTCAGGACCTATTCCATCACCAGACAAAATGGCTAATTTATACTTTTTACTCATTTGCTGTACCTTAATAAAAAAATTAATATATTAAAATTAAAAAACTAAAAAAAAAATTTTTTACTAAATTGAGGAAAACCAAAATTAGATGGGTAATTTACATGAACTAAATATAAACCACGAGCTAAAGCTGTAGGACCAGACAATTTCCTATTTTTACTTCTTAAAATTTTGTTGATCCAAGATATATTTTTTTTCTTTAATCCTACTTCAATCAATGAACCAACTATATTACGAACCATCTTATATAAAAATGCATTTGCTTCTATTTCTATTATAACAAAAAAATTTTTCCTAAAAATATTTAATCTAATTATATTACGAAAAGCAGTCTTCGATTGACAATTCTTGGCTCTAAATCCACTAAAATCATGTTCTCCCAAGAGATATTTTGATCCATTAATCATTAACTCAACATCTAATTCTTTAAAAATATGATTTAAAAAATTTGAAAATATACCATTTCTATACGGACCATTATAAATAACATATCGATATAACCTAGATAATGAGCTATATCTAGCATGAAAGTTAAATGGAACAGTTTTAATCCATTGAACAGAAATATCAGAAGGTAAAAAAGAGTTTATTCCTAAAACCCAAGAAAAATTTTCACGGTAAGATGTAGTACAAAAATGTGCTATTTGACCAATGCTATGAACTCCAGTATCAGTTCTACCTGAACAAATAACAGTAATAGGATGATTAGCAATAATAGAAATTGCTTTTTCTAATTTTTCTTGAATAGTAGTATTTATACTTTTTTGTTTTTGCCAACCATTGTAATACGTCCCATCATATTCAATACATAAAGCAAATTTTTTCTCTATTTTTTTTTTCTGCATAATAACTAATATTTCTTTAATTAATTAAAATTTAAATATTTTATATTTCAAAAAATTTACTATATTTTATAAAAAATATATTACTTGAAAAAAATTTAACTTGATTTAAAAATATAGTTATATTTTATAAATATAAAAAAAATTTATTATCTAAAATTCTTAAAATAAAAAAATATTTTAAAAAAAATTAAAACAAGTATTACTAAACAATATAAACTTTTTTAATTATACTAACAAATTGATTTCTATTTGAATAATATTTATTTTGAGAAAAAAATGAAAAAACAAAAAAAAAATAAAACTTCATCTTTAAGCATATTATCCATGGCTGGAGTAACCCATTATAAAATTAAAAAAAATGAACAATATATGAATGAAAAACAAAAAGAACATTTTAAAAAAATTCTATTAGCATGGAAATATCAATTAACGAATGAAGTATATAAAACAATTTCTTATATGAAAGAAGAAGCTACTAACTTTCCTGATCCTATTGATAGAGCTACTCAAGAAGAAGAATTCAGTCTAGAACTAAGAAATAGAGATAGAGAAAGAAAACTCATAAAAAAAATAGAAATAACACTAAATAAATTAAAAAAAAATAATTTCGGATATTGTGAATCATGTAATATAGAAATAGGAATTAAAAGACTAGAAGCTAGACCTACTGCAAATTTGTGTATAGATTGTAAAACATTAGCAGAAATTCGAGAAAAACAACTATTAGGATAAAAAAATTAGACATCAAAAGTACTATTTATTAGTACTTTTGACCAACTTTAAAATTACCAAAATGATTCTATTATCATTGATAATAACAGATAAATTACATAGTTTAAAAAAAACTATACATTTTATTTGTTTTTTAACTAAAAAAATAATGGCTGTGAATAATAAATCTAATGACACTAATTATCCATAAATACTATAAATTCCTAAAAAAAAAAAAAATAAGTAAAAATGCAATTAAAGTATTAATTCGTTTAAAAAAAACTGGTTATCAATCTTATTTAGTTGGTGGAAGTGTCAGAGATTTAATTTTAGGAAAATTACCAAAAGATTTTGACATTGCTACTAATGCAACCCCTGAGCAACTAAAAAAAATATTTAAAAATTGTCGAATAATAGGAAGAAGATTTCGAATAGCACATATTATGTTTAAATCTGAATTTATTGAAGTATCTACTTTTAGAAAAAATCATAATAAAAAATCAACAAATAAAAAAAATAAAAAAATCAAAAAAACAATTAATGGAATGTTACTAAATGATAACATTTTTGGTAATATAGAAGATGATTATAAAAGAAGAGACATAACCATTAATGCACTTTATTATGATATTAATACTTCAATTATTCGAGATTATGTTGGAGGACTAGAAGATCTAAAAAAAAAAAAAATAAGACTAATAGGTGATCCTGAAACTAGATATAGAGAAGATCCAATTAGAATATTACGAGTTATTCGATTTGCAGTAAAACTAAAAATGAAAATTTCAAAAAAAACAGAAGAACCAATAACTAGATTGGCAATTTTATTAAAAAATATTCCATCTTCTCGATTATTTTATGAAATTAGCAAATTAATACAAACAGGAGAAGGATATAAAATATATAAAAAATTTAAAAAATATAAATTATTTAATTCAGTTTTCTTTTTTCCAAATATTAAAATTGATCTAAAAACAAAAAAATTAATTAAAGAAATTAGTATAAAAGCTATTAAACTAATAGATGACAAAGTAAAAAAACAAAAACAAGAAAACGATGAGACAGACTTTTTATTTTCATCTATTTTGTGGTACTTTCTAGTAAATACAAAAAAAAAAATACAAAAAGAAAACAAAACTGAAGAAAAAGAATCATTTTTAAATGCTATCGAACAAATTTTTAAAAATATCATTCCATATTTTAAAATACCTAAACAAATCCTTTCTAATTGCAAAGAAATATGGAAATTACAATGGTTTTTAGAAAATAATTTTAAAAAAAGTAAAATTATAAAAAAAATAACTAAAAAACAAAAATTTCAAAAGTCCTATAATTTACTAAAAATACGTTCAGAAATAGAAAACAATATACAATTATATAAAATTGAAAAAATATGGAAAAAACATAACAAATAAAATTTTAAAATTTAAAATATTAATCACAAAAAATTACCTTTCCTATATAGGGTAAATGACGATATTTTTGTGCATAATCAATTCCATAACCTACTATAAAATCATTTTCAATAGAAAAACCTACATAATCTGCTGAAATTGTAACTTCTCTACATTGAGGTTTATCTAATAAAGTACAAACAGAAATCGAACGAGGATTTCTTAATTTTAAAATATTTAATACCTTTTGAAGAGTTAAACCTGAATCTATAACATCTTCTACCACTAAAACATTTTTATCAAAAATGTCCTCATCTAAATCTTTTAAAATTTTTATTTCTAAACTAGGAAAAATATTAATTCCATAACTTGATATTGTCATGAAATCAACTTCATGTGTCACACTAATTGCACGACATAAATCAGCAATAAAAATAAAGGACCCTCTTAACAAACCAACTAAAATCATTTTAGTACTACTGTTTTTATATTTTTTACTAATCTGTTTTCCTAATTCATTAATTCTAGAATGAAGTTCAAGTTCAGAAATACTTACTTTAATAATATGTTTCATACAAAAAATTAATTAAAATTTATATAATTAAACACATAATTGTATTTTACTTTATTTTTCTATTCAAACAATATTTATATATTTTAAAAAAAATATTAAAAAAACAAAAATAAAAATAAATGATAAATACAAAAAAAATGAAAAGAAATAAACTATTGTTAGCATAATAATGAAAAAACAACTAAAGAAAAAGAAACTGTAATATGTTAATATTTAAAAAATATTAACAAACAAACTTTTCAAAATTTATAAAAAAATAATAATTTTGTTATTTTAACATTCTAAAAAATCTATTGAAATAAATTAAATTGTATAAAAAATATTCAACTGGAGATTATATTTTGTATGAAAACGCTTAAGTTTGGTGGAACATCTTTAAAAAATGCAAAAAAATTTTTAATTGTATCAGAAATTATAATTAAGAATTTTGAAAAAGAACAAGTTTCCGTTGTTTTATCAGCACCTAGTACTATTACTGATTGTTTAACAAAAATAATAAAAGAAACAATAACAAAAAATAAAATTTCAAAAAAAATAAAACTTGTTAAACTAATATTTACAAAAATTATAGAAGAAATTAATGAAAATTTAAAAAATTTTATAAATGCAGAACTAACTGAATTAATTAATTTAGAATTTTTGAATCTTGAAAAATTAACACAAACAATATGTTTGCTTAAAAAATGTCCAAAAAATATTCATGCTTTTATTATTTCTAGAGGAGAAATACTATCAATTGCTATTATGAATAGAATTTTACAATGTAAAAAAAAAAATTCATTTATTTTAGATCCAATAAAAAAAATATTTGCAGTTGGTAATTATTTGAATGCAAAAGTACACATTTCAAAATCTAAACAAAAAATAAAAAATACTACAATTCCTAAAAAAAACATTATATTAATGCCTGGGTTTATTGCTGGAAACAAAAATCAAGAACTAGTTACTTTAGGAAGAAATGGTTCAGATTACTCTGCTGCAATTTTAGCTGTATGTTTAAAGTCTAATATGTTAGAAATCTGGACAGATGTTAATGGTATTTATACTAGTGATCCTAGAGAAATATTAAAAACAAAATTAATAGAAAAAATATCTTACAAAGAAGCTATAGAATTATCTTACTACGGTGCGAAAATACTACATCCAAAAACCATTTTTCCAATTATGCAATGCAAAATCCCTTGTTATATAAAAAATACTAATCAACCTAATTTAAAAGGAACACTTATTTCCGATGATAATCTAAATCAAACAAAAAAAAAAAACACTATTACTGGAATTACTCATATCGATAATATTTCCATGATTTCTATTAAAGAACCTACCGATGAAACTATCAAAAACATAAAAAAAAGAACTAAATCATTTTTTTACAAAAAAAACATCTGGATTCCAATATCAACAAAATCATCCTGTGAAAAAAAAAATAATTATTTTATTTTAGAAAAAAAAATTCCTATTTTTCAATCTTTTTTAAAGAAAGAATTTAACTTAGAACTAAAAAATAACTTAAATATACCTATACAAATTAAAAAAAAATTATCAATTGTCACAATTGTAGGAAACCAATTACAAACAAATACTTTTAAAAATATTTTTTCTGCTCTATCCACTAAAGAAATTAATATTTATGATTTTTCATTAGGAAATTCAAAAAATTCAATTTCTATAATTATAGACCAAAATATTGTTGTTTTAGCAATTAATCTAATACATGAGAAAATATTTAACAAAAAAAATATATTAGAAATATTTTTAATAGGATCAGGAGGAGTTGGAAAAGCATTTTTAATGCTACTAAAAAAACAACAAAAAGAACTAAAAAAAGAAAAAATTTATATTAAAATACATGGAATAGCCAACTCTACAAAATTTTTATGTAAAAGCGAAGAAATTTGTCTAAACGAATGGGAAAAAAAATTAAATTTATCAAAAAAAAAATTTGATTTTAATAAATTTATCGAATGGAAACAAAATAAGTTCTTTAATAATCCTGTAATTATTGATTGTACAGCAAGTCAAAATATCACTAAATATTACATTAATTTCCTATCAAATGGATTTCATATAATAACTTCAAATAAACAATCTAATACAAATAACTATCAATTATACAAAAAAATTAGAGAAACTTCGTTAATAAATAAAAAAAAATTTCTGTACGAAACTAATGTAGGGGCTAGTTTACCAGTTATTAATAATCTTAAATATTTAATAAAAACAGGAGATAAATTAATAAAATTTAGAGGAATTTTATCTGGTTCTTTATCATTTATTTTTGGTAAATTAGACGACCAATTAACTACATTTTCAGAAGCAACACAAAAAGCTAAAGATTTAGGTTTTACTGAACCAAATCCCAAAGAAGATTTATCTGGTCTAGATATAGCAAGAAAACTTGTTATTTTATCTAGAGAATGTGGATATTCTACTGAATTAAAAGACGTAAAAATTGATTCTATATTACCTAATAATGAAATTTATCAAATTAACGACATCAAATCATTTATGTTGGAATTAAAAAAAACAAACGAAGAATTTAGAAAGAAAATTGAAATTGCAAAAAAGATTGGTAGAGTACTTAGGTTAGTTGGAACTATTAATAATAAAGGAGAATGTCGAGTAAAAATTGAAAAAATAAAAAAAAATGATCCATTATACAATATAAAAAATGGAGAAAATGCATTGATATTTTATACAAAATATTATAATCCTATTCCTTTAGTACTAAGAGGATATGGAGCTGGAAACGAAATTACAGCTTCTGGAGTATTTTCAGATTTACTTAGAGTACTATCATAGTATCTAGATAGGAAGAATAAAAAATGATTAAAATTTATTCACCTGCTTCTATTGGTAATATAGGAGTAGGTTTCGATGTTTTAGGAGCTGCTATTAAACCAATAGATGGTACTAATTTAGGAGATACAATCTCAATATCATCTAACCATTGTTTTAAATTGATTAACACTGGAATTTTCAAACATCAACTTCCAAAAAAAAATGAAGACAATATCGTTTATAAATGCTGGAAACTTTTTTGCAAAAAAATTAAAAAAGATATTCCTATAAAAATTATTTTAGAAAAAAATATGCCAATTGGATCTGGACTAGGATCTAGTGCATGTTCCATTGTAGGAACAATAACTGCACTAAACGAATTTTCAAAAACAAAGAAACTTTCCAATAAAGAAAAAATTCTTTTAATGGGAAAATTAGAAGGAAACCTTTCAGGAAACGTTCACTATGATAATGTTTATCCATGTTACTCAGGTGGTATACAAATAATTGTCCAAAAAGAAAATATTATTGGACAAAGAATTCCATATTTTAAAAATTGGTTATGGATTGTTGCATGGCCAGGAATACATATATCAACTTTGCAATCTAGATCTATATTACCAAATACATACAGTAATTCTACGTGTGTTCAACATAGTAGAAATTTAGCAACTTTTATTCATGCATCTTATACTAATCAAGAAATACTAGCAGCAAAATCTATGGAAGATATTATTGCTGAACCATATAGATTGAAATTACTTCCTAATTTCAAAAAAGTAAAATCCATGGTCAAAAGAGATGGCGCAATAAGCTGTGGAATATCTGGTTCAGGACCTAGTTTTTTTGCAATTAGTCGTGATATGAATACTGCAAAAAAAATAGCTCTAACTTTAAAAAATAATTACATAAATAACGATAAAGGATTTGTATGTATTTGCAAAATAGATCCAATAGGCACTAGAAAAATAGGATAACGAATGAAATTATATAATTTAAAAGATAAAAGTGAAATAGTAAATTTTTCACAAGCTGTAAGATTAGGACTAGGAAAAAAACAGGGTTTGTTTTTTCCAACAGAACTACCTATTTTAAGAAAAGAAAAACTTAGAAAATTACTAAAAATGAACTTTATAAAAAGAAGTTCAAAAATTCTTTCGATACTTATTGGAGATGAAATTAAAGAAGAATTTTTATTTAAATTTGTAAAAAAATCATTCTCTTTTCCGATTCCAGAATTAAAAAAAGTTAAAGAAAATATTTTTTGTCTAGAACTATTTCATGGTCCGACATTAGCATTTAAAGATTTTGGTGCAAGATTCATGGCACAAATATTATCCCATTTAAATAAAAATGAGATTACAACAATACTTACTGCAACATCTGGAGATACTGGAGCAGCTGTAGCTCATGCTTTTTATAAAATTAAAAATGTTCGAGTAATAATTTTATATCCGAAAGGGAAAATTAGCAAATACCAAGAAAAATTATTTTGTACCTTAGGAAATAACATTACAACAATTGCAATAAATGGAACATTCGATGAATGTCAAACATTAGTCAAACAAGCATTTAATGATAGTGAAATAAGAAAAAATACAGGACTTAATTCAGCAAATTCTATAAACGTGAGTAGATTATTTGCACAAATATGTTATTACTTCGAAGCATATTCTCTAATTCCAGAAGAACATAAAAATAAAGAACTAATAATATCAATTCCATGTGGAAATTTTGGAAATTTAACTGCTGGATTATTAGCCAAATCTTTAGGATTAAAAATAAAATCTTTCATTGCTGCTACTAATTCAAATGATACTATTCCGAGATTTTTAAAAACAGGAATATGGAACCCAAAAAATACAATTTCTACTATTTCTAATGCCATGGATATCAGCCAACCCAATAATTGGGTTAGAGTTGAAGAATTATTTAATAGAAAAAATTGGAAATTAAAAAATTTAGGTTTTGGAAGTGTTTCAGAAAAAGAAACAATATCTAGCTTAAAAGAATTAAAAAATTTAGGATATATATCAGAACCACACGCGTCGATTGCTTTTAATCTTTTAAATAAAAAAATAAACAAAAAACAACTTGGATTATTTTTAGGAACTGCTCATCCTGCAAAGTTTAAGGAAACAGTAGAAAATATTCTAAAAAAAAAAATCACTATACCACAGTCACTCTTAATAAGAGACAGACTACCACTTTTATCTAAAAAATTAAAATTAAACTTTGAAAAACTAAAAGAATTCTTATTAAAAAGATAAAAAAATAATTTTTGAGAGAGGAAAATTTTCCTCTCTTATATTTTTTTATACTTGGAACAAAAAATTTAAAATATCACCGTCTTGTACAATATAATCTTTTCCTTCAGTTCTAACTTTTCCTGTATTTTTAACTAATTTTTTGTCCTTGAGAGATACAAAATCATTAAAACTAATAACTTTTGCTTTGATAAAACCACGAAAAAAATCGCTATGAATTTTTCTTGCAGCTTCTCTAACAGTACTATTTTTCTTTATAGTCCAAGATTTTATTTCCTTTTCTCCTACCGTAAAAAACGTATGAAGATTTAACAATTTTAATGCAGAAAAAGAAATATCCTTTATTTGATCAGAAAAAAACTGTTTTTTAAACTTATTATTTGAATTGATATAAAAACATTCATTATTATCTTTTTTTAGAAAAACAGGAAAAATCTTCTCTTTTTGATTAAAATAATTAGTAATTTGTTCAATAAAATATATACTTTTTTTATCATTATTAATATTTGCAATATATAACATAGGTTTAATTGTTAAAAAATTAAATTCTTTAACATATAATTTTTCTTTTTCATTTAAAAAAAGTGTACTTAACATGTTCAAATTATTTAAATGTTCAAAACATTTTTCTAAAATTTTAATTTTTTTTTTGTCTACGATGAAATTTACTTTTTTATTTGTTTTAATTTTATTTAAATTTTTTTTACAAATACTATAATCTGAAAGAATTAATTCAGAATTAATAATTTCAATATCTTTTATTGGAGATATTTTTCCATTAACATGAACAATAGAATCGTCCTCAAAACATCGAACAACATGAAAAATTGCATCAGTATTTCGAATATCAGATAAAAATTTATTTCCTAAACCTTCTCCTTTAGAAGCTCCCTCTATTAATCCTGCTACGTCAACAAATTCTATGAAAGTATTTGTTATCTTTTTTGTAGGTACTATTTTTGCTAATTTATACAATCTAGGATCAAAAATAGCAACATTTCCAAAATTTGGAAGAATTGTACAAAAAGGATAATTTTTTGCATCGATATTTAAATTTGTCAAAGCATTAAATAATGTTGATTTCCCAACATTAGGCAATCCAATTATTCCACATTTTAAACTCATTTACTTTCTTACCATTATTAACTAATTTTAAATATATATTGAGAAATACGTCTGGGCATAGACTTAACTAAAAAATATTTTCTCTATCTCTAAAATGTTTTTGCTAATAGAATTAACAATTAAACGATATTCATTTTTACTAGGTTCATCTAAAACATATTCAGACACTTGATTTTTAAATAAAGGACGACCAATTCCAATTCTAACTCGATAAAAACTAACTTTTTCTTTAAAGAAAGAAATTATACTTCTTAATCCATTATGACCTCCATGTCCATTTCCATATTTTATTTTTATGTTACCAGGAAATAAATCTATATCATCATGCACTATTAATATTTCACTTAATTTTATTTTATAATAATAAGCAAAAGAAAAAACAGAACGTCCATTGACGTTCATATAAATATCTGGAATTAAAAATTTAATTTTTCTGTTTTTTAAAATTATATTAGAAACATATCCATAAAATTTTTTATTTTTTATAAATTTTCCTTTGTATTTATCAACTAAATTATATAACATCCAAGATCCAATATTATGTCTGGTTTTTCCAAAATTCTTTCTTGGATTAGAAATTCCAACAACTAATTTAATTTTGAAAATAAATATTTTCCTTATTTTAAATTTTAAATTATTTAAAAATAAATTTTCTTTAAATAAAAAAAATAATTTTATTTTTATGATTTATATAAAAATTATTTTAAAGAAACCAAAACTAATTTAATTACAATTCAAAACGTCTTATAGCTTCGTTCCAATTAATAACATTCCAAAAAGCTTCTATATAATGTGAACGATTATTTTGATATTTAAGATAATAAGAATGTTCCCAAACATCTAAACCAATAATAGGTATTCCAGGAGTTACTGATGAAACATCTTTTTTCATTATTGGATTATCTTGATTAGCTGTAGAAACAATAGATAATTTTTTTTCATTATAGTTATCCATTATTAACCAAACCCAACCTGAACCAAATCTAGATAAAGCAATGGAATGAAACTTTTGTTTAAATTCTGAAAAACTACCAAAATTTTTTTCTAATACTTTTTTAAAATCACTAGAAATATTAGTTCCTAAAGATAATCCTTTCCAAAAAAAACTATGATTAAAATGACCTCCTAAATTATTTCTCAAAAGTTGTCTTTGTTCTAAATCATCTATTTTATTTAAATTAAATAAAATGTATTCAATTGATTTATTCGATAAATTAAAATTATTTATTGATTTTAATATAGAATTAGCATTATTAATATATGTTTGATGATGCTTTGTATGATGAATTATCATTGTTTTTTTATCAAAATAAGGCTCTAAAGCATCATAAGAAAAATTTAACTCTGGTAGTTTGTAATTCATATTAATTCTCTTCTAATAAAAATTAAATTTTCAGTTTTATACTGAAAACATACAGTTTAGAACTGAATAATATTAAACTAATAAATAAAATTATTGAAAGATATTTATATAATTTTATAATATTTTTATATTGTCATTTTATTAACAGTGTGTTAGTTTTTTAAAAAATTAAAAAATTTAAATTTTTACAAAAAAAATACAGTTGTATCAAATTAATTGTTAATGTTTAATAAAAAATGAGATTAAAGATGTTCAAAGAAAATGAAATCAATACTTTAAGAAAACGATTTCGAAATTTTTATCCTGTTGTAATCGATGTAGAAACTGCTGGGTTTAATTCAAAAACAGATGCTTTACTAGAAATTGCTGTTGTTACTTTTAAAATGGATGAACTTGGATGGATTAAAAAAGAATCTTTATTACATTTTCATATCATTCCTTTTACTGGATCTTCTATAAAGAAAGAATCTTTAGAATTTAATAAAATTGATCCTTTTAATCCACTTCGATCTGCTGTTAGTGAAAAAGAAGCCTTTAAAGATATAATTAAATTAATAAATAAAGGAATAAAAAAACAAAATTGCAAAAAAGCAATCATTGTAGCTCACAATGCTACTTTTGACCATAGTTTTACTATGGCTGCTATAAAAAGATCTGGATTCAAAAATCATCCATTTCATCCTTTCGTAACTTTTGATACAGCATCACTAAGCGGTTTAGTAGTAGGTCAAACTGTTTTAGCGAAGGCATGTAAAGCTTCAGGAATATTTTTTGATACTAATCAAGCTCATTCAGCTTTATATGATACTCTACAAACTGCAAATTTATTTTGTAATATTGTAAACAAATGGAAAAAATTAGGAGGATGGCCTATAAATAAAAAAAAATAAACCTCCAATTAATTAAAAATAACAATTATTTAATATTTTTATTATTTAAATTTTATTTCCTTTAACAGAACTTATAATTTCTTTTAATTTTCCATTTTTAAATAGTTCTATTATTATACTACAACCTCCTATTAACTCTCCAGAAATCCACAATTGAGGAAAAGTAGGCCAATTTGCATAATTTGGTAATTCTGTTCGTATATCTGGATTTTCTAATACATCAATATATGCAAATCTTGTTCCAAAACTTGATAAAATCTTTACAGCTTGTGAAGAAAAACCACAACTCGGATGTTCTGGAGTCCCTTTCATATAAATAATAATTGGATTATTTTTTATCTGAGATTTAATTTTTTCAATAGTTTTCATTTTTAAAATTTTAATTGATTAATCAAAAGATTATTTAAATAATAAATAGAAAAATTGCATTTGACAACAAAAAAAAAAAAAAATAAAAATAATTCTTGTTATCAAATAATAAGAAATTGTTCCAATATGATTAATATGTTATTATTATAACAATATTAATTGTTTAATATTAATTATTTAAAATTTAAAAAAGGGGCTGTTTTTGGATTTGACAAATTAACTGGAAACTTAAGTGCATGTCGAGGAGTTCGGTTGGCCTCGTAAAAAAACCGATAAAAAATAATAGCAGCAAAAACAAAAAATTACGCTTTAGCAGCTTAAAAAACTAGTTATAGCCCTTCTTATTTATTCTAATATTTCTCTTTTAGAACAAATAAAAATTCTTTTAAGAAGGATAAATTTAAGAGAATGATTGTGAATAAATTCTGTAAATTCACATATCATATAAAAAAACAGAATTACTTATTATCTTTGATTCTGTACAAAAATAATAAGGAACAATATATACAGAATAAACATGTAGAACTAGAGTTGAAAGTGATTTGGACACGGGTTCGAATCCCGTCAGCTCCAATATTATTTATCTTAAAATATTTTAAAATTTTTTTATTAAATTGATTTTGAAAAAAAAACAAAATAAAATTTAGTAAAAAAACTATTGAAGTTTAAATTAACAAAATAAAAAACTTAAAAAAATCAAACTTTTTTAGACCAATGTAATTTTTTACTTAAAACGTCAAAATAATTATAATTTTTAGGATGTATTAATTTAATAAAATTATTACTCTTACGAATTAAAACCACATCTTTAGGATCTATAGATAAAACAACTTGACTATCACAACTAATTTTTAAGAAATTGTTATTGTCATCATCTAAAAATTTTAATAAAACCAAACTTCTATTATTTATTACAATAGGTCTAGAAGAAAGAGTTTGAGGAAACATCGGGACTAATAGAATAGCTTCTAATGAAGAATCAAGAATAGGACCTCCGGCTGATAATGAATAACCAGTAGATCCAGTTAAAGTAGATATAATTAAACCATCTGATCTTTGAGAAAAAGCAAACTTTTCGTCAACATAAACTTCAAAATTTATCATATGTGCTACTTTTTCAGAATGTAAAACAACTTCATTAACAGCAGTACTCATTCTCAATAAAGAATACTTTCTATATATTTTTACTTCTAATACAAATCTATTTTCTAAAAAATATTCTCCAGACAAAATTTTTGATAATTCTTCGAACATATTATTTTGATTTAAATCTGTTAAAAATCCTAATTTTCCTAAATTTATTCCAATTAACTTTATTGAATAACGAGATAAAGTTCTAGCTGCACTAAGCATATTCCCATCTCCTCCAATAATTATAGCTAAATCACAATAGGAACCAATTTTTTTAATTGTTGCTATATTTGGTTTTTTTAAAAAAACATAAGGAACAATTGTATTTTCAATTAAGACTTTATATCCTATTTTTAATAACCAACTATATAAAATTTTATGTATTGAAAATGCTGTCAAATTTCTAGGACAGCCTAAAATTCCAATACGACTAATTTTTATTTTCTTCATATTCAAAAACCTTGCATTTTAAAATTCTAATAATGATTTTTCTTGAAAGAACAATTGTTGTTCTCCATAATAAAAATATTAAGAGGAGAAAATTAAATGAATAAAGATAATACATTCAATGTAAATAAAAATATAAAAAATGACAAAATCACAGAAAAAAAAAAAAAAAAAATAATATTAAAAATGATATTAATTTTAAATTAAATAAAAAAAATGATTCTATAAAATCAAAATTTAAAGAAAACGATAAAACTAAAATAGAAAAAGAAAATAATAAAATCAAACAAAAAAATCAATCTAAAAATTCTGAAATTTTTGAAAAACCAGAAATTAATTTAAAAAAAGAAATTAACAATTTAAAAAAAAAAATTTTTAATATTCAATTAAGAACTCAAGCAAATATAGAAAATTTAAAAAAAGATACACAAGAAAAAATAAAAATAATAAAAAAACAAAAAAAAGAAGAAATTATTATTAATTTAATTCCTATTATTGATAATTTTGAAAAAATTGAAAATACACTACAAAAAAATAAAACTAAACGAAACGAAAAAATCGTTGAAGGAATATCTTTAACATTATTTAATTTAAAAAATAATTTAAAAAAAATTGGTTTAAAATCAATCAAACTACAAGATAAAATTTTTAATCCTAATTTTCACGAAACTAAAGAAAAACTAAAACTTAATAAAAATAATAAATACAAAATTGAATCAATTATAAAAAAAGGATATATTTATAATAATAAAATATTAAGAAAATTAATTGTTTCAATTTCTAATTCTAAAAAACAATAAAAAAAAAATATAAATTAATATTATTAATTAATGATTAATTCGACCAATCAATTTCATTTTTTCCTTGAATAGTTAAAAATTTATTAGTTTTTGAAAAGTGCCGACATCCAAAAAAACCTCGATATGCTGATAAAGGAGATGGATGCGGCGCCTCTAATATGTAATGTCTATTTCTATCAATAATTTTTCTTTTTTCTTGTGCATATTTTCCCCATAATAAAAAAACAATTCCCTTGTGATACAAATTGATCAAATTAATAATATAATCAGTAAAAGTTTCCCAACCTATATTTGAATGAGAACCTGGTTTTCCTGCTTCAACAGTTAAAATACAGTTTAACAAAAAAACACCTTGAATAGACCATTTAGATAAACAACCACTATTTTTTAAAATAGTTGTGTTCGGAATATCATTTTTTATTTCTCTATAAATATTATTTAATGAAGGTGGAACTAATATTCCTCTATCAACAGAAAAACATAAACCATTTGCTTGATTTAAATTATAATATGGATCCTGACCTAAAATAACTACTTTAATTTTTTCAAACGGAGTATCAAAAAAAACACGAAAAATCTTACCTTTAGGTGGATATATTATCTTTTTTAATCTTTCATTTTTAATAAAAAAAAGCAAATCACATAACTCTTTTTTTTTAGATATAACATCTTTCCAAGATAAATTAATAAAATTCATTTTTTAATCCCTTCAAAATCATATTAAAATTAATTTTTTATTATTATAAAAACATTTTTTAAAAAAAAAATAATTAAAAAAAAATATGTTGATACTTTTATTTAAAAAAATTAAAATTAGTTAATTTTATATGAAAATAAAAATTATTTTAAAGAAATTTATTTTCTTTTAAATATATTTTTATATTTCAATAATTTAGGAATTAGAAAAAAATGGTATTGATAAATCAAAAAGCACCAAACTTTATTGCTCCAGCAATTTCAAAAGATGGAGAAATAATAAATTCATTTAATCTTAAAGATAACATTGACAAAAATGGAGCTATAATATTTTTCTGGCCTCTGGATTTTACTTTCGTATGCCCTACAGAAATACTTGAATTTAATTTATTTTATAAAGAATTTAAAAAAAGAAAAATAGAATTAATTGGAATATCTATAGATTCAGTATTTACTCATAATGCTTGGAGAAATACTGAAGTTTCTCAAGGAGGAATTGGATCAATACAATTTTTTATGGTTTCAGACATAAAAAGAGAAATACAAAAACTGTATGACGTTGAACACAAAGATATAGGAGTTTCCTTAAGAGCTACTTTTATAATAGATAAAAATCAAATCATTAGACATCAATCTATAAATGATTTACCAATAGGTAGAAACGTCAAAGAAATTTTAAGAATTGCAGATGCAATACATTTTAATAATAAAAATGGAGAAGTATGTCCTGTTAACTGGAAACAGGGAGATTCAGGGATCATACCAAATTCTAAAGGAATAAAAGACTATTTTAGAAAAAAAATGCTAAAAAACAAATAAAAAAATAAAATAATCTAACAAAAAATAAATTTATTATTCCGTCAATTAAATTTAATTTTAATTTTTAAAAAATTAACTTAATTGACGGAAAAAACTCAAAAAAAGTAACTATTTTAAATAATAATTATACATTATTATCGTCATCATAATTAATATCATCATCGTTTATTTCTAATTCAGAAGAATAGTCATCATTTAAAAAATTAGAATCATAAGATGATTCATCTTCTTCATTTATAAAATCATCCTGATTATTTAAAAAATCACTATTTTGATAATCTTCTTCATAAGATGAAAAATTTTCATCATTATTGTGATCTGAATTAGAAATATAAGTATTATCATTATTAACAGATGTAAATATTTCTTCTTCTATTGGATGTTGTTTATTTTGAAACATATTAGTTAACATATTACCAACTACCATTCCACCAGCTACTCCAACGGCAGTTTGTAACGCATTACCTAAAAAAGTATTATTATTAACTGCTGGATTAGATGATCCAGGACTAGAAACAGAACTAATAGAATCACTATTAGGAGAAATAATACCGTTATTATAATTCTTAGAAGACATATTTTTTTCTTTTAAACTATTTAAATTACTTTTCTTATTCTCTCTGTGTTTAAACAACCCAGATAAAAAACTAGTTTTTTCATTTTTTTTTGTAACTTTTTCTTGAAGACTATTAATTTCTTTTTTTAGTTCATTTATTTTTGTATTCAGTTTTTTTAAAACTGTTTCTTGTACTAGAACAGTTTGAATTAAATAATATGGAGCGTTTACTTGTTTTTCAATTAAAGAATTAATTAATTTTTCTGCTAATTCATCTCTTTTAGAAGAACTTTGTTCTACTCTTAATAATCGACTAAATAAATTTTCTATTAATATTTTTTCTTCTGTTTTCATAAAAGACCTAAATGTATTTATGTTTCAATTTCAAAAAAAATCTTCTTAATTATTGTAAAGACAAAAAGAACTAAAAACTAAAATTCTTATTATTTAATAATAAACAGATGTATTTTATATTTGATATAACATACAAAATACATCTTAACTTATTTTAAATATTAAGAAACTATACATAATATTTTTCATCATAAAAAAATCTTTTAATATGTTACTTAGTTAGTTATATTATACATATATTTTCCTAATTTAAACTTCGACAATTAACTTATCAATACAATAATTCTATGAAAAACAATCTTGCTAAAGAAATAATACAAATTAATGTAGAAAAAGAACTCAAAAACTCCTATTTAGACTATGCTATGTCAGTAATAGTTGGAAGAGCACTTCCAGATGTTAGAGACGGTCTTAAACCTGTTCACAGAAGAATACTATTTGCAATGTATATTTTAAATAACTTATGGAACAAACCTTATAAAAAATCAGCAAGAATTGTTGGTGATGTAATTGGTAAATATCATCCACATGGTGATTCAGCTGTATACGATGCAATAATTCGAATGGCTCAACAATTCTCTTTAAGATATACACTTATCGATGGTCAAGGAAATTTTGGTTCCATAGACGGAGATGCAGCAGCAGCAATGCGATATACAGAAGTAAGAATGTCAAAAATAGCTCATGAATTATTATCTGATTTGGAAAAAAAAACAGTTGATTTTGTTCCAAATTACGATGGGTCAGAATTCATTCCTAAAATATTACCAACAAAAATACCTAATTTATTAATAAATGGATCTTCAGGAATTGCAGTAGGGATGGCTACAAATATTCCACCACATAATATTGCTGAGGTAATAAATGGATGTGTAGCATATATTGATAATGAAAAAATGACTGTACAAGATCTTATAAAATATATACCTGGTCCTGATTTTCCAACTTCAGGAATAATAATAGGACGATCAGGAATTGAAAAAGCCTATAAAACAGGAAAAGGAAAAATTAGCATTAGAGCCAAACATAAAATAGAAACAAACATAAAATCTAGAAAAAAATCGATTATTATACATGAAATACCATATCAAGTTAATAAATCTCGATTAATAGAAAAAATTTCAGAATTAGTAAAAGAAAAAAAAATTGAAGGAATAAGTGCTTTAAGAGACGAATCAGATAAAGATGGAATGAGAATTGTAATAGAAATTAAAAAAGAAGCAATATCGGAAATTATTCTGAATCAACTATATTCTCTTAGTCAATTGCAAATTTCTTTTGGAATTAATATGGTTGCCTTATGTAACGGAAGACCAAAAAGACTATCTTTATTGGAAATTATTCATTCTTTTATCTTACATAGAAAACAAACAGTAACTAGACGTAGCATGTTTGAACTTCAAAAATGTGAAGAAAAAATTCATATTTTAAATGGTTTAAGTATTGCTATAAAAAATATAAATTTAATCATTAAAATAATTCAATCTTCTAAAAACTCTTCAGAAGCAAAAGCAAAACTATTATCAAAAACATGGGACAATAATAAAATAGAAAATTTAATTTTAAATAAAAATGATACAAATTTAATTAAAGAAAAAAAAAGTAATTATTTTACTGAAAAACAAGCACAATCAATTTTGGAACTACGTTTAAGCAAACTAACAAATTTAGAATATGAAAAAATCATCGACGACAAAAACAATTTACTAAAAAAAACAAAAAAACTAAAAAAAATTTTATATAATCATAAATATATGATGGAAGTCATACGAAATGAACTATTAGATATTAAAAAAGATTTTGGAGATCAAAGAAAAACAGACATTATAACTTCGAATCATTCTGAAATTAATTTAGAAGATATGATTAATCCAAAAGATGTTGTCATTACTTTGTCATATTCTGGTTATGTAAAATATCAACCAATATCTGACTACGAAGCACAAAAAAGAGGAGGTAGGGGAAAAACAGCAGCAAAAACTAAAAAAACCGACTTTATAAAAATATTATTAGTAACAAATACATTAGATACTATTTTATGTTTCTCTAACAAAGGAATTCTATATTGGATGAAAGTCTATCAATTACCTGAATCCAGCAGAAATGCTCGAGGACGTCCAATAATTAATTTATTACCATTACAAACTAAAGAAAGAATTACAGCAATTTTACCTATAAAAAAATATCAAGACAATATTAATATTTTTATGGCAACATCTCATGGTATTGTAAAAAAAACTGCTCTAAACGAATTTAATAGACCAAGAAATAAAGGAATCATAGCAATTAATTTAAAAAATAACGATGAGTTAATTGGAATAGCTCTCACTAATGGAAAAGATAATATTATGCTATTTTCAGCTTCTGGAAAAACAGTTCAATTTTCTGAAACTTCAGTACGAAAAATGGGAAGAACTGCTTCTGGAGTTAAAGGAATGAAAATGAACAAAAATGATAGAGTTGTTTCTTTAATTGTTCCAAAAAAATTACATAGTATTCTTATTGTTACAGATAAAGGATATGGAAAAAGAACAAAAATAACTGATTTTCCTATTAAATCTAGAGCTACAAAAGGAATGATAGCAATGAAACAAACAAAAAAAAATGGAATCGTAATTGCTGCTATTCAAGTAATAGACCAAGATCAAATAATAATCATTACAAATTCTGGTAAATTAGTAAGAACTAGAGTCTCTGAACTAAGAATACTTGGAAGAAACACACAAGGAGTTATTCTTATCAGAACATCACAAAAAGAAAAACTAGTAGCAATACAAAGAATAAAGAAAATATTTTAAAAAAAAATATAAATTATTTTAAAAACTCATTAAATTTTATTTGCATTATATGCATATATCAGAAATATTCATTTGGAATAAAATAATGTTTAAAAAAAAAATATTTGTTGTAAAAAGAAATAAAAAAAAAGAACCTATAAATCTAGATAAAATACACAAAGTTTTACAATGGGCATCAAAAGGTTTAAAAAATGTTTCTATCTCGCAAGTAGAACTAAAATCAAGAATTCAATTCTATAATGGAATTAGCACAATAAATATACACGAAACTATTATAAAAGCGGCAGCTGATTTAATTTCTCAAAATTCTCCTGATTATCAATACATGGCTGCAAGACTATCTATTTTTCATCTAAGAAAAAAAGCATACAATCAATTTATCCCTCCAACATTATATACACACGTAAAAAAAATGGTAAATTTAAAAAAATATGACAAAAATTTATTAGAATACTACTCTAAAAAAGAGTTTAATTTAATGAATTCATTCATAGATCACTGGAGAGATATGAATTTTTCGTATGCAGGAGTGAAACAACTAGAAGGAAAATATCTAGTTCAAAACAAAAACACAGGTGAAATCTATGAAACCGCTCAATTTCTTTATATATTAATATCTGCTTGTTTATTTTACAAATATCCAAAAAATAAAAGAATGAAATTTATCAAAAAATTTTATGATGCTATTTCAACTTTTAAAATTTCATTACCAACTCCAATTATGTCAGGAGTTAGAACTCCAACAAAACAGTTTAGTTCTTGTGTATTAATAGAATGTGCTGATAATTTAAATTCAATTAATGCTACAACTAGTTCTATAATAAAATATGTATCTCAACGAGCAGGAATAGGAATAAATGCCGGACAAATAAGAGCACTGGGTTCTCCAATAAGAAACGGAGAAGCATTTCATACTGGATGTATTCCGTTTTATAAATTGTTTCAAAGCGCAGTAAAATCATGTTCCCAAGGTGGAGTAAGAGGAGGAGCAGCAACAATTTTTTATCCTATTTGGCATCTTGAAATAGAAAATTTACTAGTATTAAAAAATAATAGAGGAGTTGAAAGTAATAGGGTTAGACATGTAGACTATGCTGTTCAAATAAATAAATTTATGTACCAAAGACTAATAAAAGGAGAAAAAATAACTTTATTTAGTCCTTCTGATACAAATAAGCTATATGATTATTTTTTTTCCGATCAAGAGAAATTTGAAAAATTATATATAAAATATGAAAATCAAAACGAAATTAGAAAAAAAACAATAAAATCTCTAGAACTCTTTTCTTTATTAATGAAAGAGAGAACTTCAACAGGCAGAATATATATTCAAAATGTTGATCACTGTAATACTCATAGTGCATTTAATCCAAAATATGCACCAATAAGACAATCTAACTTATGTTTAGAAATTACACTGCCAACCACTTCACTAAATGATATTAATGACAAAAACGGAGAAATAGCACTATGCACATTATCAGCTATAAACTTGGGAGCTATCAATCATATGAAAGAAATAAAAAGTCTATCAGAACTACTAGTCCGAGCATTAGATTCAATTTTAGATTATCAAAATTATCCAATATCAGCTGCAAAAAAATCTTCAACTAAAAGAAGATCCTTAGGAATAGGAGTAATTAACTTTGCATATTATTTAGCAAAAAATAATGTTAAATATTCTGACGGAAGTGCAAAAAAAATAACCCATAACACTTTTGAATATTTGCAATACTATTTATTAACTGCTTCAAACAAATTAGCTAAAGAATTCGGATCATGTGAATTTTTTTATCAAACTAATTATTATAAAGGAATATTACCAATAGATACTTATAAAAAAGAAATTGACGAAATATGTAATGAACCCCTACAATTAGATTGGAACAAATTAAGAAAAAAAATAAAACAATATGGATTAAGAAATTCTACACTAACAGCAATTATGCCATCAGAAACATCGTCACAAATTTCTAATTCAACAAATGGAATTGAACCACCTAGAGGATTTGTTAGTATAAAATCTTCTAAAGATGGAATTTTAAAACAAATAGTTCCAGACTATATGAATTTAAAATCAAAATATGAATTACTTTGGAATATTCCAAATAATATTGGCTATTTACATCTTGTTGGAATAATGCAAAAATTCGTTGATCAATCTATATCTGCAAATACAAATTATGATCCAAAAAAATTTAAAAACAACAAAATTCCAATGACACAATTAATAAAAGATTTATTAACAGCCTACAAGTTAGGAATAAAAACTCTCTATTATCAAAATACTAGAGATGGATCAAATGAATTTTATAAATTCAATCATAAAAAAAATAATTTTTCTTATTCTGAAGAAGAAAATAGCTGTTCTAGTGGATCTTGTCATATTTAAACATGAAAATTAAAAAAACAAATAAAAAAATCAATTATTGGGAACTTAATAAATGAATTATAGTACCTTTTCAAAGAACAAAAATAATCAACTACAAGAACCAATGTTTTTTGGACAAAATGTAAATATATCTAGATATGATCAGCAAAAATATTCTATTTTTGAAAAACTAATTGAAAAACAACTTTCTTTTTTTTGGAGACCAGAAGAAATTGATTTAACACAAGATAGAATTGATTTTAAAAAATTACCTGCTCATGAAAAACATATATTCTTAAGTAACTTAAAATATCAAACTTTACTAGATTCTATTCAAGGTAGAAGCCCAAATATAGCTTTTTTACCAATTATTTCTATACCAGAATTAGAAACATGGGTAGAAACTTGGTCTTTTTCAGAAACAATTCATTCTAGATCTTACACACATATAATAAGAAATATTATTAATGAACCATCATTAATATTTGATGATATTGTCAATAATAAATTTATTATTACCAGAGCACAAGATATTGCAAACTACTATGATAGTTTAATAAAATCAATACAGTATTGGTACATTTTTGGACCAGGAAATCATGAAATTAATAAAAAAAACATAGATGTGAATTTAAATGACATAAAAAAAAAATTATATTTGTCTTTAATTAGTGTTAATGCATTAGAAGCAATACGTTTCTATGTCAGTTTTGCTTGCTCATTTGCATTCGCTGAAAGAGAAATTATGGAAGGAAATGCAAAAATAATTAGATTAATTGCAAGAGATGAAGCATTGCACTTGACCAGTACTCAACATATAATTAATATTCTTCAAAATCCCAAAAATAACGAAAATATGTCACATATAGCTAAAGAATTAAAAAATGAAGCTAATTTATTGTTTCTAAAAGTAGCTGAACAAGAAAAACAATGGGCTAAGTATCTATTTCAAAATGGATCAATGTTAGGATTAAATAAAGATATTTTATTTCAATATATTGAATACATTACAAATACACGAATGGAAGCAATAAATTTATCTTCTCCATTTAAAAACACTTCTAATCCAATTCCATGGATCAATTCTTGGTTATCTTCAGATAATTTACAAGAAGCACCACAAGAAACAGAAATTAGTTCTTATTTAATAGGACAAATTGATTCTTCTATGAATTTAAAAAAAGATTTTAAAAAATTTGAATTATAAAAAAATGAAAAAAATAACTATAAAAATAAAAACTCAAAACAAAACAGAAATTGTTTTTAGCTCAAAAAAAAAAATATTATTAAAAATATTAGAAAAAAATAATATACTAATTCAATATAATTGTAGAAATGGATTTTGCGGATGTTGTAAAATAAAATTAATTTCTGGAAAAATTACATATTGTAAAAATAAACAACCAATTGCCTACTGTAATTTTCAAGAAATTTTACCATGTTCTTGTTTTGTAGTAGAAGACATCACAATTAAAATTTAAAATCATGTTTTAATAATATTAAAAAATACTTATTTACACATTTTTTTAAATCTATTTTTTAAATTTAGATTGTATTGCAGTTACAGTAATTGTATAAATAATGTCCTCTACTGAAGCTCCTCTTGATAGATCATTAATTGGCTTTTTCATACCTTGTAATATAGGACCAATGCTAGAAATATTTGCTGAACGTTGTACTGCTTTATATGTAGTATTTCCAGTGTTTAAATCAGGAAAAATTAAAATATTTGCTTTTCCAGCAACTAAAGAATTTGGAGATTTAATTTTAGCTGTTTTTAAATCTATAGCAGCATCGTATTGTATTGGACCATCTATGATAATATCAGGTCTTTTTAATCTAACTAAATTTGTAGCTTTTCTAACAACATCAACTTTTTTCCCAGAAGCAGAATCACCTGTAGAGTAAGAAATCATAGCTATTCTAGGATCAATATTAAATTGAGAAGCTGATTCTGCAGACTGAATTGCAATTTCAGACAATTGATATTCATCCGGATCTATATTTATAGCACAATCAGAATATATTAATACTCTATCATAAAATAACATAAAAAAATAAGATGAAACAAAGTTATATCCTTGAGACATTTTTATTAGTTGTAATCCAGGTCTAATAGTGTTTGCTGTAGTAGTTGTTGATCCACCAACTAAACCATCTACTGTACCCTCTTCTAACATTAATGTTGCTAATGTAATATTATTATCGTCGTGTTGTAAACAATGACTAGCTTCTATTTTATTCATTCCTTTATATTTTCGTATTCTAACTAAATTTTCAATGTACCTATCTCTAATTGAGATTGGATTAATAATTTTAATTTTTCTGTCAAATTTAATATTATTGTCTAGACACAAAGATTTTATTTTTTTTTCATCTCCTAATAAAATACATTCAGCTATTTTATTTTTACTGCAAAAATTTACAGCCTTAATAATTCTTAACTCGTTTCCTTCAGGAAAAATAATACGACTTAAATTAGAAAATGAAGTAGCTATTTTTTTTAATTTTGTTTTAAAAATCATTCCAGATTCTAAAAAAAAACGTTCCTTTTTAATTTTAGTGAGTTTTTTTAATAATTTATTCCATCTATCAATACAAATATGATTAGAAATAAATTTCTGAAGAAATTTAATATCATTATTAGATTTATTTAAAATAGAAAAAAAACTATTTTCTAATTGTTTTATTACCTTAAAAATATTTTTAGAAGAATATACTATTGGTAAATCCTTTCTATTTAATTTTTTATGAAAAGTTCTAGCGCATTCTATTTTTGAATCCACTAAATCTGCAAAAAATAAAACACTCATTTCTTTTTGTATCTTATTATTTTCTAATAACGTGTTTACTAGAAATTCATTTGAAAAAGAAACAACTATAATAGAACCAATATAACTTTTTTTAAAAATATTCTCATGTACAAAATTCAATATAAAAAAATCTCTTACTATACAATTATTTAAATTACCTTTATTTAAAATTTTTATTTTTAAAAAATTAAAAAATATATTAGCAGAAAAAGTTACTAACTTTTTACTTTTAGGTATAGATGCAAGTAATGGAATTAGTTCTTTTTTATTATTAAAAGATTTTTTTTTACAGTAAATGACAGGTTTTTTATTTGTAGAAATTATACTATTAGATAAAAAAAATTTTTCATTTCTCAAAAAAAAATAAGAACTATTGTCTAAAACAGATTGTAATTTGTTAACAATAATTCCTAAAAAAAACAAATTATATTTTTTTAAATATGTTTTTATAAAAAAATTTATTTTTTGATTGCAACAAATTTCCGTTGTATCTGTTTTTGACACAAAAATTATATTTGCATTTAAAATTGTTGAAATTTCAAAATTAACTTGATGAATTATATTTTCATAATCTTGAACTAACTTTAACCCCTCTACTAAAACTATGTTAGATTCTGTTTCAGAACTATAAAAATTGGATAAATTTTTCAAAATTTTATCATAAATTATTGAAAATCTATTTTTACTAAAAATATCATGTATACTAATTTTTTTTAAAATTGGAATACATTTAATTAAGTTATTAAGACCAATAATTTTTAATGTTTTATCTAAATTATTTATATTAAAAACTTGATTAGAAATTGGTTGAAAAAAATATTTTTTTTTACAGTTTTCCTTACTTTCTAAAAAATCAATAAATCCTAAAATAGTTGTGCTTAAATCAACAGATTCATCTAATGGTAAAAAAATAATAATAGTTTTTGACAAAACAAATCTCTCTTTTTAAATTAAACAAAAATTTACAAATATTTACATATATATTGATCATTCGATTCTATTTAAAACTAATATTAAAAATATTATTTATTAAAAATCACATTAAACGATTCTTCTGCAATGGCGAATTCTTCATTAGTTGGTATGATTAATATTGGAATTCCAGAATTTTTGCTAATATTAACTATATTATTATTATTCTTTAAATTTAAAGAATAATTATTTTTTTCATGATCAATAAAAATGTTACCAAACCAAGATAAGTTCTTTAAACTTTTTTTTCTTACTAAAGAAGAATTTTCTCCAATACCTCCAGTAAAAATAATTACATCTAATTTACCATTCATTAAAGAAAAATAAGAAGAAATATATTTCCTTAACCTGACACAAAAAATATCAATCGCTAACTTTGCTTTTTTATCTGTATGATAATTCAATTCTAAATCTCTAAAATCACTAGTCTTCTGACTTAGACCTAATAAACCTGATTTATTAATTAATACATCATTAATTTCTTTAATTGTATTATTTAATTTTTTATACATAAAAAAAATAATTGAAGGATCAATATCTCCTGATCTAGTTCCCATTACTAATCCTTCTAAAGGTGTTAATCCCATGGAGGTATCAATACAAATTCCATTCCTAATAGCTGCAACAGAAGAACCATTTCCCAAATGACAAGAAATAATGTTCATATCACGAAAAGGTTTTTTTAAAAAAATAGATGCTTGCATACAAACGTACTTATGACTAGTACCATGTGCTCCATACCTCCTAATTCCATAATCATGGTATAAATTATGTGGAATAGCATATAAATAAGATATCTTTGGCATTGAATAAAAAAAAGAAGTATCAAAAACAGCAACGTTTCTTTCAAATAATTTTGGAAAATTTTTCAAAGAAAAATTAATTCCTAATAAATTTACTGGATTATGTAAAGGAGAAAATATAGACGCTTCATTTATATGATGAACAATTTTCTGATTAATAACAACAGTTTTTTTTATATAACGACCACCATGCACAACTCGATGACCAATAATTCCAACTTTTTTAAATAATTTTTTATTTTTTAGCAATATTTCATGTTTTATTATATTTAATATTTCATTATGATCTATTTTTTCATTAAAATTTTTAATTTTTTTATTAGAATTATTAAATGTTGACCAAATCAATCTTGTATTTTTTAAATACAATCGTTCTGCTATTCCAGATAAATAAACCTTTTTTTCTACCGGATGTATTATTGAAAATTTTAATGAAGAACTTCCACAATTTAAAACTAAAACTAATTTATCGTATTTCATTTTTATTTAAAAAAATATAATAAAATAATTTAAAAAATCATATCATATTTTAAAAAAAAATCTACTAGTATGTTAATACTTTTTATATTAATAAAAAAATATAATTATTTTAAAAAATTTTATTTTCTTTTTTAAGAAATGATTAAAATTCCTTTATTTGTTTAAATAAAAATTTTTTTTAAAAATATAATTAAATTAGTGTAAAACTACTTTTTTTTGTTCAATTGAATGAATTTGAATTTTAATGATTTCACTAATTGGATCTTCTGGACAATGTTCAATAAAATAAATTAAATCAGCTAGTGCTATATGATCACAATCTAATTGAGAATATATTAATCCACGATCTCGAATTTCATAAGGATCATTCGGTGTAATTTGCAACAAAATTTTATTTGCAATTAAAGCTAAATCCATTTTTTTTTCTTCCATTAAAGCAGTTTTAAATGTATTTAATACTTTTTTTATAATAGTTAAGAAATTATCTGCTTTTAAATCATTTTTATTCAATTTTGCAGTTGGACTAATGTTACCTTTCAACCACACTTCTAAGATATGATTATTTAAAAATTGTCCATTAAACGGATCAACTAAATATTTATCTCCTTTTGACCAATCAACTCTTAAAATCAACTGAGTAGGAAAAAGTACAATAGATAAAGGAAAATTTAGTTCTTTAGAAATATGAAAAAAAATTATTCCTAAGGAAATTGCTGTTCCTTTTTTATTTTTTAAAACGTTATCAATCCATAAAGAATCTGATAATTTGTAAACTCCATTGGAAGAAGTAAAATTCCAACGAACATAAAATAAATATAATAATTTTTTAAATCTTTTTTTATCATCAGTTTCAGAATTGATATACAAATTAGCTTCTTCTACTTTTGATTTCAATTCTGAAATTACAAAATCAGAACAAAAATCTTTTCCACGTATAGTACTAGTTATTGAAATAATTAAATCAATTAACGAAAATTTAGAAAAATCAATACAAGAAAAATCTATCATAAAATTCCTTTTTATGTTTTTTAATTAAAAAAAACTAATTTTAAAAAATTTTTTAATACCAAATAATAATTTGATTAATCAAATTATTATTTAAATAATAACAAATTTACTAAAATTAAACAAAATAAAAAAATTAATATAAAAATGTTAAATATATTGCAAAAAAAAATTAAGAGTCAGATTCAGAAAAAAAAGATAATTGATCAGCTCTATTTTCTTTAATCAAATTTTCAATTAAAATATCTAAATTACCTTCCATTATTCTATCTAATTTATGCAAAGTTAAATTAATTCTATGATCCGTAATTCTATTTTGTGGAAAATTATAAGTTCTAATACGATCAGATCTGTCACCGCTACCTAACAAATTCTTTCTAACAGAAGATTCTTTTTTATGAGAATCTAATAATTCAGCAGAATAAATTCTGTCAGATAAAACAGATAAAGCTTTGGATTTATTTTTATGTTGAGATCTTTCATCTTGACATTCTACAACATATCCAGTAGGAATATGCGTAATTCTAATTGCTGAATCTGTAGTATTTACATGTTGACCTCCAGCTCCGGAAGAACGAAAAGTATCAATTTTTAAATCATTAATATTAATTTTATTTTTCTTTACAACCGGAATTTCAGGCATAACCGCTACTGTACAAGTAGAAGTATGTATTCTTCCCTGAGATTCTGTTTTAGGAACTCTTTGAACTCGATGACCACCAGATTCAAATTTTAGTCTGCCACAGACATTTTTACCTCTAATTTTTGCTACTATTTCCTTATAACCACCACTTTCACTTTGGTGAAAATTAATTATCTTAAATTTCCACTTTTTGTGTTCAGAATAACGAACATACATTCTAAATAATTCTCTTGCAAAAATAGATGCTTCTTCTCCACCAGTAGCTGCTCTAATTTCAATGAAACAACTTAATTTATCATTTGGATCTTTAGGTAAAAGTAACGAATGTATTTTTTTTTCTAGATCTATTAATTTTTTTTTAGAAAAAATAATTTCTTCTTTAGCTAATTCATGCATTTCACTATCTGATAATAATAGATTAGCTTCTTTAATATTTTCTTTTTCTTTTGTCCAAGACATGAAATAATTTGTTATATCTAATAACGATAAATGTTCTTTAGATAAAGTTAGATACTTTACTTGATCAGATATAATATTTTTATCAGAAAGTAAAAGTTCTAATTTTAAACGCCTCTGATACAGAGATTGTAATTTTAAAAATATAGAATCTTTCATTGATTTTTCATAAAAAATTATTTTTTTACGATAAAAATAGTAAATATAGAATATTAATTCTATCATAACTTCCATAGGTTTAAAATTTTAAAATAAAAAACAATTCTTTATAATTAGTAAAAAATAATTAATAAACATTAATATGTATTAATAATTTGCAAAGTATATAACACAAATAAGTTATATAACAAATAAAATAATTTAAAAAAATACTTTGTATTGCTAAAATATAAAAAATAAATTAAAAAAAATAAGGAACAAAAATGCTAAATATGAAATTGTTTTCAGGAAACGCAACTCCTAATTTAGCCAAAAAAATAGCAAAACAATTAAATACTTCTCTAGGGAATGCTGAAGTCGGAAGATTTAGTGATGGAGAAATAAATGTACAAATTAATGAAAATGTTCGAGGAGGAGACGTTTTTATTATTCAATCCACATGTGCTCCTACAAACGATAATTTAATGGAATTAATAGTAATAATAGACGCTTTAAGAAGAGCTTCCGCTGGAAGAATTACTGCAGTAATTCCTTATTTTGGATATTCTAGACAAGATAGAAGAGTTCGTTCAGCAAGAGTTCCAATAACTGCAAAAGTAGTAGCGGATTTTATTTCTAGTATTGGAGTTGATAGAATTTTAACTGTAGATTTACATGCAGAACAAATTCAAGGTTTTTTTGACGTACCTGTTGATAATGTTTTTGGAAGCTTAATATTATTAGAAGATATGCTAAAAATTAAATTAAAACAACCAATCATAGTTTCTCCTGATATTGGAGGGGTAATACGAGCAAGAGCTATAGCTAAATTGTTGAATGATACTGATATGGCAATAATAGACAAAAGAAGACCACAATCAAATGTTTCACAAGTAATGAACATAATTGGAGACGTGGAAAAACGAGATTGTATTTTAATCGATGATATGATTGATACTGGAGAAACAATATTTAAAGCTGCAAACGCTTTAAAAAAGCGAGGAGCTAATAGAGTTTTAGCTTACGCAACACATCCTATTTTTTCCGGAAATGCCGTAAAAAATTTAAAACAATCAATGATTGATGAAGTAATAGTATGTGATACAATTCCACTCCCAAACGAAATCAAAAAATTACCAAACGTACGTACACTAACTTTGTCATCAATGTTAGCCGAAGCTATAAGAAGAATTAATAATGAAGAATCAATTTCTGCTATGTTTGAACATTAAATAATAACTCAGTCTCGAGAAAAAATATTCTTGAGACTTTTTTGTAAAGATCTATTTAATAAATGTTTATTTATAGTTTATTAAAAACAAAATTTCCGAAACTAAAAAAAAAGAACCATATATTAACACAATATCATTTCTTTTAGAATTATTTAAAATATGAAAAAAAGCATCATGACTTTTTTCAAAAAAAGAAAATAAATCTAAATAATTCTTCCAATCTTTTAAATTAATACTTCTATCTGTATTCAATTTAGAACAAGTCCACGAATCAACTAAATTTATAAATGGTAAAATAGTTTTTTTTACATCTTTATCTTTTAACATTCCTATTAATACATGTATTTTTTTATTTTTTTTAATTAAAGAAAGTCTTTTTGACAGATAAATAGCTGCATGAGAATTATGACAAACATCTAAAATAACCCATGGAGATAAAGATATAGTTTGAAAACGACCAGGTATAAAAATTGAATTAATTGTTTTTTTTACTAAAGATTTTATGATCTTAAAACCAGAAAAATGCAAACTAATTAATGCCAAAGCAACATTTTCAATTGGAAAAGAAACATATTTCAATTTATTTAAATTAACTTTATTACTAATAAAATTCCAATATCTTTTTTTTTTTTCTACTTTCCAATCTTTTCCAAATCGTTTTAAATGAACATTTTTTCTAACAGATTCTTTGTAAACACTAATAGGAACATCTAAATCTCCAAATATTGCAATTTTATTTTTTCTAAATATTCCAGATTTTTCAAATCCTATACTATCTCTATTGGAACCTAAACGATCCTTATGATCTAATCCAATATTAGTAATAATTGATATATCTGAATTAATTACATTAGTTGCGTCTAATCTACCTCCTATTCCCACTTCTAAAATTATTACATCCAATGTTTTTTGTTTAAACAACAAAAGAGAAGATAAAGTAATAATTTCAAAATAAGTTAATGCAATTTCCCCTTTTGCCAATAAAACATTCGATAAAGAAAGAAAATGTTTATTTTCAGTTAAATATTCTCCATTAATTCTAACTCTTTCTTTATATTCAATTAAATGTGGAGAAATATATAAACCAACTCTCAAACCTAACATAAGTAAATATTTTTCTAATATAAAACAAGTAGAACCTTTTCCATTAGTTCCAGTAACAGTAAAAATAAAAGAAGACATATTTAATAAATCTAATTTATGAGCTACTTTTGTTATATTTGATAAATCATTAACTATTACGTATTTGGAAAATAATTCTATCTCAGATAATAATTTAGATAATCTATATTTATCCGAACTAAACGTTTTGTTAAAAAAAAAATTATTCATATGTTTTATGTAAAAATGATATTTTAAAGATAAAAAATAATATAAGTATTCTACTTATAGCTAGCATTTTAAAAAAATTTTAAAACTTATTTTTTAAAAAAATAATTTATAAAACTAAAACTATAGATTTCAATTTTTAATTTATTAAAATTATTTAATTTATTAAATTTTTTAATACTTTAAAAAAAATATTTTTTATTACATTAAAAAATTTAAAATATTACAAAAAAACTATTACATCATTTAACCAAACAATCAAATTAGAGGGGAAAAACCCAAAAAAAACTAAAAATAAATCTAGTAAGAAAATAATAAATCCTGGAACAGTTTTTATATGAGTAAAAAAACTAATTTTTTTAAATTCTGAAGAAAAAGAATATAAATTAATAATAATTCTAAAATAATAATAAAAAGACAACAATGTCCCTAAAAACGAAACTATACCTAAAAAAATTAAATGGGAATTAAAAATACTACAAAATAACAAAAATTTACTAATAAAACCTAAGTTTATAGGAATTCCGGACAAAGAAAACAACATAATTGTTAATGAAATTGCAAGGAACGGATCACTCCAAAATAAACCTTTATAACTAGAGATTATGTTTTCTTTAAATTTATTTTTATTATTAATATTAATTAAATTCATTATAAAAAAAATTCCAACATTACTGGCTAGATAACTACATATATATATAGCAATAACATCTAAAAAAAATGGAAAACTATTAAAAGATAACAATGCAGCTAACAAATATCCAAAACTAGACATAGAAGAATATCCCATCAATTTCTTCAAGTTCGGTTCAAATAATGCCATTATATTTCCAAATAATATAGAAAAAACAGCCATTATTTCTAATAAATAATATAAAATTTTTCCTTTTATATAAGGAACATACAAAAAAAATCGAACTAAAGAAATAAAAAGAGATAATTTAGACAATGTAGAAAAATAACTTAGTACAATTGAGTGCATACCATTATAAATGTCAGAAATCCATAATCCGAACGGAAAAATTGATAATTTAAATGCAAAAGAAACAATAATAAAACTAATACCAAATAATAATACATATATGCTATCATTTATAGCAAGATTTAATGATCTTTGTAATTCAAAAAAAGACAAACCACCTTCTGAACCAATATATACACAAGCAACTCCAAATAATAAAAAAGAAAAAGATATACTAGATAAAACCATATATTTGATCACTGATGATAACGATTGTTTATAATTTCCTAAACAACACATTAAACCTAACAACGGTATATTTACTAATTCAATTCCAATACATAAACTAATTAAATTATTAACTGAAGTTAAAACAATACAACCAAGTGTAGATAATAATATTAGTAAATAAAATTGAGAATTGTTGTTTTTCTTATTTTTTAGAGATTCATACGACATGATACATATCATACAACTAAAAATTAAAAAAACTTTAGAATAGAAAATTGAATATTTATCAATTCTTAACAAATAATTAATATCAATAGGATCTATTTTAATTACAAAAAACAAAGATAAAAAACTAACAAAAAAAGCTAAAATAGTAAAAGTTAAATTTTTAAAATTTTTAATTGAATAAGAAATTAGTAAAGTCAATATAATTATATTAAAAAAAAACAAAAAAAATGGAATTAAAGCAGTTAATTCTTTATTGATAATAATCATTAGTTTCTACAACCTTAAATTAATCAAAATAACAAAAATTAAATTGTTTTTTTTATTAAATCGTATTTATATACGAAATATCTAAAATTAATTTTGGAAAAAATCCAATTGCTAAAATTAAAAAAACAAAAGACAAAAGGATAAACAACTCAGTTTTCGTAATACATTTATTTTCAATAAAATAAACTTTTTTTTCTCTACCATAATAGATTTTATGCATTATATTAAAAGAATATAATGAAGAAAAAATAGATAAAAATAAAAACATGAATGATAAAATATTAGAATGATTAAATATTCCTAATAAAGTTATAAATTCACCAACAAAATTTCCTGTTCCAGGAATAGAAAGATTAGAAACTAAAAAAAACAAAGATAAACCAGGTAACCAATTTAAATTAAACCACAAACCTCCCATTTTTTTTATATTCATAGAATTAATTTTTTTGTACAATTTTCCAAAAACTATTATTAAAGCAGCAGCAGTTAAACTTTGTACAATTGTTTGAATTACTATACCTTGATATATCAACAAACTTTTTCCACTATAAATAGCCGACAACATTACTCCCATATGAGAAATAGACATATAAGCAACTATTTTTTTTATATTTTTTTGAGAATAAGCAATTAATGCTGAATAAAATGCAGAAATAATTCCCAAGACAATTGCAACTGGAACAATTTTAAAATAAGAATTAGGAAATAACGGGATGCAAAAGCGCAATAATCCATATATAGATGTTTTTACAATAATTCCAACTAAATCTATTGTTCCAGATTTTGGAGTATTTATTAACAAATTAGGAAACCAAGAATGAAAAGGAATAATTGGCATTTTTATTACAAAAGATAAAAACAAACAAATCATTAAAAATAATTCTAAATGTGGATTTAAAGATACTTTTAACAAAGTATTATAGTCAAAAGACCAAATTGAACTACTATTATAATAATTTATTGCTAATCCAAAAATAGATAACAACATTAAAAATCCAGAAACTAAACCATATATAACAAATTTATTTGCAACTTTAATTAAATGTTTATTTTTATCTTTAATAGAACAATCTGGTTCTCCCCAAAAAATGACTAAAAAATAAACTGGAATTATTGCTAATTCCCAAAAACAAAAAAACAAAAACAAATCAATTGATAAAAATATTCCAATTACACTACCAATAATAAAAAGAAGATGAAAATAAAAAACATGCATGGATTTATTTTCTTCCTCCCATGAACATAAAACTGAAATTACCCCTAAAAAAGAAACTAACATAACCATCAATAACGATAACCCGTCCATTGCCAAATGAAAATTAATTCCTAATTGAGGTATCCAAGGAAAAACAAATTCAGTTATCCATTCATTAGAATTATTTTCTATATATTTTATATAAAAATAATTTTTATATAAAATAAAAACAACAAGAAAAAATGTACTAAATGTAAAAAGCAAAGCGTTCCAACGAGGTGAAAAACGATTGCAAAATCTATTTGCAAAAACAGAAAAACAACCTCCGATATACGGAATAATAACTAACAAAAAAAGTAACATTGAAATTATAATCCTGTTATTAAGAATAATTCTCAGAAATTTTAATTATTTAAATTAAATAATTTAAATCATCATTTAAAAAAATAATAATTATTAAATCAATTTAAATAAATTTAATGTGTTAAATAACACAAAAAAATAAAAGACAAACAAAAAAACGATGCTCCAGATACAAAAAATAAAATATGCCAAGATAAAGTTTTTTTTACTAAACACAAAAATATGTTATGAAAAAAAATTATAAAAAAAGAAAAAAAAGAAAATAATTTTTTAAATGGATCAATAGAAATTTTTTCTACTATAAAAAAATATGGTTTTACAAAAATAAAATCATAAAAAAAATCAAATCCAAAATTTGTATTATTAAAAGAATATTTATTTAAATAAATATTCTTCTTTGATAATTTATAGAAAATATTTTTTTTATTTACATACAAATCATAAGGAATTAACACGCCTATGATAGACAACATACTAGATATAAATTCTAAAAAATTTCTTTTTGTAAAAATATAATTTTTATTATAAAAATCAAAAAATATAGAGGAAAAAGGCGGAAAAAACATGATAAATACAGTTGAAAAAATTAACAAAACAAATAATGGGAAAGTGTGAAAAAAACTATTATTTAGATAAGAAACTTTTTGTTTTTCTCTTTTTACATGAAAAATTAAAAATATCATTCTAAATGTATATATTGAAGTTAATAAAACCCCTATAAGTGAAGAAAAAAGAAGCATCCAGTTTTTATTTTCCAATAAAAAACACAAAATTTGACCTTTAGTATAAAAACCTGAAGTTATCAACGGCAAGGAACTTAATGAAGCACCTCCAACCAAAAAACAAAAATAAATAAACGGCTGTTTTTTCCTTGCACTACCCATTTTTAAAATATTTTCCTCTCCATTAAAAAAAGAAATTATAGAAGCTGAACTTAAAAATAATAAAGATTTAAAAAAAGAATGAATAATTAAATGCATAATAGCAGCATTCCAACATTTTACAGAAATCGCTATAAACATATATCCGATTTGACTCATTGTAGAATACGCTAAAATTTTTTTTATATTATTTTGGAATAAAGCTGCAAAACAAGAAAAAAGAACAGTTAATATTCCAATAATTCCTATAAGAAGTAAAATTGTTGGAGACATAGAAAATAAAAAATTAGTTCTAACAATTAAATACACACCTGCAGTTATCATTGTCGATGCATGTATTAACGCTGAAACAGGAGTAGGTCCAACCATTGCATCAGTTAGCCATGTTTGTAGTGGAATTTGAGCTGATTTACTTACTGCTGCAACTAAAAGACAAAAAATAGAAAAATGAAATTGCCAATCCTTAGCTAATAAACTATTTTTTAAAAAAAATTTTAAATCATTTAAGTTTGTTGTTTTAAAATGAGAATATAAAATAAAAATAGATAAACAAAAAAATATATCTCCTATTTTAGTCATTAAAAAAGCTTTCATAGCTGATTTATAACTAATTTTTTTTCTATGATAAAATCCAATAAGCAAATAAGAACATAATCCTACCAATTCCCAAGCACAATACATTAATAATAAATTATCAGATAAAATAAATAAAAACATACTAGCTACAAAAAGATTCATGTAAGAAAAATAAGTAGAAAACTCTTCTTCAGATTTCATATACCAATAAGAAAAAACATGTATTAAAAAACCAACTAATCCGATCATTAATAACATAAAAATTGAAAATTTATCCATTAATAAATCAAATTTAAAATTTAGAGATCGAATGTTATTCCATATTTCAATATGTTGAGAAAAAAAATCAAAACCAGATCTATTATTAAAATAACAAAAAAAAATATGAAAAATAATTCCTAACGAAAAAAAAATTGAACCTATTCCGATCAAAGCAGAAAAAAAATTCGATATTTTTCTTTGAAAAATAGATAAAATGAAAAATCCAAATAAAGGAAAAATAATAATACTACTCATGTTATTCATTCACAAATCTCGCTTAAAACGTCTATATTTAATGTCTTATAATAACGATGCATCTGAATTAAAAGAGCTAATCCTATTCCAGATTCAATAGCTGATAATGTAATTATTAACAAATATAATATTTGTCCATCTAACTGATGAACATAATTGCTGGCAAAAACCAAAATTAAAGAACAGGCATTGTTCATTATTTCTAATCCAATTAATATGAAAAGAAAATTACGACGAGTTAATATTAAAAATAATCCTGAGAAAAATAATAACATCGACAACAATAAACCATGCTGTATAGGAATCATATAATATGTCCTTAGTCTAAAATGCAGTTAACTAAATTTATTTATTTTTTTTTCCAATATAAAATGTAATTACTATTCCAGATAATAAAATCATAGAAATAAATTCAAATAATATAGCATACGAACTTAATAATTTATTACCAAACTTACGAATGTTATCTGATTCAGACATAAAATTCATTTCACCATTATTTAAAAAATATAAAAAATATAAAAAACTAAAAAATAACATTAAAAAAATTAAAGAAAAAATTTTCCAATTTATTAAAAATGAAAAATTTCTTTTTTTTTGTTTAGAATCTTTCTCTAAATTTAACGTTATAAGGGTAAAAATAAATAAAACCATTATGGCACCAACATAAATTATTACTTCTATAACCCCAGGAAAAAAAGCACCTAATGAAAAAAAAACTCCGGAAGTAGATAATATCGATATTAAAAAATATAATAAAGAATACATAACATCAAAACTAAATATTATACAAAATGTAGATAATATTGAAATTGCTGCAAAAAAATAAAAAGTTAATTCCATTCAATATTTTCCTTATGGTAATAAATTTTTAACACTGATTGGTTTGAATTCAGTTTTCGAACTTCCGATAGATTTATCTTCTGTAGCAACACCTGAAACATTATGAAAATTATAATTATCTTTTTTTCCAGTTCCAGAAATTAATAAATCTTCTTTTTCAAAAACTAAATGTTCTCTTTTAAACTCAGATAATTCAAAATCTTTGGTCAATTGAATTGCTAATGTTGGACAAGATTCTTCACAAAGACCACAAAAAATACAACGAGAAAGATTTATTCTAAAAAATTTTGGATAAGATCTACCTGACTTGTTTTCTGATTTTTGTAATGTAATACAGTCAACAGGACACACAACCGAACATAAATTACAAGCCACACATCTTTCACTACCATCATCATTTCGAGTCAATACTATTCTTCCTCTATTTCGACTTGATAATTTAATAGTTGTTTCAGGATACAATATAGTTTCTCTTTTAGAGAAAATATTTTTAAAAACCATATACATACTTTTTAATTGACTAAAAAAAATTAATATCATTTTTTTAAGTATCATAAAATTATCCACGTATTATACTAAAATTGTAAAAAAAACCGTAAAAAACAAATTTAACAACGTTAAAGGAAAACAAAATTTCCATCCAAAGTTCATAACTTGATCATATCTAGGTCTTGGCAAAGAAGCTCTAACCAAAATGAATAAACATATCAATAACATGGTCTTTATAAAAAAACAAAAAAAAGAAGAAATAAAAGGTCCTAAATATCCTCCAAAAAAAACTGTAGTCATTAAAGATGACATAGTAATTATAGAAATATATTCTCCAATAAAAAATAAACCAAATTTTATTCCTGAATATTCGATATTATATCCACTTGACAATTCCTGTTCAGATTCAGGTTGATCAAAAGGATGTCTATGACATAATGCTAAACTAGATACAAAAAAGGATAAAAAACCAATAAATTGAGGAAAAAAATTCCATATATCTTTTTGACTTTCAATAATGTCTACCAAATCAAAAGAACCTGCTCGAACTACAGCCCCCATTACTGACAAACCTAAAAAAATTTCAAAACTCAACGTTTGAGCTACTGCGCGTAAAGAACCAAGTAATGCATATTTATTATTACTAGACCAACCAGCAAATAGTATTCCATATACAGATAACGAAGCCATCATAAAGAAAAATAAAATTCCAATATTTAAATGCATAACCATCCAGTTTGAATTTATTGGAATTATACTCATGACAATTAATAAACAAACAAAAGAAATAACTGGAGCAATAACAAAAAATAAAGAATTTGAAAATATAGGAATCCAGTCTTCTTTAAAAAAAATTTTTATCATATCAGCTACAACCTGTAATAAACCATATTTTCCAACTCTATTTGGTCCATATCGATTTTGAAATAACGCTAATAATCTTCTCTCAAAAAAACTTAAAAAAGCCGAAAAAAAAATAACTGAAAAAAAAAATAAAACAGTAATTGCTGGAGAAAAAACACCTGTTGCACTATTAATAATCTTCATTTTTTATCCTTTTTCGAAGATTTGTTACTTTTTTACCTAATAAAAATAATGGAATATTAGAATTACCTATAGATAATCCTATTTGACCAGATTTTAAAAATTTAGAAATTTTTATATGTAATATAAATTTTGTATCTAAATAATAGAATTGAATCATATCACCTTCAAATAAATCAAGTTTTTTAGAATCAGCAATTGACATTCTTGCAAAATTTTCCTTACTAAAGTTTTTTCTTATTAATTCAGAACGATTAGATAATTCTTCATTATTAAACAATGTATAAAAAGGAACTACTAAAAAATTGTTTTCATCGATAATAGTTGATTTTAAATTTGGAATAAAATTTATATTTTTAATACCTAAATTCTTAAGATCATTTAAAATTCTAATCCCAGGATTTCCGTTTTTTAAATTTCCTCCAATTTCATCTTGAAACTTATTCCAAGATTGTGCTGAATTCCAACCAGGAAACCAAGAAAAAGGTATTTGAGAAGAAGAACAAGACAGTTGATTGTTTCCTTCCATAGAAAAAGAAAACATTGAATTAATATCGATAGGCTGACTGTTTTCATGAATATTTTTATGAGAAAACTGAGCTGTTCTTCCACTATAACGATGCGGAGAACGAGCAATTTTTTGACCTTTAATTCTAAAATTAGAATTATAAGAAGCTTTTTTTATTTTTTTTAAAAATGGAAATGATTTTACTAAAGAACTAATAACATCTTCTATATTAATCCATGAAAAAGGTTTTCTTTTAATTTTAGAATCTAAAATATGAATCCATTTCCAACTCTCTAGAACTACATTATTTTTTGAATAAAATTTAGGATCATATACTTGAAAAAATCTTTGTGCTCTAATTTCATGATTTATTACAGTTCCTGTACTTTCAAAAAAATTAGAACATGGAAAACTTATACTTCCATTTTGATATGTATTTGTATTTTGATGATCAATAACAATAGAATCAAATTTTGAAAACATATCATCAATTTTATCTTTTGACATTAAACGATATAAATCATTCTCTAAAACTATTAATGCTATTTTTTTTTTTTGACTCAAAAATTTTTTAATTCCTGTTTCAATTGATTTATTCCCAATTAATCCTAATCCAATACTATTAACATTAGAAGTTAATAATGTTATTCCCGTTTCAATTCCTTTTTTAATTAAAGATTTAGACAGATTAAATGCAGACTTAATAAGTCTAATATCTCCTGAATGAGATCCTGAAACAATTAGTACTTTTTTTGATTTTAAAAAAGTATCTACTATTAATTCGATTTTTGATTTTAAAGAAATATTAAATATTTCTGATTCTAATACATTTGAATCAAGTTTATTTTCTATACAATTTAATAAATTTATTTGATCTTCAACAGAAGAAACAAAATTCCATCTTGAAATTTTATCGAGAGCTGTAACATTTGTGCTAGTTATAAACAAAGAATTTAACTTATTGTTTGTAGAATAAGATTTAGCCATACTATGCCAAGTAGGAATATTTTCTGTATTACTACTGCTATTATTACTACAAACATTCAATGAATAGTTGCTAACTGCTCTACGAATTGACAACGCAATACGAGGAGATGTATTTGTGACATCTTCTCCTAATATAAAAATACAATCATAACTTTCTATCTCACGCAATGTTGGAGTGTATATTCCACTTTCTGTTAAAATTTTAATAATTAATTGAATACAAGAATTCTCAATTTCAGTACTATCTACAAAAAAGTTCTCTTTTCCTACAAAATTCAATAAAGCATAATTACTTTCTATACTTGCTCTTGATGAACCTATTCCAATAATTTTAGAAGAGTCGTTTAATATTTCCTTGCATTTATTGAATGCCAATTCAACATTGATTTTTAATCTACCAAAATCATTTTTAAAATTTAAATTTTTAGTTGTCACATCCTTAGGATTATCTATCCTATTAGCATATCCATAACCAAATCTACCTCTATCACAAATAAAATAATGATTGATATCTCCATGATATCGATTCTCTATTTTAACCAATTTCCCATATCTTTCTCCAGCTATAATATTACAACCAATACTACAATGAGAACAAATGCTAGGTGCATACTGCATATCCCACTTTCTACTATAATTTTCAGAACTAGTTTTGTCCGTAAAAACTCCAGTAGGACATATTTCAATTAAATTTCCTGAATGCTCGTTTTTTAAAACTCCGTCTTTTAATCTACCAAAATAAATATTATCTTTTGAACCAAAAATACCAAAATCTTCTCCCCCAGCATAATCCTTGTAATATCTTACACAACGATAACAACTTATACATCTATTCATGTTATGTGATATGAATGGACCAATAAATTGATTTTTATGTGTTTTTTTTTTATACACGTATCTACGAGTATAATGTCTGTTCATAACAGTCATATCTTGAAGATGACAATTTCCACCTTCCTCACAAACTGGACAATCATGAGGATGATTTATCATTAATAGTTCAATTATTGCTTTTCTAAAATTTAAAACATCACTAGTTTCGGTAAACACAACCATATTATTTGTTATTGTAGTCATACAAGACATGACTATTTGTCCAACTTTATCATTCTTATTCAAATATACTTTAACAGCACATTGTCTACAAGAACCTATACTTCCTAATTCTGGATGCCAACAAAAATACGGAATATTAATTCCTACAGACAAACAAGAAGATAATAAATTATTTTCTGCATTTACATCATACTGATTATTATTCACAACAATTTTAGTCATTAAAAAAAAATCCAAAATGTTAGATGAAAGTTTATATTTATGTTTTAAAGATTAATTTTTATAACGAAAAAATAACTTTAATACAGTTTTAAATTATAAAAAAAAATAAACAACTAATTATTTAATTTTAATACCTGATTCAAATTCATTACGAAAATAAAATAATGCACTTTTTAATGGTAGCATTGCTCCTGGAGCATGTGCACAAAATGTTTTTCCAGGTCCTAAATATGTACATAGTTCTTCCAAAAGAAGAATATCTTCTAGTTTTCCGTTTTTTTTCTCTAAAGAATCTAAAATTTTTACAATCCAGGGTAATCCATCTCGACAAGGAGTACACCAACCACATGATTCTCTAGAAAAAAATATTTCCAGATTTTTTAATAAAGATACCATCTTAATTTCTTCGTGCACTACCATTGCCATTCCTGTACCTAATCTATTACCAATTTTCATAAAACTAGAAAAATCCATTTTTATGTCTAAATGTTTTTTAACTAAAAAACTAGTACTTGCTCCACCTGGTAACCACGTTTTTAAAACGTATCCATATTGCATTCCACCTGCATATTCTTCTAATATCTCTCTAGCTGTAATTCCTAATGGAACTTCCCAAATTCCAGGTTTTTTTACTTTTCCTGAAAAACCTACAATCTTTGTACCAGAATCTTCACTATTAGATAAACTTTTATACCAATCTATTCCATGTAATAAAATCGATGGAACATTTGATAATGTTTCAACATTATTAACACAAGTAGGTTTTCCCCATAGTCCACTAACAGCAGGAAATGGAGGTTTTGATCTTGGATTTGCCCTTCTACCTTCTAAAGAATTAATTAATGCAGTTTCTTCACCACAAATATACCTTCCCGCACCACTATGTAAAAATAAATTAAAACTGAAATTAGTACCTAATATATTTTTTCCTAAAAAACCAAAATCTTTTGCTTCTTCTATTGCTCGTTTTAATATACGTTCAGCATCTGTATATTCTCCTCTCAAAAAAATGTAACCGCAAGAAGACCGAATAGCAAAAGCAGAAATTAAAATTCCTTCAATTAATTGATGAGGTATTTTTTCCATTAAAAATCGATCTTTATAAGTACCAGGTTCCATTTCATCAGCGTTACATAGTAAATAATGAGGAAATATTTGTTCTTGATTAGAAACTAACCTCCATTTAATTCCTGTTGGAAAACCAGCACCACCTCTTCCTTTCAATCCAGATAACATAATTAATTCAATTACTTCTTTGGGAGAATAATTTTTCAAAACTTTTTTAAAAGAACAATATCCAATTGTACTTATATATTCTTTTATCCAAACTGTATGATTTTTATTATTATTTATCCACCAAGTAAGAGGATGTGTTTCTTTTTCTATGACATCTTTCATTGATGTTTCTCTAATAAAATTGGTATTAGTCCTATGGTTAACTTAGTATAAGTTTTGTCATTTATCATCATTGCAGGAGATTTATCACAGCATCCTAAACAACACGTTGGTAATAAAGTAAATCTATTATCTCTGGTTGTTTCCCCTTTTTTAATTTTTAATATCCTTTTTAGTTCGTTTTCTATTTCAATATATCCAGTAACATAACAGACCATACTGTCACAATATCGAATAACATTTCTTCCAACTGGCCTTCTATATATATGACTATAAAAAGTAGCTACTTCTTCTATCTCTACAGGTGGTAAATTTAACAGTTTAGCAATTTCGTAAATAGAATCCAAAGAAACCCAACCTCGTTTTTTCTGAACAATTTTTAAAGCTTCTATAGAAACTGCTCTGGAATCAAGATAACATTTTTTTTTTTCTTGAATTTCTTTTTTTTCAATTTCACTTAAATTAAAATTTGTAGGTATTATTTTAGTTTTCATAATAGTATTTCAACTTATCGGTCAACGTCAGACATTACAAAATCAATACTTCCTAAATAAGCAATTAAATCAGAAATTAAACTACCTCGAATAACAGAAGGAATTTGCTGTAAATGAGCAAAGCTAGGAGTACGTATTCTAGTTCGATAACTACAAGTATTTCCATCACTAATTAAATAATAACTATTAATTCCTTTAGTAGCTTCAATCATTTGAAAACTTTCAGCTGGATCAAAAACAGGACCCCAAGAAACTTGCAAAAAATGAGTTATCATAGTTTCAATATTATGAAGTGAAAACTCTTTAACAGGTGGAGTTGTTAAAGGATGATCTGCTTTATATAAACCTTCAGGCATATTTTTCAAACATTGTTTTAAAATGTTTAAACTTTGATAAATTTCTTCTACTTTTAACATTATTCTAGAATAACAATCACTTGTACCATTTCCTATTGGTATATCAAACAAAAAATTTTCATAACCAGAATATGGTCTAGATTTTCTAATATCAAATTCTACTCCAGTAGCGCGAAGTCCAGCACCAGTAATTCCCCATGACAAAGCTTCTGTTTTAGAATAAGAAGCAACTCCTTTCGAACGAGAAATTAAAATTGTATTTTTTAATGCAGAATTTACATAAAAATCAATACGTTTAGGAATCCAAGATAAAAATCTTTTCAAAAGATCATCCCATCCTTTTGGTAAATCGTCAGCTACTCCACCAATCCTAAACCAAGCAGGATGCATTCTTGCTCCAGTTATCGATTCAATTACATCATAAATTTTTTGTCTATCCGTAAATGCTAAAAATACCGGTGTCATTAATCCTATGTCTTGAATAAAGGTAGCAATGCATAGCAAATGACTATTAATTCGAAATAGTTCCGATAACATTATTCTAATCACTTTTGCTCTTTCTGGAACTTTAATATTTGCGAATTTTTCAATTGCTAAAACATATGGCATCTCATTTACACAACCACCTAAATATTCAATTCTGTCAGTATAAGGAATATAGGTATGCCATGTTTGTCGTTCTGCCATTTTTTCAGCTCCACGATGGTGATAACCAATATCTGGAACACAATCAACAATTTCTTCTCCATCTAATTGTAATACAATTCTTAAAACACCATGTACAGATGGATGATTAGGACCTAAATTTAAAAACATAAAATCATTATTTTTATGTCTTCTCTTCATACCCCATATTTCTGGTCTGAATTTTAAAGACTCAATTTCATTTTCTTCTTTTTCTTTAGTTAAAAAAAAAGGTTCTAATTCTGTTGCTCTAGCTGAATAATCTTTTCTTAAAGGATGTCCTTTCCAAGTATTTGGCATGATTATTCTAGTTAAATTTGGATGTCCTAAAAAAGTAATTCCAAACATATCCCAAACTTCTCTTTCATACCAATTTGAATTTAAATATATGTTTGTTAAAGTAGGAATATTTAAATCATTTTCAGACAAAGGAACTTTCAACATCAAATCATTATTTCTTTCAATAGAAATAAAATGATAAAATACTGTAAAATCAGACGTAGGCAACATATTCTTAAAAACTCGAACACGTTCATCAATTGCATGTAAATCAAACAAAATATTATAAGGATTAGATAAAATGGTTTTTACGAAATTAACTACTTCTAGTAACATTCCTTTTGGAATCCAAATAATAGGAAAGTCAGTTTTAGAAAATTGAAAAAAAAATTTGTTTTGTTTAAAATAGAAGTTAATTTCTTTTACTATTTCGTACTCAATGTTATCTGTGCTTTGAGTGTTTTGTTTTTCTGGTTTTTGTTTTTTCATAAAATGTTCTTGAATAATATTCATTTTAGATAAATTATTTCGTTCGATCTTTTTTCCAATAATTTACTGTTATCATTTCTTTAACTTTTATCCGAGTTTGTTCGATTTAAATAAATTACTTTTTTGAATCTTCTGTATAATTTACTATTGGTATTTCTTTATCTTTAGAAAAGATTTTATTATCCGATTTTTTTTTATAAACATTTTGATCTCCTAAAATCCAAGACAAAGGCCTTTTTTCTTTTGAAATAGTTTCTTGTAATAATTTTAAAGCTTGTATATAGGATTCAGGACGAGGTGGACATCCAGGAACATATACATCTACTGGAAGTATTTTATCTATTCCTTGAACTACAGAATAAATATCATACATTCCTCCAGAATTAGCACAAGAACCCATTGAAATTACCCATTTAGGTTCTAACATTTGATCATATATTCTTTTAATTACTGGAACCATTTTTACGAACGGAGTTCCTGATATTACCATAAAATCTGATTGTCTAGGGGATGCTCTTAATACTTCAGATCCAAATCGACTAACGTCATGAACAGAAGTAAAAGCAGTTACCATTTCAACATAACAACAAGACAATCCAAAATTATATGGCCATAAAGAATTTTTTCTTCCCCAATTAACCAACGTTCGCAACCAAGTTGATAATTTACCAAAAACAATGTTCTTTTGATTTCCCATGTCTGTTATTCTGTCATTTTTCTCTAAATTGTGTCTATTATTGTTTATTTTTTTCGTATTTATTAATGTATACTTCATTTTATTTCCCAAAATCTATAATTACAATAAAGTAATAAAAAATTTATTAATTTTTTAAAATTTTTTCTTGGAATAAGACCAATCTAAAATTCCAAGCTTAACTACGTATATTAAACCAATTAGCAATTCAAAAATAAAAAACATCATTTCTATAAACCCGATCCATGTAGTATCATTTATAGTTGTTACCCAAGAATATATATAAATTATTTCAACATCAAAAATAACAAAAAGCATGGCTACTAAATAAAATTTAACAGCATAACCAAAATTAATATTTGAAATGCCATCTATACCAGATTCAAATGGAATATTTTTTTTTTCTTTTGATTTTTCTCCTAATAACCAACCAAACAAAAGCATTAAAATTGGTATCAAAAAAGATAAAAATATAAAACAAAAAAAAGAAGAACTTAAAAAAAAAGAAGTATAAAACATAGACATACTTATTCCAGAAATATTATTAAATAAAAAAATATTATATCATAATTAATTATTCAATAAATTGAGAATTTGAAGTCGAACTTTATTATTTTTCTTTTTATAGAACTAGTTTTTTTTTAAATCCCCTTGATCGAATGTAAATAGCCCCCATCTAATAAATATTAGATGTTATTAATTTTAAATTGATTTTTCAATCAAAAATTAGTGAGGAATAAATGGGAAAAATTATTGGGATAGATTTAGGAACTACTAACTCCTGCATAGCTATAATGGATGGAAAACAAGCTAAAGTACTTGAAAATTCAGAGGGAGAAAGAACTACTCCTTCCATAATAGCATATACGAAAGAAGGAGAAATACTTGTAGGACAACCTGCAAAAAGACAAGCTATTACTAATCCTAAAAATACACTTTTTGCAATAAAAAGACTTATTGGAAGACGTTTTAAAGACGAAGAAGTACAACGTGATATTAAAATAATGCCTTATGAAATTGTAAAATCAAATAATGGAGATGCTTGGATAAATATAAAAAATAAAAAAGTTGCACCACCTCAAATTTCTGCTGAAGTTTTAAAAAAAATGAAAAAAACAGCAGAAGATTATCTAGGAGAAAAAGTTACTGAAGCAGTTATTACAGTTCCTGCTTATTTTAATGATGCACAAAGACAAGCTACTAAAGATGCCGGGAAAATTGCAGGAATGGAAATAAAAAGAATAATTAACGAACCAACTGCTGCAGCTCTAGCATATGGATTAGATAAAGGAAAAGGCAATCGAACCATTGCAGTGTATGACCTTGGAGGAGGTACTTTTGATATTTCTATAATTGAAATTGATGACGTTGATCAAGAAAAAACATTCGAAGTGTTAGCAACAAACGGAGACACCCATTTAGGTGGAGAAGATTTCGATAGCAGAATCATAAACTATTTAGTACAAGAATTTAAAAAAGAACAAGGAATGGACTTAAGAAATGATCCTTTAGCTATGCAACGATTAAAAGAAGCGGCAGAAAAAGCAAAAATTGAACTTTCTTCAGCTCAACAAACTGACGTGAATTTACCATATATTACAGCTGATTCTTCAGGACCAAAACACCTAAATATAAAAGTTACCAGATCAAAATTAGAATCTTTAGTAGAAGACTTAGTACTTCGGTCTATTGAACCAGTAAAAACAGCACTTAAAGATGCAAAATTATCTGTTTCAGATATTAATGATGTAATTTTAGTAGGTGGTCAAACAAGAATGCCAATGGTTCAGAAAACAGTGTCAAAATTTTTTGGGAAAAATCCTAGAAAAGACGTTAATCCAGATGAAGCTGTAGCTGTAGGAGCTGCTGTACAAGGTGGAGTATTATCTGGTAGCGTAAAAGATGTTTTATTATTAGATGTAACTCCATTATCTTTAGGAATTGAAACTATGGGTGGTATTATGACGACTGTAATTAAAAAAAATACTACTATACCAACTAAACATAGTCAAATTTTCTCTACTGCAGAAGATAATCAATCAGCTGTAACTATACACGTATTGCAAGGAGAAAGAAAACGATCAATTGATAATAAATCTTTAGGTCAATTTAATTTAGATGGTATTCAACCAGCTCAGAGAGGAGTTCCTCAAATAGAGGTTACGTTCGATATAGATGCTGATGGAATACTACACGTATTTGCAAAAGATAAAAATACTGGAAAAGAGCAAAAAATTATCATCAAAGCATCATCAGGACTAAATGAAGATGAAATAAAAAAAATGGTTTCCGATGCAGAATCTAATTCAGAATCAGATCGACAATTCGAAGAACTAGTAAAAGTAAGAAATCAAGGTGATCAACTATCTCATAGTACTAAGAAGAAATTGGAAGAAATGGGATCAAGTATAAATGAAGATTCAAAAAATAAAATACAAAAATCAATTAATAATTTAGATTACTCTTTAAAAGGAGAAAACAAAACGGAAATTGAAAATAATATTCAAAACCTGTTAAAAATTTCTTCTCAATTACTAAAAGAAACACAAGAAAATCAAAATTCTAACAATTTTAATCAAAAAAAAAATGATTCTATAAAAAAAGAAGATAATGTAGTAGATGCTGAATTTGAAGAAATTAAAGATACAAAAAAATAAAAAAATTTATTCTATAAAAAAAATTAAAAAAAAAAAAAAACTGATACTCCACCATAACACGGGTGCGGAATAATTTTTCCCACCCGTGAATGCATATATTATAGTATAGGAAAAACGTTAAAAAAATGACAAAACAAGATTATTACTATACCTTAGGAATAAAAAAAACATCCACTGATAGAGAAATTAAAAAAGCATATAAACGACTAGCTATAAAATATCATCCTGATAGGAATCAAGGAGATAAAAATGCAGAAACTAAATTTAAAGAAGTTAAAGAAGCATATGAAATTCTTATAGATCCTAAAAAAAGAGCGTCGTATGACCAATATGGCCATAATGCATTTCAACAAAGTTCAGGATATAATAGTAGTGGATTTAGTAGTACTTTTGAAACTACATCTGATTTTAGCGACATTTTTGGAGACGTTTTCGGAGATATCTTTGGAAATGAACAACAACGATCTTCAAGAGGGTCTGATTTAAGATACAATATGGAATTAACTCTAGAAGAAGCAGTTCAGGGAACAAAAAAAATTATTCGAATTCCAATATTACAAAAATGTAATAATTGTCATGGTAGTGGAGCTACTCCAGGAACTAGAAAAAAAAACTGTTCTACTTGTAATGGATCTGGAAAAATACAAATGAGAAAAGGATTTTTTACTGTACAACAAACATGCACTACTTGCCAAGGTCAAAAAACAGTAATACAAAACCCCTGCTTTTCTTGTCATGGAAGTGGAAGAATAGAAAAACCTAAGTCTATATCCATTAAAATTCCTGCAGGAATTAATACTAATGATCAAATAAAATTAAATAAAGAAGGAGAAGCCGGAGAAAATAATGCTTCATCTGGAGATTTATACATAAATATTACTGTTAAAAAACATCCAATTTTTAAAAGAAAAGAAAATGACTTATATTGTGAAGTACCCATCAATTTTTGTATGGCTGCATTAGGAGGAAATTTAGAAGTTCCTACATTAGATGGAAAAGTCAAATTTAAAATACCTGCAGAAACTCAATCTGGAAAAACTTTTCGTATACCAAAAAAAGGAGTTATTTCTATTAGAAATAGAAAAAAAGGAGATCTTTTTTGTAAAATATTTGTAGAAACTCCAATTCGATTAAACAGAGAACAAAAAAGCTTATTATATAAGCTAGGAGAAAGTTTAGGGGGATGTAAAGGAGAAAGAAACAATCCTCATTCTAAAAGATTCTTTGATGGAGTAAAGAGATTTTTTGATGATCTAACAACAAGGAATCGTTAATTAAAAAAGTATTGCTTCAATAAATAATTTAGGAAGCAATACTATCGAGTATGTACTTAATATCGAATTAATTAATTTTATTTAATTCTAATTTAAATTTTTTTTAACTTTTTAAATTTTAATAAAAAGTTTGTTTTATGTCTAGCAGCTTTATTTTTATGTATTACCCCCTTTGTTGCAAATCTATCTAAAATAGATTGCATTTTTCGAAATACAATTTCTACCTTTTCTTTTTTTCCTTTTGTTATTTCTAAATTCGCTTTTTTAATAATATTTTTGATCATAGATTTTTTCTTTATGTTTATTTTTCTTTTTTTTCTAGACTTTATTGCATCTTTTTTTGACGACTTTATGTTAGCCATACTAAAACCTTATAAATAAATAATTTGTAAAAATTATAATAAAAAGTATTATTAATAAATTATTAATTTTTTAAGTTTAAAAACTTTATAAAAATAATTTTACAAAAAAGTTAATTTTTTAAAAAATTAATTATTTTAGTTTTGTTTAATTAATGTTCATTTATTATGATGTTTAGAATACACGTTATTGATGAGATGATATTTTATTAACTTAATAATTACACAAAATTGTATTTTTTAATACATAAAATTTAAAAAAATAAATATTTTGTAAGAGAGAAAAAATGAAAAATTATAAATTCACTTTAAATCTTCCAAAAACTAAATTCCCTATGAAAGGAAATTTACCAAAAAAAGAAAAAGAAATAATAAAAGAATGGAATGATACTAATTTATATGAAAAAATTAGAAAAAACAAAAAAAACAATCCAATATTTTTTCTGCAAGATGGTCCTCCATATGCAAATGGAAATATTCATATGGGACATGCTGTTAACAAGATCTTAAAAGATATAATAATAAAATCTAAAAATATGAGTGGATATAACGCTCCATATATCCCTACTTGGGACTGTCATGGATTACCTATTGAACAACAAGTTGAGAAAATAGTAGGAAAGGCTGGATTTAAAATTTCTAAAACAAAATTCAGAGAACTTTGTAGAAAATATGCACTAACTCAAATTAAAATCCAAAAAAAAGAATTCATTAGATTAGGAGTATTAGCTGATTGGAAAAATCCATATTTAACCATGGATTACAAATCAGAATCACAAATTATTCAATCAATCGGGAAAATCATAAAAAACGGTCATGTGTATCAAGAACTAAAACCTGTTCCTTGGTGCATTAAATGCGAATCTTCATTGTCTGATGCTGAAACAACATATTTAAAAAAAAAATCATGTTCAATATTTTTCAAAATAAAAGCAAACAACCATAATGAACTTAAATTAAAGTTCAATATTAAAAATCAAAAAGACATATATGCAATTGTATGGACAACAACTCCATGGACTTTACCAGCTAGTAAAGCAATATCAATAAATCCAAACAATTATTATCAATTGATAGAAACTAAACGTTTTCTTTACATTGTATCAAAAAATACAGTTATAAAAACAATAAAAAAAATAAAACTAAAACAATACAAAATAATAGGAGAGATAAAAGGTAAAAAACTTGAATTAATAAAATTTCAACATCCTTTTTTAAATTATACCATACCTATTATTTTGTCTAATCATGTAACTGAAGAAATTGGTACTGGTTTAGTACATACTGCACCAGATCACGGAATAGAAGATTATATTGCAAGTAAAAAATACTCAATTTCTACAATTCATCTAGTTAGTTCTAATGGAAAATATATAAAAAATACACATCCTAAACTTGATGGAATTAAAATAAATAAATCAGAAAAAAAAATATTTTCCTTGCTTGATAAAAATCTACTGAAAATAGATCCTATAGAACATAATTATCAACATTGTTGGAGACATAAAACACCAATTATTTATAGAGCAACTCCTCAATTATTTATTTGTATGAACAAGAAAGGTCTTCTATCAACATCAATTAAATCTATTAAAAATGTCTCTTGGATACCAAAAACATCAAAATCTAGATTTTATTCTATGTTAAACAATCGACCTGATTGGTGTATATCTAGACAAAGGTCATGGGGAGTACCTATTCCATTATTCATACATAAAGAAACAAAAAATATCCATCCGAATAGTTTTGAATTAATAGAAAAGATAGCACTTTTAGTAAAAGAACAAGGAATTGAAGCTTGGTGGAAACTAGATCCTAAAGAACTCCTAGGAGAACAACATCATAATTATATTAAAAACAATGACATTTTAGATGTTTGGTTTGAATCTGGATGTAGTCAAATTTCTATTTTAAACAGAAAGGAATTTTCAAAAAGAAATCGTGCAGATATTTATTTAGAAGGTTCTGATCAACATAGAGGATGGTTTATGTCATCATTAATGATTTTTTCTGCTACAAAAAATATAGCACCTTACCATTCTGTTTTAACTCATGGTTTTGTTGTAGATGAATCAGGAAAAAAAATGTCAAAATCAGAAGGAAATACAATTAGTCCAAAAAAAATTATTGAGAGATTAGGTGCTGATGTATTGCGTTTATGGGTAGCTTCTATCGATTATACTAATGACATTACTATTTCAGAAAAAATTATTCAACAATTCTCTGAAATATATAAAAAAATTAGAAATACATCAAGATTTCTTTTGTCTAATTTAAATAATTTTAATCCAGCAACAGATTTAATTTGTCCATCTAAAATGATATTTCTAGATAGATGGATAATTGACCAAACAAAAAAAACACAAACAAAAATAACAATTTTATATTCAAAATATAAATTTCACGAAATTGTACAACAAATAACTAAATTTTGCTCAATCACGCTTAGTTCGTTTTATTTTGAAATAACGAAAGATCGACAATATACTACTAAAAAAACTAGTAATGCATATAAAAGTTGTCAAACAAGTTTTTATCATATTTTACAATCTTTAGTCAGATGGATAGCACCAATTTTATCTTTTACAGCATATGAAATTTGGGGTTATTTATCTAAAATCGACAATATTAAAAATTATAATTATTGTATTTTTATTCAAGAATGGTATAAAAATTTATTCTTTTTGTCTGACAAAGAAAGAATAAAAAGTCAAGAATGGAACTATTTGATAAAAATCAGAAATGAAATAAATAAAATTTTAGATTCTTATAGAAAAACAAAAATAATAAAAAATTCCTTGGAATCATCCTTAACATTATATGTAAAAAAAAAACTTTTTAAAATTCTTTTAATCACAAAAAAAGAACTAAAATTTATATTTTTAACTTCTTCCGTGAAAATTAAAAAATATGATGAAGCACCTTTAGAAATTACTGAAAATAAAAATATAGCTGGATTAAAAATAAAAATAAAACAAATAAACGGAAAAAAATGCCCACGATGCTGGAATTATTATTCAAATCACGTTTCTAATATAACTAATAATAATTGTTCAATAAAACAAGAAATTTGTCCTAGATGTATTTTAAATACTACAGGAAATGGAGAAAACAGATTATTTTTCTAATAAAGATAAAAAAATGAATAAAATAAAGATCTTTTCAATTTACTATATAATAATTTTATTTGACTATCTAACGAAACAATGGGTCAATAAAAATATTGATTTGAACCAAAAAAAACATATTGTGTCAATTTTAAACATTTCTCATATTCACAATTATGGAATTGTATTTGGTCTATTTTCTCAACAAAAAAAATATTTATTTTTTTTAAATTTTATTATATGTTCAATTTATATTATTTATTTAAATAGAAAAAAAACTACAAATTTTTACGATTTGTTAATAATAAGCGGTGCAATAGGAAATTTAATAGATAGAATACATTACGGGTATATAATAGATTTTATTGATTTAAAGATATATAAGTTTCACTTTCCTAGCTTTAATGTTGCAGATACTTGTATTTTTTTTGGAATGTTACTTGTCTTATTAACAAAAAGTAAATAGAACTATCTACTATAGATAATTAAATAAACACTACTTTTACAATTAAAAATATATTATACAATTAAAATCATCTATACATAAACAACCTAAAAAAATCTAAAAAATAAATAATTAACTTTTAAATAAAAAATTACACTTTAAAGATAAAATTTTAGTATAAAAATAAAAAACATCTCAATATTTTTTGTAAATCTAATAACTATAAACTAATAAAATAAACCTATAAATTAAAAAAATTAATGACACTAACGAAACTTATGAAAAACAAAACAATAAAAATTGCTATATCAGGAGCATTAGGTAGAATGGGAAGAATATTAATTAAACAACTAATAAATAACTATAATTCTAAAACCATTTTAACAACAGCAATATCATCTAACAATAAAAAATACATAGGAAAGGATATTGGTAATGTACTTAAATTAGGTTCAACTAATGTTAAAATTTGCTCTGATTTTGAATTATCAAAACAAGATTTTGATGTATTAATAGATTTTACTCATCCAAAAAAAACAATGGAATATATCAATTTCTGTAAAAATAATAAAAAAAAAATCATTATAGGAACAACTGGTTTTAACAAAAATGAAGAAAAAAAAATAAAAAACATTTCTAAAGAAATAGGTGTTGTATTATCTTCTAATTTTAGTATAGGAATTAATATATTAATTAAAGTTATTGAAGATATTTCCAAAATTATTGGTAAAAAATCTGAAATAAAAATAATTGAATATCATCATAATAAAAAAATAGATTCCCCTTCAGGAACAGCTATCACTTTAAAAAAAACCATAAAAAACACAATATATAAAAAATTTAAAAAAACAAAAAACATTGATATTTCATCCATTAGAATGGGAGATATTAGTGGTGAACATAGTGTTTTTTTTTCACTACTAGGAGAATATTTAGAAATTACTCATAAATCTATAAACAGAAAAATTTTTGCAAATGGAGCAATAGACGCAGCTGTTTGGCTACAATCAAAAAAAACTGGATTATTTAGTATGCAACAAGTTTTAAAATTAATTTAGTAAAAAATTAGCTAAAAATACAAAAAAAATAAACATAAAAAATATAAATATTAAACTAAAACAAAAAAATAAAGTTTAAAGAAATTTAAAAATATTCAAAAAATAAAAAAAAAAAAAATAGCCAAATAATAAAATACTTAATATATGTTGGAGAAAACTTTGAACAAGTCTGGAATGTTAGTTTTAGAAGATGGATCCGTATTTTACGGTATTTCAATAGGTGCAATAGGAAAATCTGTAGGAGAAGTTGTGTTTAATACTTCTATGACAGGATACCAAGAAATTCTTACAGATCCATCATATGCTGAACAAATAATAACTTTTACTTATCCACATATTGGAAATGTCGGTATTAATAATGATGATTATGAATCTGAAAAAATACATGTTAAAGGAATTATTTTAAGAAACTATTCTTTTTATTCTAGTCACTATAAAACTCAAACAAATATAGATCAGTATTTAAAAAAAAACAACATTATTGCTATTGCTGACATTGATACCAGAAGATTAACTCATATTCTGAGAAACTCAGGATCTAAAAACGGATGTATTTTCGCAACTAATAAAAATGATATTAATAATAATTATAATATCTGTCTGAAAAAAGCAAAAAAATTCTCAACAATCAAAAAAATAGATATAACTAAAAAAGTTACTACAAAAAAAATATATCATTGGAATATAAATTCTGCTAAAAAACAAGAAACAAAAAAATCTAAAAAAAAATTTAATGTTATCGTTTATGATTATGGAATTAAAAACAACATATTAAAAATGTTGCATTTTAACAATTGTAATTTAACAATTGTTCCAGCAAATACAAATTCAAGTTGTGTATTAAAACTCAAACCTGATGGAATTTTTTTTTCTAATGGACCAGGAGATCCAAGATTGTGTAAAAGTTCAATCATTACTATTCAATCGCTTTTAAAAACTAATATACCTATGTTTGGAATTTGTTTTGGACATCAATTAATTGCATTATCTATTGGAGCAAAAATTAAAAAAATGAAATTTGGTCATCATGGAAGCAATCATCCAGTTCAAAACATGAAAACAAAAAAAATAATAATAACATCACAAAATCATGGATTTACTGTAGATCATAAAAATATTCCAAAAAAACTAATAATTACACATAGATCTTTGTTTGATAATAGTATTCAAGGTTTATCCATATCTAATAAACCAGTTCTTAGTTTTCAAGGCCATCCTGAATCTAATCCAGGACCTCATGATGCATCGTCTTTATTCAGTTCTTTTACAAAATTAATGAAAAAACATAAAAAAATAAAAAATGAGAAAAAATAAATGCCTAAACGTACTGATATAAAATCAATTTTAATTTTAGGAGCAGGTCCAATAATTATTGGACAAGCTTGTGAATTCGATTATTCAGGAACACAAGCCTGCAAAGCAATTAAAGAAGAAGGCTATAAAACAATTTTAGTAAATTCAAATCCAGCTACAATAATGACAGACCCTGAAATTTCTGATAAAACATACATTGAACCTATTCATTGGAAAATTGTTAAAAAAATAATTGAAAAAGAAAAACCAGATGCTTTACTACCTACTATGGGTGGACAAACCGCTCTGAATTGCACATTACAATTACATAAAAAAAATATTTTATCAGAACATAAAGTCGAAATTATAGGTGCAAACATTGAATCTATTAAAAAAGCAGAAAATCGAAAATTATTCGAAAAGTCAATAAAAAAAATTGGTTTAAATACTGCTCGTTGTGGAATTGCAAAAAATATGAATTCTGCTTATTCAATTCTGGAAAAAATAGGATTTCCATGCATTATTAGACCCTCTTTTACAATGGGAGGATCTGGAGGAGGTATTGCTTATAACAAAAAAGAATTTGAAACAATTTGTAGATTGGGATTACAAACTTCTCCTAATCAAGAACTTTTAATTGACGAATCTCTGATTGGTTGGAAAGAATACGAAATGGAAGCTATTAGAGACAAAAAAAATAATTGCATTATAGTTTGTTCAATTGAGAATTTTGATTCTATGGGTATACATACGGGTGATTCTATTACAGTTGCTCCTGCACAAACTTTAACAGATAAAGAATATCAAAAAATGAGAAATGCTTCAATAAAAATTCTAAAAGAAATTGGAGTAGAATCAGGAGGATCTAACGTACAATTTTCAATCAATCCCAAAAATGGAAAAATGATTGTTATAGAAATGAATCCAAGAGTTTCTCGATCTTCTGCCTTAGCTTCTAAAGCTACTGGATTCCCAATTGCAAAAATTGCAGCAAAATTATCTATTGGATATACTTTAGACGAAATTAAAAATGATTTAACTGAAATTAATATGCCTGCAGCTTTTGAACCATCTATAGATTATATAGCAACAAAAATTCCTAGATTTGATTTTGAAAAATTTCCTGGATGTAATGATCGATTAACTACTCAAATGAAATCTGTTGGAGAAGTTATGGCTATAGGTAGATCATTTCAAGAATCTATTCAAAAAGCAATTAGAGGTTTAGAAATCGATCTTTTTGGATTTGATTCAATAATAGATTCATCTGTTCCAAATTTTTTAAAAATTATTAAACATGAACTAAAAAATCCAGGATCAAAAAGAATATGGTATATAGCTGATGCATTTAGATATGGAATGTCTATACAAGAAGTTGCAACTTTAACTAATATTGATAAATGGTTTTTAACTCAAATTTATGAATTAATAGAAATAGAAAAGAAAATAAAAACAGTAAAATTAGAAAATATTAATTTTGATTTTTTTAAAAACATTAAAAAAAAAGGATTCTCAGATCGAAGAATATCTATATTGTTAAATACAACAGAATCTGAAATTAGAAAAAAAAGAAATGAAATGAATTTACATCCAGTCTATAAAAGAATAGACTCTTGCTCAGCTGAATTTACTAGTCAAACAGCATATATGTATTCTACTTGGGAAGAAGAATGCGAATCAAACCCGAAAACTCATCAAAAAAAAATTCTCATATTAGGAAGTGGACCGAATAGAATTGGACAAGGAATTGAATTTGATTACTGTTGTGTGCATGCTGCACAAGCTTTACAAGAAGAAGGATATCAAGCAATAATGATTAATTGTAATCCTGAAACAGTATCTACTGATTATGATATATCTAATAGATTATATTTCGAACCAATAACTTTAGAAGATATATTAGAAATAACTAGAATAGAAAAACCAAAAGGCATAATCATCCAATATGGTGGACAAACACCACTTCAACTAGCAAATTGTCTTAAGAAAGAAGGAATAAATATAATTGGAACTCAACCAGAATCAATTGATATAGCAGAAGATAGAAATAAATTTCAATCAATAGTTACTAAATTAAATTTCAAACAACCAAAAAATAAAACAGTAAAAACAATAGAAGAAGGATTATTACAATCTAAATTTATTAAATTTCCAATTATGGCCAGACCCTCATATGTATTAGGAGGGAAAAACATGAAAATTATTTATAATAAAAAAGAACTTCAAAAATATTTTTTTAATATAAAAAAAATCTATAAAAAAGATATTCCAGTACTATTAGATCAATATTTAGAAAATGCAATAGAAATTGATGTAGATGCTATATGTGATAGTAATCATGTTCTTATTGGTGGAATTATGGAACACATAGAACAAGCTGGGATTCATTCAGGTGATTCAGCATGTTCTTTACCAACATATACTTTAAATCAAAAACAAAAACAAGAAATAAGAATACAAGTAAAAAAATTAGCTTTAGAATTAAATATTGTAGGATTGATAAATATACAATTTGCAGTTAAAAACAAGAATATATATATATTAGAAGTTAATCCAAGAGCTTCTCGAACAATTCCATTTCTTTCAAAAGCTACAGGATTACCACTGGCTAAAATTGCTTTAAAAGTAATGTGTGGAGTATCTCTAAAAAAACAAAATCATATAAAAGAAATAAACCCTTCATTTTATTCAGTAAAAGAAGTAACTTTGCCATTTAATAAATTTTCTGAAGTAAATCCATTTTTAGGTCCAGAAATGCGTTCTACTGGAGAAGTAATGGGTATTGGAATGAGTTTTGCAGAAGCTTTTTCTAAAGCTATATTAGCAGCAGAATTTAATATGAAAAAAAAAGGAAAAGTATTAATATCAGTACAAAACTCAGATAAAAAAAGTATAATAAACATTGCAATTAAATTAATTAATTATGGATTTAAATTAGATGCCACTGAAGGTACATCAATTTTTTTAAAAAAACATGGAATATTATCTAGAAAAGTAAAAAAAATTCAAGAAACTAGTCCTAATATAAAAAATTATTTAAAAAATAGAGAATACTCTTATATTATAAATACTGCTTCTATGAAAATAGAAAAAAATAACTCAAAAATAATTTTTTATGAAGCTATAAAACAAAAAATACATTATGATTCTACTATAAATGGAGCTATTGCAACAATCATGTCGTTAAATAAAAGTCCTACTAAATCAGTAATTTCAATACAAGAACTACATAAAACAATAAAAAAATAAAAATAATAAAAATTTTTTAAAATACTGAATATATTTTTTTCCTTAAAAGGAAATTTTAAAAATGCTTATTAGCATAATTGCTGCATTATCTAAAAACAATGTAATTGGAAAAAATAATAAACTTCCATGGGATATTATTCCTAATGACTTAAAATGGTTTAAAAAAAATACAATAAATAAAAGTATAATCATGGGAAGAAAAACCTGGGATTCCTTAAAAAAACCTCTTCCCATGAGACAAAATATTATTGTTTCTAGAAATATAAAAAAAAAAAATAACGAACATATTATTTGGGTTAATTCTTTAATTAAAGCTATTCAATCAGCAAAATATAAAAAAGAAATAATGATTATCGGAGGAGGAAATATATATCAACAAAGTTTAAAATATGTTAATAGATTATACTTAACACATATTAATAAAAAAATTAAAGGAGATACATATTTTCCAAAATATAGTAATTTACTTTGGAAAAGAATATATTATAAAAAATATAAAAATTTAATAAATTTAAAGTTGATTAAATATTATTTTGAAATCTTACAAAAAGTAAAAATGTAAAAAAATCACCTGATTAATGTATTTTGTTTTTTTATAGAAAAACATGGAGTTTTAAAATAGAATTCATCTTCTAATCTATACATAGTTAATTTTCCTCCCCAACAACACCCTGTGTCTAAAGATATTACATTTTTAGGTATATTTTTATTTTTTTTATTTAAAGAAGACCAATGTCCAAAGATAATCTTGTATTTTTTACTAATTTTATTTAAATTACTAAACCATGGATATAAAAAAGAGCTATTTTTTTTATCTAAATCAGATTTACAAAAAAAATTCAATTTTGCATCATGTTCATAACAGAATCTCATTCTAGTAAAAACATTTAAACTGAAAAAAATTTTTTCTGAAAAATTTAAACTATTATTCCAAACATAATGATTATTATCAGGAAATAATCTTAAAAATTTTAAATAACAGGAACTGGTAGAAAAAATTTGCTCTATTTGTTTAGAATATTTTAAAGCTGTAGCAATATTCCATTTAGGATATATTCCAGCATGAGACAAAATTATTTTTTTTTCTTTATCAACATATAAAAACGGATTTGACTTTAACCAATTCATTAATTTACTAACTTCTTGAAATTTTAATAACTTATCAAAATTATCTGTTTTATTATATTTTTTTTTACAAAAAAATACAGATAACAAATATAAATCGTGATTACCTAATACTACTCTTGCTGATTGTCTAATAGAATATACATATTGAAGTACTTCTAAAGAACAGGGTCCTCTTGCAACTAAATCTCCTGTAAAATAAATAATGTCTTTTTTTGGATTAAAATTAGAAATATTTATTAAAAACTGTAGTTCTTCAAAGCAACCGTGTACATCTCCCACAATATATGTAGCCATATCTTTTCTTCATTCTCATATATTTTTTATATTAATAAAAATTGATTTACTTTTAAAAAAAAGTACTTATTTTTTACTAAAATTTATTTTTTTATTTATTTTCATACGAATAAATTTTTTTTTTAAATAAATATTTAGATAAACGACAATATTCTAATAAATTTAAATTTTCTGCTCTTGCAAATGGAGAAATGTTCATTTCAAAAAATTCATTTTCCGAAAATAAAATTTTTAAACTATTTTTTATAATTTTTCTCCTGTTAGAAAAAGCTAATTTAGTAATTATATTCAAATAATAAGTTTCTTTTAAAAAAATTGAAGATAATTTATTAGGAATTAATCTAACAAAAGAAGAATTTACTTTAGGAATAGGAAAAAAAGATTTAGGGGGAATATCAAAAAATGATTTAACATTAAAATGATATTGAATTAAAACACTCAAACGACCATATTCTTTTGTATCTGGAGTAGCACAAAAACGTTTTACTACTTCTTTCTGTAATAAAAAATGTAAATCAGAAAAAATATCTTTAAAAAGTATTAAATAAAAAATTATTTTACTAGAAATATTATAAGGTAAATTTCCAAATATTCTTATTTTTTTATTACTAGAAACAAAGGTTCTAAAATTAAATTTTAGAATGTCTTGTAAAAATATTTTAATTTTTTTATTAATTATGTTTTTTTTTAAAAAATTCACTAAATTTTCATCTATTTCTATAACTGACAAATTATCAGTTAGTAATAAAATAGGTTTAGTTAAAGCTCCCATTCCAGGACCTATTTCAAACATAATTTCTTCACGTTTAGGATTGATAATCCTAATAATGTTTTTAATAAAAAAATTGTCTACAAGAAAATGTTGTCCTAAACTTTTAGATATTCTATGACCGAAATAATTTTGTTCATTTTTCATCGTTTTTATGTTATTAAATTTTAATCAAAATTCTTATTGATAGATTTGAATTTAAAAATTTTATCTCTGAAATTCTTTAAAAAAAATTTTTTTATATACATACATTAAAAATGTATTTATAATCTGTTCAAAAAACAATGATTTAATTTTAAAAAAATATAAAAATATATTTAAAAAAACAAAAAATTAGATAAATATTTTCAATATTGAAATTTAAATTTTAATTATTCTGATCGTTCAATAATAAATATGTATTATACATATATTTAAAAACAACTCATTAATAATTTAATAACATATAAAAGTAAATTTTTACTGAAAAAATATTTTCTAATAAAATTATTTATAAAGTTTTTAAAATATTTCTATATTGAAAAACGTAATATCAAAAAATTTTAATAATTCAATTGTATAAAAATATTTATACACAAGAATTTTTAAAATACTTAAAAAACCTTTTTTTATACAAATTAACTTTTATAAAAAAAATTAAAAAATTATACTATTTATTATAATAACGAGAAACTATGGAATTTTTATCAAATTATATACTTGCAATAAACCCAAAATATTTATTATTTATAATAGCAATTGTATCATTCTTTGAATCTCTTGCTTTGATTAGTTTAATTTTACCTGGGATAGTATTAATGTCATTACTTGGAACATTCATAGGAAACGGAAAAATAAATTTTTATTCTGCTTGGATATTCGGATTTATAGGATGTATATCCGGGGACTGGCTCTCTTATTACATTGGATACAAATTTCAGAATCAAATTTATAATTTAAAAATACTTAAAAATAATTCTTTTTTAATAGACAAAACAAAACAAGCAATTTTAAAATATTGTTTTATAACAATATTCATTGGAAAATTTATTGGACCTATTAAACCATTTATTCCAATAATAACTGGAACTTTAAAATTACCAATAAAAAAAATTATTTTACCAAATCTACTTGGATGTTTACTTTGGCCGCCATTATATCTTATTCCAGGAATCTTTACAGAAATTATTATTAGCAGTAAAAATAATATAATTAAAAAAAATTTAATAAATGTTAAATTAATATATTATATACTTTTATTTATAGTAGTTCTCTTTTCCATATTTACTTTATTGAAATACATAAAAAAAAAATTTCACGATAAACCAATCAATACTAAAAAAGAACATTTGTTAAAAATTTATCAATTTTATACCAGTAAAAATTTTAATTTTTCATTAATAATTAAAATATTTAAAAAATATTTTTATTTTAAATTTTTGTCTTTGTAATTAAGATTGTTACTGAATCTGTTGTTTAGAATTTACAGTAACAATTTTATTTTTTTTAAATAAATTCTAAAAAAATAATTTTAAAAAAAAACTATTTGTCAAAAAATAAAAAATTAGTTTTTAAACTTAAAATCTATATGTAAAATTTTTGTTTTAAAAACATGCCAATCTAATTTTTTTATTTTTACTACATATTCTTTGTCTTCTATAATTAATAAAACATCTTTTTTATGAAAATTTTTAATTTTAAAAAAATTTATAAATTTGTCATGTTCTATTTCAATTCCAAGATTTTTCTTATTTTTACCATAAATTATAGCTGGTAACTTATTATTTTTTCTTATTCTTCGACTCATTTTACTACCAAAGTTTTTTCTAATTGTTGCTATGATTTTAATCATAAACTAAAATCCTTTATCCAAATAAATGAATTTAAAAAAACTAATAAATATTGATTTCACTACAAAAAATGTAAATTACATTTTTAAACAATTTATAGAACGTAACCAAGATATTTCTTTTAACCAACAATCATGATTAGGAGTTTCTAATATTAAAGGAATATTAAAAAATCTATGATCTTTCATCATATATAAAAAACATTCCAAACCTATATGTCCTATCCCTAAATTTTCGTGTCTATCAACACGACTATTTAGTTTGTTTTTGGAATCATTTAAATGAATTGCACGTAAAAATTGAAATCCTACGATTTTTTCAAATTTTTTAAAAGTAGCATCAACCGATTCTTTTGTTCTTAACTCATATCCTGAAGCAAACAAATGACATGTATCTAAACAAACGCCAACTCTTGATTTATTTTTAACTCTATCTATGATCTTTGCTAAATGTTCAAAACAATATCCAATACTACTGCCTTGACCTGCAGTATTTTCAATTACTAAAATAATTTTTTTTGTATTTTTTATAACTATATTAATAGAATCTGAAACATTTTGTAAACATAAATCTTCATTAATTTTATATAAATGATTTCCCGGATGAAAATTTATAAAACGTAAATTTAATAGTTCACATCTTTTAATTTCTTCTAAAAAATATAATCGTGATTTTTTTAGACAATCTTTATCAGGATGTCCAAGATTAATTAAATAACTAGCATGAGGCAAAATAAAATCATAAGAAAAATTATGTTTTCTGCATAAATTCTTAAAATTATTAATTTCATCAATCGTTAATAATAAGGATTTCCAACGCCTTTGATTTTTAGTAAAAAAAGAAAATGCATTTGCTTTAATATTAGAAGCACGAATAACAGCTTGACCTACACCACCCAAAGCACTTACATGAGCACCTATATATTGCATTTAACAATTCCCATACATAAAATAAAATTTTTATATAATTTTTAAAAAATAACTTTTCCTAAAATAATTTTTAAAATTATATGAATATGAATTACTTTTTTCGAAATACTAAGTATAATCTATTTAAAAAATATATTTTTTTAATTATTAATCTAAAAATAATTAATTTTTAATAAAAAATTCTTTTTAATAATTTTAAACTTATATAAATAAAAATAAAACACTCACTAAACACATGAAAAAAAAAGAAAATAGCTTTCAAGAAATTATCTTTATATTACAAAAATATTGGTCAAAAATTGGATGTTCTATTATTCCACCAACAAATTTACCTGTTGGAGCTGCAACATTTCATCCAAACAGCTTTTTTGGAACAATAGATTCAAAACCTATGTCTATTGCTTTTCTGCAAGCTTCTAGAAGACCTGGTGACAGTCGATTTGGAAAAGCATCAAATAGATTACAACACTATTATCAATTTCAAGTTTTAATAAAACCAATTCCTAAAAATATATTAGAAATATATTTAAACTCACTTAAAAAAATAAATATTAATAATTCAATAGACGACATTCAATTTATAGAAGACGACTGGAAAAACCCAACTTTAGGAGCTTGGGGAATGGGGTGGGAAATTTGGTTAAATGGAATGGAAATTACTCAAATAACCTATTTTCAACAAATGGGCAGTCTAGATTGTTTTCCAATAACTATAGAAATAACATATGGTTTAGAACGTATATTAACACACATACAAAATAAAAAAAATGTTTACGAATTAATTTGGACAAAAAATTATTTACAAACAATTACATATGGTCAACTTTTTTTAAGAAATGAAATAGAAAACTCTAAATATAATTTTGAATTCGCTACAGTTGAATTTTTAATTAAAACATTTGAAAAACATTTACTAGAAGCAGAACAAATGCTCAAAAAAAAATTACTGATACCAGCATATGAATTAGTATTATATGCAAATCATATTTTTAATTTATTAGAATCAAGACAAGCAATATCTATTACTGAAAGACAAAGCTATATACTAAAAATCAAAGAACTAACAAAAAAAATAGCTAAATTATATGTAAAAAAAAATAATAATACTTAAATTATACAACTTTATACATGATAATAAAATTATGAAAAAAAAAACACTATTTGTAGAAATAGGCACCGAAGATTTACCTGCAAAAAAATTATATAAAATATCTAAATTATTTTTTGAAAACTTTAAAACAGAATTATACTTAAATAACATTTCTTTTAAAGAAATCTATTCATTTGCTACATCTAGAAGATTATCTGTTAAAGTAGAAAAATTGTTTTTTAGAAATGAAAAAATAGAAATTATAGAAAAAGGACCTTCAATTTTTAATGCATTTAATAATAAAAATAAACCCACTTTATCTGCTTTATCTTGGGCTAAAAAAATTGGAATAAAAATAGAACAAGCAACTCGTTTAAAAAATAATTTTGGAGAATGGATAGTATATAAAAAAATAAAAAAAAGAGAAAAAATTCAAATTTTACTAATTCCAATTATCAAAAAAATTATTAAAAAAATTTCATTTGGAAAATTAATGAAATGGAACAAAATCAATCAAAAATTTTTTAGACCAATAAGAAACATCTCAATAATTTTAAACAAACAAGTAATTCCATGTAGTATTTTTTCAGTTCGTTCTTCTAGAATAATTAATGGACATAGATCTTTAGGAAAACAAAAAATATCAATTAAAGAAGCATCTGAATATCCAGAAATATTAATAAAAGAAGGAAAAGTAATTCCTTGTCTAAAGGAAAGAAGACAAATTATTACAAATAGAATAAAAACTATAGAAAAAAAAATAAATGGAAAAATAAAAATTAATGAATCATTATTACAAGAAGTAACATCATTAGTAGAATATCCAATTGTGACAATGGGTAGTTTTAAAAAAAAGTTCCTAGTTTTACCAAAAGAAGTCATTATATACACTATAGAAAAAGAACAAAAATATTTTCCCATATTTAATAAAAATAACGAAATAATTACATTTTTCATTTTTGTAAGTAATATTAAATCTTCAGAAACAACAAAAATTATTAAATGTCATGAAAAAGTTTTAAATTCAAGATTATCAGATGCATATTTTTTCTTTAAAAAAGATCAAAAACAAAAACTAAAAGATAGATTACCATTATTAAAAAAAGTTCAATTTCAAAAAAAATTAGGAAATATGTTCGATAAAACAAACAGAATAAAAAAAATAGCAGAATACATCTCTAACAAAACCAATCCTGATTTAACTAACAAAATTACTTTAGCAGCTATTATTTGTAAATGTGATTTAATTTGCAACATGGTAACAACTTATCCAGATTTACAAGGAATAATTGGAATGAATTACGCATTAAATGAAGGAATTGAGCAAGACATTGCTATTTCCATTAAAGAACAATATAATCCATCATTCTTAAATGATAATTTACCAATTAGTAAAATAGGATGTATTTTATCTATATCTGATAAAATTGATTTGTTAACAGGAATGTTTTACTTAAAAAAATATCCTACTTCTGAAAAAGATCCATTTGCATTAAGAAGATCAGCAATAGGAATTATTCGTATTATGATAAAACAAAAAATGAAAATAAATTTAAAAAAATTAATTCAAAAATCATTTAAATTATATTTTCAAAAACAAGATAATAATGAATCTATAGAAAAACTTATTTGCTTCTTTTCGAAGAGATATTTAGATTTGTATAAAAAGAAAGGATATGAAACAAATATAATTAAATCCGTATTAGACATAAAAAACAAAAGTCCAATTTTTATCGATATTTGTATAAAAATTATTACAAATTTAAAAAAAAATAAAGATTATAAAACAATAATACTTTCATATAAAAGAATATCTAATATCTTAAAACAATCAAATTTTAAAACAAAAAAAACAATTGAAAAAAAATTATTTCAAAATATAGAAGAAAAAAAGTTATTTAATTTAACTTTTGAATTAGAAAAAAAAATCAACCTGTTAAACGATACAAAAAAATATGATGAAATCATCAATAATTTTATTAATCTTAATAAACCAATTGAAAATTTTTTTAAAAAAACAATTATCAATGATAAAAATAAAAAAATAAAAAATAATAGATTAAATTTATTAAACAAAATTAAACAATTATTTCTCTATATTTCCGACTTTTCTGTTCTTTAAAGGTTTAAATTTAAAATTAACATGTAAAAAATTTTTTAAAAAAATTATTAAGAAAATACAAACTAAAAAAAATATTTTTGCCACTAATAATAGTGTAAAGTGGTGAAAATGAAATTATCAAAATATTCAAAAAAACAAATCTTTCTCATAAACCTAAAAATCTAATTCTTTTTACTTTTTTTAAAAAAATTCTCATAAAAATTTAAAGCAAAATCACTCAATTGTTTTTTTTTAATTGCATTTTGAATATTTGACATTAATGTATGGTAATAAAACAAATTATGAATGGTATTCAACCGTATTCCTAATGTTTCATTACATTTGTCTAAATGATGTAAATACGAACGAGTAAAATTTTTACAAGTATAACATTTACAAGACTGATCTAAACTTCTAGTATCAAATTTATATTTTGAATTTCTAATTCTAATAATTCCATTAATTACAAACAAATACCCGTTTCTTGCATTTCTAGTAGGTAATACACAATCAAACATATCTATTCCAAATTGAACAGCTTGTATCAAATCCCATGGTGTTCCTACTCCCATCAAATATCTTGGTTTTGAATTCGGCATTTTAGGTACAATTTTTTCTAATAATTTAAATAAAACTTTTTTTGATTCTCCAACAGCTAATCCACCTAATGCATATCCATCAAAATTTATTTTTTTTAATTCTTTTAATGAAAAATTTCGTAAATCTAAATATGTTCCTCCATGTATTATTCCAAATAAAGAATTTTTATTTTTTAATAAAAGAAATGATTCCTTGCTACGTTTAGCCCATCTTAATGATCTTTCCATAGAATTTTTTGATTCTTTCCAACTTAAAGAAGAATAAGGTAAACATTCGTCAAAACACATTACAATATTAGATTTAAGATCATATTGAATTTCCATTGATTTTTCAGGAGTAAGTAATATCCTTCTTCCGTTCTTTGGATTAGTAAATAATACACCTTGTTCAGAAATTTTAGCAATCTTCCTTAAACTAAATACTTGGTATCCACCAGAATCAGTTAGAATAGGTCTCTTCCAATTTATAAATTCATGTAGCCCAGAATATAATTTAATAATTTCCTGTCCAGGCCTGAAATAAAGATGTAAGGTATTTCCTAAAATAATTTCTGAACCTACATTTTTTAAATCATCAACAGACATCGTTTTAACTGTTCCATAAGTTCCAACAGGCATAAATACTGGAGTTTTTACAGTTAAATTTTTTGGAAATGTTAATTGACCGCATCTAGCTAATCCATCTTTAAAAAATATTGTGAATTTCAATTTTTTTTTCCTTAAAAATTTTATTAATAAAAAAAATAAAAAATAAAAATAATTATTTATTTAATAATTTAAATTGTTTTAAATAAATAATATATATAAAATTTAAAAAAAAACTGATAAGTTTTATGAGTACTTTATAACTTTTTTTTATTAATATATTTTTTCAATTCTGTTTTTTAACTTCTGACCCGCTTTAAAAACCACAACTCGACGAGCTTTAATAGACACTAATTTCCCAGTTTTAGGATTTCTTCCAGGTCTAGATTTTTTATCCCTTAGATAAAAATTTCCAAATCCAGATAACTTGACAAATTCTCCTTTTTCTAAAGCGAAAATTACTTCTTTAAAAAACAATCTAACTAATTCTTTTGAATCTCGTTTATTTAATTCAGAATTTTCAAATAAAAATTCTGATATTTCAGATTTAGTTAATACTTTCATAAACTCCATCTCTCAAAATAGCTTGAAACTGTGTTTTTAATTTAAGCAAACAAGTATTCATAATACTATTTATATCTTCTTCTGTTAAAGTTTTTTCTTCACTATGCAAAAAAAAACTTAAAGATAAACTTTTTTTACCAATTGAAATATTTTTACCTATGTAAACATCAAATAACTGCACAGAAATAATATAATGAGAAATATTTTTTTTACAAAAACTAATTATATCAAAAACTGGTATTGTTTCATCAACAATAATGGAAATATCTCTACGAGACGATGGGAAAATTGATATTTCTTGTATTTTTTTATGTATATTTTTATTTTTAATAAATTTTAAACAAGAAATCTCAAATAAAATGACCGAATTTTTTAAATTTAATTTATTTTGTATTTTTGGATGTAATACTCCAATTCTACCAATTTTATTATCTAATTCATAAATACTAGCGCTCATTCCTGGATGTAAGCAAGATATCTTTTCTTTTTTAAAAACAATATTGTCTGAATTTCCAATTATTTCAAAAATGGATTCAACATCTCCTTTTAAATCATAGAAGTCGTTTTTTTTTTTTATTTTATTCCAATGTATAGTACTAGGTAGCTCATTTAATAATCCAGATATAAAAATTTTTTGTTTAAATTTAGATTGTTTGTTTAATTCATTAAAACACATTCCGATTTCAAACAAACGAGATGTTTTAACTTGTCTACTTTGATTAGATAAGAAAGTATTTAATAAACCAACCCATAAAGTTGATCTCATAACAGACATGTCAAACGATATTGGATTTTCTATATATAAAAATTTTTCATTTGGAAACAACATTTTTTGAATTTTTGGATTGATAAAGCTGTAGTTAATTACTTCATGATATCCTTTGTCTACTAAAAATAACCTTATTCGTTCCAAACAAGAATCAAAGTATTGAAAATTTGATTTAAACAAATGACTTTTTTTCAATATTATTGAAGGTATATTTTTGTAGTTATAAGCTCTTGTAATATCTCCGATAATATCTTCTTCAATTTTTATATCAAATCTCCAAGTAGGAACTTCTAAGAACCAAGTTTCTCTCTTATATTCAATTATTGTATAACCTAAATGAATTAAAATATGATTAATATCATCTTTTTTGATGAAAAATCCTAGCAATTTAGAAATTTTAATATATCTTAAAGAAATATAATTAAAATTTAAATCCCTATTTATTTTTTTAACAATTACTGTTTCAACAACTTCACCTCCTAATATATCAATTAACATTTTAGTAACACGTTCAAAAACAAATTCTTGAATGTTATAATCTAATCCTTTTCTTAAACGAATAAATAAATCATTTTTTATATCAATTTTTGGATTAAAAGAATAAATAAAATCATTAAATTTATAAAAATTAATAGATCCTAAAAATATATTTTTTGTATTTGAAGAAACTGTAGTAAAACCAGAATTTTCTAAACCATATAAAGATAATATCTTATTTTTTTTATCAGAAATGATAACACTATTATTATCAAAAATATTTATTTTTTTATTTGAGTAAAAAAAATCGTTAGGATTAGACATTTTTATACATATTTCTTTAAATGAAATTTTATCTGCATCAAAAATATGTACAATTTGATTAAATTCTAATATTACATAATTAATAAAATCATTTATAATTCCTTTTCCTAAAAATAAATTAGAAAATTGCCGTAATCGTTCTTTTATTAAAAAAGGGATTGTTGTTTCATCATTAATTTTAATATTCTTAATGATTCTTCCAATATATTTTATTGGAATTAAATTATTAGTAAATAAACTTATATTTAATTTTTTATTTTTTAATTTCGATCTTACAATTTTATTACTATGATCAATAAGTTTTAAATCACGATTTAATAAACATAATTCTCTAGCAATTCCAAAAATAGACAATAAATCAGATCTATTAGGAGGTATAGAAACAGTAATTATATTATTAAATTTAGAAAATAATTTTCTAACATTAACACCTAATACAACATCATCAGAAAATATTATTTTTTCTTTTTCATTATTATTATTTTCTATACCTAAATTTAAAAAAGAACAAATAACTCCTTCAGACTGAATACCTTTAAAAAAAATTGCATCAATACGAGTTTGTTTAATTTTATATTTAAATATAATTGATCCTTTTAATGCTATTGCTATCCTTTTATTTTTTGTAATATTAGAAAAACTACTTATAATCTGATAATTTGTCCCAAAACCTACATCAACTTCATATACAAATAATTTTTCTAATTTACAATGAGGAACAACATTAACTATCTTTCCTACTACAACTCCACGAAAAACACTGGAAATAACAGGTTTTACAGAATCAACTTCTATACCACAATTAGACAATTTATTACAAAGTTCGTCAGTTGTTATTTTCGGATAATTAATCCATTTTCTTAGCCATTCTTCACTAAATTTCATTTAAAAAAACCTTTTTATTTAAAATTGCTTAAGAAATCTAATATCATTTTCAAAAAAAGACCTAATATCTTTTATTCCATATTTTATCATAGCAATTCTTTCTATTCCAATTCCAAAAGCAAATCCTGAATATGTTTCAAAATCAACATTTAATGTTTTTAAAACATTTGGATGTACCATTCCACAACCTAGTACTTCAATCCATTTATTATTATACATTTTTATGTCTACTTCCATAGAAGGAGTTGTAAATGGAAAATAAGAACTTCTAAATCGCATTTGTATATTTCTTCCAAAAAAAAACTGTATAAATTTTTCAATAACCCATTTCAAATTAGATAAGCTAATGTTTTTATCAATAACTAATCCTTCCATTTGATGAAACATTGGAGTATGAGTATAATCATTATCGTTTCTATAAACTTTTCCAGGCATAATCATTCTAATAGGAGGATTTTTATCTTTCATGGAACGAACTTGCATACTAGAAGTTTGTGTTCTTAATAATAATTGCGAATTCAACCAAAAAGTGTCCTGTTTACTACGAGATGGATGATCATCAGGTACATTTAAAGCATCAAAATTATGATATTTGTCTTCAATTTCCGGACCATCATTAAGTTCGAATCCTAAACTAAAAAAAAAATCTTTTAATTTATTTATAGTATTAGTTATAGGATGAACGGATCCTAAACTATTTTTATATCCTGGCAATGATACGTCTAAATTTTGTTGTTTTAAAAAATTTTGAAATAATGTTTCTTTTAAAGATTTATTTTTTTTTCTTATTTTATTTTGAATATCATTTTTAATTCTATTAATAAAACTTATTTTTTTTAAATCATTACTATTTTTTTGATTAAATAATTGTTTACTAACAGAACATAGTTTTTTTATTTGTTTATTTAAAAATCCTTTTTTTCCTAGATAAAAAATTCTAATTTTTTCTAATTCAGCCATATCTTTTGAATTATTAATTTTCAATTCAATTGAATCTCTTAAAAAATACATTTTTTTCATAATTATTCCAAATAAAAAACATAATTTTTGATATTTTTTACAAAAAAATCTTCTAAATAAATAAAAAAATGAGGAAGTGCATATCCTCCCCCACTACAAATTTAAATAAAATCTTTTTTATTTAAAAATAATTTAACTTGTTCTACTAGTTTTACAAAAGAAAAATAATCAGAAAAAGCAATATTTGATAACATCTTTCGATCTATAATAATTGATATTTTTTTTAAACCAAACATAAACTTACTGTAAGATAATCCAAAATTTCGTACAGCTGCGTTAATTCTAGAAACCCATAGTTTACGAAACTGTCTTTTACGTTGTCTTCGATCACGATATGCATATTGACCTGATTTTATAACTGCTTGATAAGCTACTCTATAAACACGAGATCTAGCTCCATAATATCCTTTTGCTTTTTTTAAAATTTTTTTATGACGAGCATTTGCTGTTACTCCACGTTTTACTCTAGTCATAAACTCACTCTCCTATTTCATTTAACTTAGTATTCACTAAAATATAATTTTTTATTTATAAGGAAAAAAAGAAATTACTTTTTTTTGATCTCCTTTAGATACAATAATTTTTAATCTAAGATGTCTTTTATATTTTTTACTTTTTTTAGTTAATAAATGTCTTAAATTAGATTTTCTTCTAACAAATTTTCCAGATGAAATCCGTTTAAAACGCTTTGCTGCACTACGCAACGTTTTCATTTTTAACATAATAAGTAAATCCTTCTAAAATAAAAACAAATAAAATAACTAAACATATGCATATATTTTATATTTAAAATTATCTTTTCTTAGGAGACAAAATCATTATCATTTGTCTTCCTTCAATCTTAACAGGAAAACTTTCAACTATAGAAATAGTACTTAAATCTTGTTTTATTCTATATAAAATATTCATACCTATTCCTTGATGAGCCATTTCTCTACCACGAAATCTTAAAGTTATTTTAACTTTATTACCATCGTTTAAAAACCGAACTAAATTTCTTAATTTTACTTGATAATCACTTTCTTCTGTTCCAGGTCTAAATTTTACTTCTTTAATATGAATAATTTTTTGTTTTTTCTTTTGTTCCTTAAAATATTTGCTTTTTTCATAAAGAAACTTACCATAGTCCATAATACGACAAACAGGAGGTTTTGCATTTGGACTGATTTCTACCAAATCTAAATCTTGTTCCATAGCTATATTTAAAGCTTTCTTTAAGGTAACAATTCCAATTTGTTCGCCTTTTAATCCAGTTAATCTTACTTCTACCGATTTAATTTCTGTGTTAATACGATTAGAATGTGTTGTATGAATTCTTCTTCCGACTTTAATTCTTTATTCCTCCAAACAATGATTACTATAAGTAAATATCTCAAATTGTATTTTCTTAATAATACTATTAAAATCTACAAGATCAAAATTTTTACCTAATCTAGTCCTTACAGTTACCTTAGATTTTTTTATTTCTTTATCACCACATATAAAAATATATGGTATTCGAGAAATTGTATAATTTTTAATTTTTATATTTATTTTTATATTTCTAACATCTGATTTTACACGAATTCCTAAATTAAATATTTTATTTTTTAACTTTTCTACATAAGTTGAATGAATTGGATGGACACTAATAATAACAATTTGTAATGGAGATAACCAAGTAGGTAAAAATCCTGAATATTCTTCAATTAAAATACCAATAAAACGTTCAATTGAACCTAAAATTGCTCGATGAATAATAATTGGATTTTTTTTTTGATTTTTTTTATTTATATAAAAAGAATTTAATTTACTAGATAAATAAAAATCTAACTGAATAGTTCCACATTGCCACATTCGATTTAAAGAATCTTTTAAAATTAATTCAATTTTAGGACCATAAAAAGCTCCTTCACCCAATTGATATTCAAATTTTAAGTTGTTCCTCCTTAACACTTGTAATAAATCTAATTCAGCACGATCCCAATTTTCATTTGAACCAATTCTATTTATTGGTCTAGTTGATAATTTTAAATAAATTTCTTTAAATCCAAATATCTTATAAATGTCAAAAATCATCATAATACAAGTTTCTATTTCATTTTGCACTTGTTCTTCACTACAAAATATATGAGCATCATCTTGAGTAAAATATCGCACTCTCATCAAACCATGCATAGAACCAGATGGTTCTTTTCTATGACAACTACCAAACTCAGAAATTCTAAAAGGAAGGTCTTTATAAGATTTTAAACCTTGATTAAATATTTCTACATGACCAGGACAATTCATTGGTTTAATACAATATTTTCTGTTTTCTGAAGCAGTTGTAAATATTGAATTTTTATAATTTTCCCAATGACCACTTTTTTTCCAAATTGTTTCATCCAATAATATTGGTGTTTGTACTTCTCTATAATCATATTCTAATAATTTTTTTCTAATAAAATCTTTTAATAATCTAAAAATAATTAATCCATCTGAATGCCAAAAAACCATTCCTGGAGAATTATCATTGATATGATAAAAATTTAACTTTTTTCCAATAATTCGATGATCTCTATTTCGATCCAAAATTATATTTTTATTTTTGTTTTTCAACATTATTTCCATTAATATTATTTAGAAAGAACAATCTCTATATTTTATTTGAAAATTATATAACTTTACAAAATTTTTTTTTAGAAAAAAACTCAAAAAATAAATTTTTAATTATTTTTCACAAAATATTATTTAAATAATAAAAATTATTTTTATTTGATAAAAATGTCAAAAAAAAAAATAATTTTTATATTTTATTTCAGATAGAATATTATTGGTTTTTACATACAATACTGTAAATAAAAAAAATATACAATAAAAGACACAAAAACAAAAAAAAACAAATTATAATAATTTTATAATATATACTTTGTATAAAATTTTATAATAAAAAACAAATTATTTAAATTTTTGAAATTTTAACTTAAAATATTCAAATTAAATTTGAATAAATTTAACTTTTACTATTTAAAAAATAATAATTTTAAAAAAACTAAAAACGAGCGTCTATCGCACAAGACAATTCTTCTAAAATAATTTTACTATCTGACCAATTTAAACAAGAATCAGTAATAGATTTTCCATAAACCAATTGTTTTTTGTTTCCAGTAACCATTTGTGTACCTTCTATTAAAAAACTTTCAATCATTACTCCAGCAATACTGCTATTACCATTTTTTATTTGTCTAGATATAGAAGAAGAAACCTTTTTTTGTAATTCATGTTGTTTTAAGGAATTTCCATGACTAAAATCAACCATTAAATATTCATTTAAAGAAAATTCTTTTAGTTTTTTAATAGCACGTAAAATATCAGTAAAATGATAATTGGGTTTTTTTCCTCCCCTCATAATTATATGACTATAAGGATTTCCACTCGTATGATTAATAGTCATTTGTCCGTTTTTATTTGGAGCTAAAAATAAATGTCTTTCTTTAATTGCCCTAATAGCATCAATAGCAATATTAATGTTGCCATCAGTACCATTTTTAAATCCAACTGGACAAGATAATGCTGAAGCCATTTCTCTATGAATTTGACTTTCAGTGGTTCTTGCTCCTATTGCACCCCAACTAATTAAATCAGCTATAAACTGACCTATTACCATATCTAAAAATTCCGTTGCAGCTGGCATTCCTATAGCGTTGATATCTAATAATAGTTTTCTAGCAACTGACAAACCGTGATTAACTCTAAAACTACCATTTAAATCTGGATCAGCGATTAATCCTTTCCAACCGACGACAGTTCTAGGTTTTTCAAAATAAGTTCTCATAATAATCTCTAAACGATCCTTATATTTATTTCTTAAATCATTTAAATTATGAGCATATTCCATAGCTGCTATAGGATCGTGAACTGAGCAAGGACCAATAACTACTAATAATCGTTTATCTTCACCCGTAATAATTTTTGCTATATTGTTCCTAGTTAAGATTACATTGTCCATAATTTCTGGAGTAATTGGATATTTTTTTGCCAATTCTAATGGAGTGATTAATGGATCTATTCTGACTGTACGCAATTCATCTGTTTTTTTCATATTGCTCTCTATAATTTGTATTTTAAAATCTAATTTTTTTTTTGAATAATTTTTAATAAATCATTTTTAATTAAATATCTTAAAAAAAAACTAGCTAAAAAGCTATACACATAAATTTTTATGGTTCTTGTAAAGGTATTTCATAATAATGAAATAACTTATGTCATAATCTAAAACAATTAAAAAAATTAAAAAACTACAACTACTTCAAAAATAATGCTAGATAAAAATTTATCTATAAACAATTTTTGTAAATTTAAAAAAAAATTTATTAAAGTAATAATGAAAAATATGTTTTTACATTATTCTGTAAATATTTAATTTTTGTAGAAAACATTAGTACAAATCATATTTACTTTAATTTAAAAAAATAGTTTAATTTAAAAAATTTTTGTTTATTAATTTAACTCGTTCAAAAAAACAACTATATTAAGCGCTCTTTTTTATTGATAACAACATACTAAAAAAAACCTTATAAATCAAATATAAATCAAACGTAAAAAAATAAATCAATATTTAATATTTTAATGTTTCTAAAGTACTGAATACAAATAATATAAAATTTAATAGAAAAATAAGTCTGTTTTTAATAATATAAATTTTTACAATTAAAACATAATCTTTTAAAAATTTTTTTAAATATTTTGTATCTCAAAACATAAATAATCAATTAAAAAAATTTTTTTCTAAACTAAGTAAAAAATAAAATTAAATAAAATAATATCAAAATTAACAATTAAAAATTAAAAATTAAAAACTAAAAACTAAATCTTTAATTTTATAAATTAGTTAAAATTACTAAAAAACTAACAAAATTGTTGAAGATCTTATCTTAATTTAAATTATACAATTTTATAATGTTCCTTGAAAAATTTTATCATTAAATAATTTTTTTATATTACTGAAATTTTTTTAAACTCTAAAAAAAATAATAAAAAACAAATTTATTTTGAATTAATTTAAAAAATATTTTAAAAAAGTAAAAATTCAAACAAAAAAAATGTTATGATATCATCATTTAATGATGATGAATTAACTTTAAAAACTAATTGCATTTTTATAAAATTTTATGAAAAATAGAAATAATACATTATCTTTAATACATTCAAATAAAAATAATATAAAGATCACTAAACATGCTGAAAAACAAATTCATAAACTGATATCTAAAAAAAAAAGTATGGGAGTTAGAATTAATATTAAAAAATCTGGTTGTGCTGGTTTTAAATATTACTTACAAACAATATCTAAAAAAAAAAAACAAGATCTAACTTTTAATTATTCAAATTTTATTATTTCTATACCTATAGAAAATATAAAAATGATATATGGATTGAAAATAGATTATGTACAAGATGGAATTAATAAAATATTTAAATTTGAACATCCAAAAATAGAAAACTTTTGTGGTTGTGGTAAAAGCTTTAATATAAAATAAAAAAATCACCAATAAATAGAACCATTTTTATTCCCAACATAACAAAGAAAAATGTTTTTTTCCTTTCTGTAACAAAGTAAATCTATTAAATAATTTTTCATTATTAGTTATAATATGATTTTCATTTAATACTTTTTTCATATTTATAGAAATTGCATTAGAAAAAATCATTTGTTTTGCTTGTGTTCGAGAAGAACATAATTTAGAAATTACCAATGCTTCTTTTAGAGTAATATTTCCTTTAATTTTAACAGAAAATAACCCATCTTTTTCTAACTGTTCAAAATCAGAAATTTGTAATTTCTCTATCGAACCAAAGAATAAACATTCAGTAATTCTAACTGCTGATCTCATAGCTGATTCTCCATGCACTAACTTTGTTATTGTTTTAGCTAATTTTATTCGGTCTCTAAAACAAAAATCATATTTTTTATTATTTTCAAATTCCATTTTTTTAATATTTTTATAACTATAAAACGTAAACCACTTAAAAAAAGAGTATACATCTTTATCTTCTATATTTATCCAAAACTGATAAAACAAATATGGGGTAGTTTTAGTCGAATCTAACCAAATTGGTTTTCCTTGACTTTTTCCCATTTTTTCTCCAGAACTATTAACAAACAAAGGAACAGTTAATCCAAATGCTTGTTTTCCAGACAATCTTTTTATTAAATGAATACCAGAAACAATATTTCCCCATTGATCCGAACCTCCTATTTGCAAACAAACTTTGTATTTTTCATGCAAAATATAAAAATCATATGATTGCAATAAACTATAAGAAAATTCTGTAAAAGAAATTCCATGTCCTATACGATTAATTCTCTCTCTTACTGAATCTCTAGAAATCATTTTATTAATTGAATAATGTTTACCGATCTCTCGTAAAAAATAAATAATTTCCATTTTTTTAAACCAATCATAATTATTTAAAATAATTGCATTATTTGATTGGTTGTTGTTGTTTAAAAAAGAAGAAATTTGCAATGATATTTTTTTATTCCAATTTTTTATATCATTAACAGTATTTAATACTCTTTCTTGTCTTTTAAAACTAGGATCTCCAATTAAACTAGTTGCTCCTCCAATTACAATTATTGGAATAAACCCAAAATTTTGAAAACGTTTTAAAACCAATAAAGGTATTAAATGTCCTAAATGGAGGCTATCTGCAGTAGAATCAAAACCACAATAAACTGAACGCAAGTTTGATGATTTAATTTCCTCAACTATTTTTTTTTCATCACTAATTTGGAAAATTAAATTTCTTAATTTTAATTCATCAATTATATTTTTAAACATAATAATTAATTCCTAAATTCTGATTTTTTAATTCAACACACAAACTATTAACTGAAATGGTTGTAAATATATAAAAATCATTAAAAAAAAACATTTTTAATTCAATATAAAAAATATAAAGAAAATAAATTTTTATTACATAAATTCTATTAAAAAAATAATAATCATTTATTTTTTTTTACACTAAAAATCAACAGGGTCTAGATCTATTTTCCAATTAATTTTTTTAAAATATCTGTTTTTTTTAACAACACGAACTAATTTTTTTAAAAATCTATGTGTTCTATATCTAGAAGAAGTTTGTAAAATAAGAACATGAGAGTTGAATTTAAAAATAAAACTTTTAAAATTAAATATTGGACCGTAAACCCATAAAAATTTTGAACTAGTTATACATAAATCTAAAATAACAGTTTTTAAAAAAGAAAAAAAATTTTTACAATAATGTAAATCTTTATTAACAACACTTATTATTGCATGATTTCTAAAAGGAGGTAATTTCTTTTTTTTGCAAAAAAGAAATAAATACTTAGAAAAATCAAAATAAGTATCATTTTTCATTAAATTTAAAAAATATTTTTCATTGATAAAGGTAGTTTGAAAAAAAATTTCAACTATTTTAACACTATTTAAAAATAAATTAATTATTTGAAAATAAAATTGAGAAAAATATTCAAAAATACGATAACTATAGACATAAAAAATGTAATCTATGGATAAAAAAATAATAATTTTTTTTAATGTATTTTGAAAAACAGAAGAATTTTCTTTATTTTTGTATATATAAATATAGTTGTAACTATAACTAAAATCTAATTTTTTTAATTTAAAACAAAAATTTTTATCTAAAAAATCAAAAAAATATTTTTGATTATATTTAAAAAAAATTCTTTTTACTAATTTTATGCAATCATTAAAACTATATTTTTTTATTTTTAAAAAATTTGAACCACAACTAAAACATACAATCGGCTTAGAAATGCTAAATAGACAATTTCTACAAAACAAAAGATTATTTCGATAATCAAAATTATAAAGACAAAGACAAACTAAACATCTTGCTTCCCAATTACATTTTTTACATTTTAATTTAAAAAAAAATACTATTAATTTATTAAAAATTAAAATTATCGAATTATTTCTATTTAAGGAATATTTTAAGTATTCTATTAATTCATAAGAGAATATTTCATAAAAGCTACCTTTATTTGCATTTATTAAACTTGTCTTTATTAAGTTAGTTTGTTTATTTATATAAAATGAATTAATTTTTAATTTTTTATATTTGCCAATATTTAAATTATACAAACTGTTTAAAGAAGGAGTATTTGATTGAAGAATGATTGAAACATTTTCAATTTTAGCTCGAAGAATAGCTAAATTTCTTACGTTAAAAGATATTGAACCTGATTTTTTATAAGCAAGATCATGTTCTTCAACGACTAGAATCAAACCAAGAGAGGAAAAAGGCATAAACAAAGATCTAGACGTACCTATTAAGATAGCAATTTCTGAATTATTTATTTTATTCCAAACTAAAACATGTCTTTTGTTGGAAGTTTTTGAATGTATATAATCAACAGGAAAATCAAAATTAGATTGAATGAAAGAAAAATAAGCACGTAAATCAACTTTATTAGGAACTAAAATTAATATTTGAGAACCTTTATTTAAGACTAAGTTAAACAAATTTTGAAAAAAAATACTTTTTAAAAAAACTATTCTAAGTTCAATTAATAAATAAACAAAAAATTTTTTTTCATGTTCTCCAAAAATATTAAAAATAAAATCTTTATTTCTAATTTTCTTTATCAAATCCTTAAATTTAATTAAATCTAACCAAATAGAATCTTTTCTAGAAACTAAAGAAAAACTACATAATCCATCGTCTTTTAATTTTTTAAAAATAGAAGAAGAAATTTTTAATTTATTTAGTTCATATGGAAAAATATTTTTTGTTTTTAATAATTCTAAGACATCGAAACATTCCTTATCATAGGATGATATATCTAAATTATTTTCTTTTCCTTTATTTGTTATTTTCCAATGAAAAAATAAATCAGTTTGCAAAAATTTATCTATTTTAAATAATTTTGGTAAAAAATAGAATAAAGTATATCCAAAAGGTTGAAAATAATATTTTGAAATCCAATTTAAAAAATTTAACAAATTAATTGTATAAATAGGATTTTTATCAATTAAAAAACAAATTCTTTTCAATTTAATATATATATTTCTTTTTTTTGAAGAACAAAAAGAAACAACAATACCTATCAATTTCAACTTTTTAAATGGAACTAAAACACGAGATCCTATTATAGGATAGTCTATATTTTTATTTTTTAAAAACAAATATTCAAATTTTTTTTCCGAAAAAATAGGAAAAACTACACTTAGTATAAACAACTTATACCCAAATTTTAAAGTTTTTATTTTAATAAATAAAAATATCAAAATAACTTTTGAAAATCAAATTTCAAATTTAAATATTTTTATGAAAATATCCTATCAATAAATTAAATTTAGCATATTTTTTAAGTTTTTTTAAATATTTTTATTTTTAAATTCACACAATTCATTAATAATACAAATTTTACATTTCATTCTCCTAGCAGTACAAATGTATCTACCATGCAAAACAAACCAATTATGAAAATTTAATTTAAATTTGTTAGGAATAAGTTTTGTTATTTTTTTTTCTAGTGAAAAATAATTATTAGCTACAGCAAAATTAGTTCTATGACAAACACGATATACGTGAGTATCTATTCCAATTGTTTTCTTATTAAAAACAATATTTAAAAAGACATTAGCAGTTTTTCTTCCTACTCCAGGTAATTGCAATAAATTAATTTTATTTTTTGGAATTTTCCCAAAATATTTCTTATCTAACATATAAGATGTTTCGATAATATAATTTGCCTTTTTATTATAAAAATTAATATTTTTTATATATTTTTTTAATCTATTCAACCCCAGTCGAACCATTTTTTTTGGATTATTTGCTACTAAAAATAAATTTTTTGTAGATTTATTAACTATTGAATCTTTAGATCTAGCGGATAATAAAATTGCTATTAATAATTCAAAAGAACTTTTATATTTTAATTCTGTCTTCGGAAATGGATTACTTTCTTTAAATATTTTTAATATTTCTAATCTTTTTAACTTATTCATTATTTGTACTTATAACAAAAATTATGAAACAAAAAATCTAATAAAACTCAATACGTCAAATAAATCTAACTTTATATAAATTATCTTTAAATTTAAATATTAATATTTCATTTAATTTTTTAGAATCTAAATCTCCAATAATATTTAACAATTTTAAATAAATGTTTTTAAAATAAAAAATTTTTGTTATTTAAAACTGTATCTACAATTACTTTTGTGACATAATCAACTTCAATATTAACAATATCCCCAACTATTCTATCACCGATATTAGTTCTAACTAAAGTATCCGGAATTAAATAAACAAAAAAAGATTTTTTTGTAATTTTACCTACTGTTAAACTAATTCCATCTATACAAATCGAACCTTTTTCAATTAAATATTTATTAAATTTGTTATCTTTTATTACTAATTCAATAGATTTATTATTAAAACAGTTTTTTATTTTTAAAATAGAAGCAACTGCTGAAACATGTCCGTATACAATATGTCCTCCAATTTCTTCAGAAAATTTTTTAGATTTCTCTAAATTCAAATTATCATTTTTTTTTAAAAAACAAAAATTAGTAGAACTAAAAGTTTTTTTTATAATCTGAAAACTAACTAAATTGCCATTAATTTTAACTACACTTAAACAACATCCGTTATTGGATATTGAAGAACCTAATTTTAAATTATTCAAAAAACTCAAATCTTGTATAAAAACAGTTAACACCAAAAACCCATTTTTTTTTTTTAAAGAAAAAACTTTTGCTATCGTATCAATTATTCCAGTAAACAAATTGATTAATTCCTCTTAATTAATAAATTTAAAAAAAAATAAACTATAAAAATTTAAAAAAAAAACTAAAATATTGCAATGTAAAAAATAGTTGTTTAAAATAACTTAAGAAAATATGTTTTTCATTATATTAACACTCAATTTATTTAATAAATCTACGTCCGTAACTCAGTTAGGTAGAGTATCACTATGACACGGTGAAAGCCAGTGGTTCAAATCCACTCGGACGTATAATTTTTTTAAAAAAATTCTAAAAAAAATCTGGAAAAATAATTTTGATTAAAAATATTGTTGAAAAATATAAAAAAAATAAATTTTTAATTGCATTTAGTGGAGGAGTAGATTCCATAGTTTTACTACATAAGTTTATATTTCTAAAAAAAAAAAACAGAAAAATTAAATTTAGAGCCATTCACATTAATCATGCTGTACAAAAAGAATCGTACAATTGGAGTCAATTTTGCAAAAATGTATGCAAAAAACAAAAAGTAGAAATCACGATAAAAAAAATAAAAAACATCTGCTTTAAAAAAAATGGATTAGAAGCTAATCTAAGAAAACAAAGATATAAAAAAATAAAAGAAGAACTAAAAAAAGATGAAATTTTATTAACAGCACATAATTTAGACGATCAATGTGAAACATTTTTTTTAGCTTTAAAACGAGGAAGTGGTCCAACTGGACTTTCATCTATGCCTTATAAAAAAAAAATTGGAAAAAATTTACATCTTAGACCATTTTTAGAAATAACAAAAAAAAAAATAATTCAATGGGCTATTAAAAATAATCTATCTTGGATAGAAGATCCATCTAACCAAGATACAAAAAATGATAGAAACTTTATAAGAAAAAAAATAATTCCATTGTTTGAATCTAGATGGTATTTTTTTAAAAATACCTGTTATAGAAGTATTCAACTTTGTGCCGAAGAAAAAAAATTATTAGAAATAACAACAAAAAAACAAATAAATAAAAAAATTAATAAAGATAAATCCCTAAATATACATGGATTTAAAAACCTAAAAAAATCTTTTATAAATTTAATTTTAAGATATTGGATTTCTTTACATAAAAAAAAGAAACCATCATTTAAAATAATGAAACAAATATATGAAAAAGTAATTTTAATGCCAAAAAAAACAAATCCTGTTTTATTATTTAATAAATATAAAATTTGTAGATACAAATATTCCATTTACATAATAGAAAAAAAAAAAGATAATAAAAATATAATTTTATTTTGGAAAAATACAAATATACCACTTATATTACCAAATAAATTAGGTCTACTAAAAAAAAACAGATCTTTCAGCAAAGCAGAAAATAGAATACCAATAAGCGATGAAGAAGAACTAACAATTAACATTCGATTTTTAGTTGAAAACCAAAAAATCTTTTATATAAAAAAAAATAAAAAAACAACAATTAAAAAATTTTGGAATGAAAATAATATACCAATTTGGGAAAGAACTAAAATTCCATTTTTATATTATAATAATAAATTTATTATAGCATTAAACTATTTTTCATCCTTTAAAAAAGATAAAATAAAAAAAAATACTTGGAGCATTTGTTGGGAACAAAACAAAATTTAAAAAAATTTAAATATTTTTTGAAATTTACCACTAATAACATCAACATGTTTATTTTTTAAATAACAAATGAACCATATTTTTATCTAATTTTGAATAAATCGGAGAAAAATAAGAAATTTTGTGATTTAATAAAGGAGTACTTATGTTTTCCCAAGATAGTTTTGTATTTAAAAAACGTTCTGTCGTTTTAGCTAATACAGTTGTAATAGGTTTTAAATAAATCATTAAAACACGAAAAATATTTATTCCTGTTGTACAAATCAACTGAGCTTCTTTTATATTACAATCACCAGAATTATTCGATTTAACTATTTCCCAAGGTTTTTTCAAATTAACATATTTATTTCCTAAATTAGCTAAAGAAATAACTAAAATAATTGCTTTCTTATATTCTCGATTAAGAATTAGATTTAAAAAATCTTCACTAGCATTAATTACTTTATTATATATTCTATTATCAATAGAATCAGATAAAATATTAGAAAAATAAGCACTTATTATTTTACCAGTTCTCGTTGCTAAATTAACTACTTTATTTACTAAATCAGAATTTACTTTCTGTATTATTTCTATTAAATTAACTTCAATATCTTCAATTTTAGAAGATAATTTGGAAGCATAAAAATAACGAATACTATCTGAATCAAAGTATTTAATCCAATCTTTTGCTAATATTGCTGATCCTTTAGATTTAGAAATTTTTTGACCTTTAATAGTAACATAACCATGAACAAAAATTTTTGTAGGTTTTCTAAAACCACTTCCTTCTAGTATTGCTGGCCAAAATAAACTATGAAAATAAATTATATCTTTTCCAATAAAATGATACAAGTAACTATCATTGCTATTCCAATATTCTTTAAAAGAAATATGTGTTTTTTTTTCACAAAATTTTCTAAAACAACTTATATAACCTATAGGTGCATCAAACCAAACATAAAAATATTTCTTTGAAAAATCAGGAATTTTAAATCCAAAATAAGGATAATCTCTTGAAATGTTCCATTCTTTTAATCCAGTAGCAAACCATTCTTTAGTTTTATTTAATACAGAATCAGATAATACTCCAGAATTAATCCAATTAATCAACATATCTTTAAAAGCAGGTAAATCAAAAAACAAATGCTTCGAACGACGTAAAACAGGTTTGCTTTTAGATAAACAAGAAATAGGATTAATTAGTTCATGTGCTTCATAAATAGAACTACATACCTCACAATTATCTCCAAACTGATTAGAAGAAAAACAAACTGGACAACTCCCTAATATCAATCTATCAGGTAAAAAAATATTTTCTTGCAAATCATACATTTGTAAAATATGTCTCTTTTTTATAAATCCTTTTTTCATGAGGGAAAAAAAAATTTTCTTTACAAAATGATAATTTTCTTTAGTATGTGTAGAAGAATAATAATCATGTGAAATATCAAAACAAGAAAAATCTTTTTTATGTTCTTCTAGAATTAAAGACACAAATTTTTCTGGAATTATTTTTTTTTTTTTAGATTGCAACATAATAGCTGTACCATGACTATCGTCTGAACAAATAAACCATACTATATTCCCCTGCATTCTTTGAAAACGAACCCAAATATCTGCTTGAATTTGTTCTAATAAATGACCTAAATGAATAGAACCATTTGCATATGGAAAAGCACAAGTTACTAAAATTTTTTTTTTGACTTTCAACATATATACATTCTCCTAAAAGAATAAATTTAAAAAAATAAAATAAAAATATTCTTTTTAAATAAAAAAAAATAAAAAAATTATTTTTTCAAATTATTAATTTGAAATTTAAATAAAAACGTAAAGATCTAATTGTAAACTAATATTTTTTTAATCTATTCTGTTTAGTTGAATATTTGATTGATTAAAATACTTAGTACTAGAACGAATATTATATGGCCTAACTGAAATACTAGATAAAATTTCAAAGCTAATAGCTCCTATTAACATTCCAGGTTTTAAAGCTAAAGTAACTTTTCCACAATTAAAAAATTCTAATACAATTTTTCCTTTCCAACCAGGATCTATCCTATGTGCAGTAGCATGTACCATTAAACCTAATCTAGCTAAGGAAGAACGACCATCCAACCAACCAATCAAATTATTTGGTAAAATTATTTTTTCTTTAGTAATAGCAAGTGATAAAGATTTAGGTGGCAAATAAAAAAAATCATTATTTGATAAAACAATTTCTGAACTCATAACTTTATCTTTATAAGCATTGATTACATTATTAGAACCACTTAAATCAATAAAAGGCAAAGAATGATCTTTAAAAACCCTAAATTGATTTCCTAATTTTAAATCTATTGTTGCTCCATTTATAAATTTTTTTTTAGGAGTAGGAATTACTTGTAACCACCCTTTATCTAACCATATTTCAATATCTTTATCTGATAATCTCATAATTATTTCCAAAAGAACTATATTGAATAAATTAAGATTAATAAAAAATGTCTTTTGTTGAAATTTTAAATATACATTGTTGGTTAAAAAACTAATAGAGATGCTGACAAGCATCTCTATTTCTAAACATAGAAATAAAAATCTCAAAAAAAGAAAAATAAAATTATTTTTACTTTACAACATTTACGTAAAAAAAATAAACCAAAATTTTTAAAAATTAATTATTCCATTTCGTGTGTTGTATTCCTTCTACATCAACTCTTCGATAAGTATGTGCACCAAAATAATCTCTCTGAGCCTGTATTAAATTAGTAGGTAATAACTTACTTCTATAACTATCATAATATGATATTGCAGAAGAAAAAGTAGGTATAGGAATACCTTCTAAAATAGAAAAAGAAACTATTTCTCTTAAAGATTGTTGATATTTATTAGCAATTTTTTGAAAATAAGGGGTTAATAATAAATTAAATATTTTTTTATTGTTTTTATAAGAATCTATTATTTTATGTAAAAATTTAGCTCTAATTATACAACCAGATCTAAAAATTTTAGCAATATTTTCATATTTTAAATCCCATGAATATTTTTCTGAAGCAGTTCTTAGTTGAGAAAAACCTTGTGCATAAGAAATTATTTTTCCTAAATACAAAGCTTTTCTAATTTTTTCAATAAAATTATTTTTATTTTTTAAAGAATTAATTTTATTTGGTCCAAACAACTTTTTTGAAGCAATCATTCTTTGAGATTTTAAAGATGAAATATATCTAAAAAAAACAGATTCTGTAATCAAGGTTAATGGCTCATTTAATTCTAATGCACTTTGACTTGTCCAAGTTCCAGTTCCTTTGTTTTCTGCTTGATCTGAAATAAAATCTACTAAATATTTTCCATTGTTATCTTTAGTAACTAAAATATTTTTAGTAATTTCTATTAAATAACTATTTAATTCTCCTTTATTCCATTCCGAAAATGTATTTGATAAATCTCTATTATTCATTCCTACTACTTTTTTAAGTAATAAATATGCTTCAGCAATTAGCTGCATATCGCTATATTCAATTCCGTTATGGACCATTTTAACGTAATGCCCTGATCCACTTGGTCCGATATATTTTACACAAGGATCACCATCATAATTAGCTGATATTTTATTAAAAATTTTAGATAAAATATCATATGCACTCTTATCGCCACTTGGCATAATAGCAGGTCCTTTTAAAGCCCCTTCTTCTCCTCCAGAAATTCCAGCTCCTATAAATCTAATTCCTAGTTTTGATAATTCAATGCATCGACGATTCGTGTCTTTGTAAAAAGAATTACCACCATCAATTAAAATATCTCCTTTCATCAAAAAAGGAACAATTAAATTAATTGTTTCATCTGTTGCTATTCCAGCCTGAATCATTAATAAAATTTTACGTGGAGAAGACAAAGATAAAACAAAATCTTGTATTTTATAATAAGGAAAAATTTTTGAATTAGGGTTTTTTTTAATTAAAATTTTAGTTTTTTCTTTTGATCTGTTATAAACAGATACAGAATAACCACAATTAGAAATATTTAAAGCTAAATTTCCGCCCATTACTGATAAACCAACTATACCAATTTGGTTTCCTTGACTCATTATTTATCTCCCTAAAAAAATAAATTTTTATAAAAAATCTAATTAAATAAGTGTTCATTTTTTGTTTAAAACTTTATTAATAATTAATTTTTATTTATTAAGATTTAAAAATTCAATCGAAAAAATAAAAATAAAATTAAACTTAAAAAATACATAACTATCCTTTCATGAAATTATTTCTATTTTTTAATTTTTTTAAAACATCAAAAAAAGTTAATTTTTGATTGCTTAATAGAACTAATAGATGGTATAATAAATCAGATGATTCATTAATTATTTCTTCCTTATTATTTGACACTGAAGCTAATGATGTTTCAACTGCTTCTTCTGCTAATTTTTGTGCTATTCTATTTGTACCATTTTTAAACAAAAGGTATGTATAAGATTCCTTTTTTTTTTTATTTTTTCTATTTTCTATAATTTTTTCTAATTCATATAAAAATGAAAATATAATTTTTCCAGAATTAAAAAAACAACTTTTTTTATTTAAATGACAAGTTTCTCCTATAGGATTAGATAGAATCAACAAGGTATCTTTATCACAGTCAAGTATATAATCAATTACTTTTAAAAAATTTCCAGAACTCTCTCCCTTAATCCATAAGCGTTTTTTTTTTCGAGAAAAAAACGTAACTAACTTAGTTGATATTGTTTTTTCCAATGCTATATTATTCATATAACCATGCATTAATACTTCACCAGAAAAATAATTCTGAACAATAGCTGGCAACATTCCATTTATTTTTTCCCAATTTACATTTAATTTATTTTTTTTAGATAAAAATGTCATTTTCTAATCTCCAATTCAAGTTCTAACAATTTTTTTTTTAAGGTCTTTATATTTAATATTTTTTTATGAAACACCGAAGCAGCTAAAGCTCCATCAACTTTAGAGATTTTAAAAACATTATAAAAATCAAATATAGAACCAGCTCCTCCAGAAGCAATTAACGGAACCTTACAAAATTTTCGAATTTTAGCAAGTTGAACAAGATCATATCCTTTTCTCAATCCATCAGCATTCATAACATTGAGAACTATTTCTCCAGCTCCTAACAATTGCACTTGTTTTACCCAATCAAAAACATTCCAAGTAGTCTTTCTTTTTTTTTTATCACTTCCAGTAAATTGATACACCTTGTATTTTTTAGATTTTTCATCAAACCAAGAATCAATTCCAACTACTAAACATTGACTTCCAAATCGATCTGCTATTCTAGAAATTAAGTTTGGGTTTTCAATAGCGGGGGAATTTATTGATATTTTATCTGCTCCAAAGGACAAAATCTCTTGAACATCTTTCAAGCTTTTTATCCCTCCTGCAACACAAAATGGAATGTCAATTATTTCTGCTATTTTAGTAATCCATTTTTTTTCTACTAAAGAATTGCATACTGAAGCTGAAATATCATAAAACACTAATTCATCTGCTCCTTCATTTAAATAACGAATTACTAATGGAATTATTTCTCCAATTATTTTATGTGATTGAAATTGTATCCCTTTTACCACTTTTCCGTTCAATACATCTAAACACGGAATTATCCTTTTTGCCAACATTCAATAGCCTCCACAATAGTAAATCTTTCTTCTAAAAAACTTTTTCCTATAATAATCTCGGATATTCCATTTTTTTTTAATTTTAAAATATCAGTTAAAGAACTAACACCCCCAGAGGATTGAAAACATAAATGTTTAAATGATAGACATAGTTCTTTATATAAATTAATATTAGGTCCTTTTAAAGTTCCATCTTTAGATATATCTGTACATAAAACATGTTTTAATCCAAAATCTTCATATTTTTTTAATAGATCTTCTAACACAAAATTGGTTTTTTTTTTCCAACCATTTATAAAAACTTTGTTTCCATCTGAAGTATTTATATCTATAGCTAAAACTATTGATTCAGAACCATATCTAAATAACCAATCTTTTACGTTTTTCTCGTCTTCAATTACAGAAGAACCTAATACTACTCTTTTTATTCCATAAGAGAAATATTCTTCAATATCTTTTTCAGATCTGATTCCACCACCTATTTGTAAATCTATTTTTACTTTATTCAATATTGATTTAAAAAATTCCATTTGTTTATTTTTTGGATCTTTTGCTCCTTCCAAATCAACTAAATGAACATATTCCACTCCGTTTAACTTATATTTTTTTAACTCCTCAAACACATTTTTTTTATAGATTGTTTTTTTTTTATAATTTCCTTGAAATAAACGTACAACTTTTTTATTTAAAATATCCAATGAAGGAATTATCATAATTAAAGTATCTCTAAAAAATTTTTTAATAACTGTAAACCTAAAATACTAGATTTTTCAGGATGAAATTGAACACCAAAAAAATTATCTTTTTGTATAGCTGAACTAAATTTTTGTCCGTAAAAAGAACTAGCAATAGTAAATTGACAAACTGGAAAAGAATAACTATGCACAAAATAAAATCTAGATTTATTATTAATATTTTTAAATAATGGATGATTGTTTTGAATAAAAACATTATTCCATCCAATGTGTGGAAGTGCTAATTCATTTGATTTTAGTAAAGATACTTTGGAATCAATAATTCCAAGCATTTCAATTCCATTAGATTCCATACTAAAAGAACTCAAAACTTGCATTCCTAAACATATTCCTAACATTGGACTTTTAATTTTTTTTATTGTTTTAATTAAATTAAATTTATTTAAACTTTGCATAATAGATGATGCAGTACCAATTCCAGGAAAGATCACCCTATCAGCAGATAATATTTTATTAGAATCATGAGTAATTTCCGGACAGTAACCCAAGCGTTTAATTGACAATTTTACAGAAAGAAGATTAGAACAACCTGTGTCTAAAATTACAATTTTCACAATTATAAAGTTCCTTTTGAACTAGGTAAGTGATTATCAGTAATCTGTTTTGCCTGTTTTAAAACTATTCCAAAAGATTTAAACATACTTTCAGCAATGTGATGATCATTTTCTCCTTTAGCTTTTAAATGAATTGTACACATCATAGAATAAGAAACTGAACTAAAAAAATGTTTAATCATATCAGTACTTAAATCACCTATTTTTTGATATTTAAAAACTGATTCATAACATAAATATGGTCTCCCCGACAAATCTAATATACAAGTGCTTATACTTTCATCCATTGGCAAAGTAAATCCGAATCGACCAATTCCAACCTTTTTATTCAAAGATCTTAAAAAAGCATTTCCAAAAGTTATAGCAGTGTCTTCTACAGTATGATGATCATCTACATGTATATCTCCTTTAGTAAAAACATTCATTTTAAATGCTCCATGAACAGCAATTTGATCTAACATATGATCAAAAAATGGAATTCCAGTATTTATGTTACTTTTCCCAATTCGGTCTAACCATATTTCAACCAAAACTAATGACTCATTAGTTTTTCTAACAAACTTACCATATCTATCCTTAGATAAAATAAGTTTTTTAGATATATTAGACCAATTATTTTTTTTAGAATGATATAATAAACCAGTTATTCCAATATTTTTTGCAAATTCTATATCTGTGTTTCTATCACCAATAACGTAACAACTATTTTTAGATAAATGATTTCTTTTCAACCAATCTTTGACCAACCCTATTTTTGGTTTTCTACACAAACAATTTTCTTTTTCTTCATGTGGACAAATAAAAACTTTTTTAAAGAAAATGTTTTGAGATGAAAACGTATCTATTATAAATTTTTGAACGTTGTTAAAACAAGACAAAGGAAATTTTTCTGTTCCTAATCCATCTTGATTAGTAATCATAATAAAACTATATCCATAGTTTTTTAATTGTATTAAAGATATAAATACTTCTTTTTCAAATTTAACCTTCTCTAAGTTATCAACTTGAAAATCAATTTTAGGTTCTTTTATTAAAGTTCCATCTCTATCAATAAATAAAATTTTTTTTAGTTTTTTTTTTTTCATTTTTATTTTCTATATTTTTATGTTTTTAATTACTTTTAAAAAAAATAAACATTCACTACGAGTTCCAATAGAAATTCTAATACATCTCTGCAATCCATATTTTTCTGTTTGATTACGAACTACAATTCCTTTTTTTTTTAAAAAACTAATTACTAGTTCAAAACAATTAAACTTTACTAATAAAAAATTAGCAAAACTATCAAAAACCTTACTAACACAACTACATTTTTTTAATTCACTAAAAAGCCAATTCCTTGTCTCAATTAGTGAATTGATATAATTATTCATAAAAAAAATTTTTTGTTTTTTTAGAGAAGAAATAGCTATTTGTTCTACAGGTCCAGGTAATGGATATGGAGCAATCACTTTAGATAATGTTCTTATAACTTCTGAATGAGATATTACGAAACCACATCTAATACTAGCTAACCCAAATGCTTTAGAAAGAGTTCGCAAAATTACTAAATTAGTGTACTTGGATAACAAAGATAAACAACTTCCATCAGGGAAAAATTCAATATATGCTTCATCGATAACTACTAAACTACGATCAAAACTAATCTCTAAAATTTTTTTTATATCATTAACTTTGATTAAATTTCCTGTTGGATTATTAGGATTACAAATATAAATTATTTTTACATTATTTATTTTTTTTTCAATATCTAAAATATTTAAATCCCAATTAGATAATCTAAAACACAATTTATTTTCAACATTAAATAATTGAGCACAAATTCTATACATATCATATGTTGGAGGACATGTTATGATTGCATCAATTTTGGGCTCACAAAAAGCTCGAATTAATAATTCAATCCCTTCGTCAGCTCCTCTGGTAACTAATATTTGATCTTTGTTACAACCAATATAACTAGAATAATATGAAATCAATTTTTTAGATTGAAATGGAGGATATCGATTTAAATTTTTAATGTTTTCTTTAAATAAAGTTGAAATTGGTAATTCGTTTGCATTTAACCAAATATCCCCACTTCCCCCTATACGACGAGCCGATTGATAAGGTTGAATATCTTTAATACTTTTTCGTACTAAATCTATAATTTTCAAATTTTTTCTTTCTCCATTAAATTTTTCTTTATTCTCACTAAAATAGAATTTTTATGTGCATCCATTTTTTCAAAAGATGCTATTTTTAAAATAGTATCAGATAAATCAATCAATCCATTTCTCGTTAATTCTTGTACAGTTATATTTTTTTGAAAATCAAAAACACTTAATCCTGAATGTGATAATGCATATCCATTAGTAGGAAGAACATGATTAGATCCAGAAGCATAATCTCCTACTGATTCAGGAGACCACTTTCCTAAAAAAACAGATCCTGCATTAACAATATATTTCAATAATTTTCTAGAATTGACAGTTTGTATAATTAAATGTTCAGGAGCATACATGTTTGATATTTTTATACATTCTAATAAACTTTCAGCTATGATAAATCTACTGTTTTCTATCGATTGAACAATTAAATCTAATTTAGAAAATTTTTTCATTTGAGTGGAAATTGAAAAGATTACCTGTTTAATTAATGTATATTCTGTAGTAACAAAGATGGATTGTGAATCTATTCCATGTTCAGATTGTGATAATAAATCGGCAGCAATAAAATCTGGATTAGCGCTTTTATCTGCAATGACTAATACCTCTGAAGGACCAGCTGGCATATCTATGGAGACACCTTCTGTAAAACTATTAACTTGCATTTTAGCTTCAGTGACATATGCATTACCTGGTCCAAAAATTTTTTGAACTTTAGGTATACTTTTAGTTCCAAATGCCATAGCTGCAATTGCTTGAGATCCACCTATTTGATAAACATCTTGTATTCCACAAATGTGAGCACAATATAAAATTTCATTAGATATAGGTGGTGGTGAACATAAAATTATTTTTTTACAACCAGCAATTGTAGCTGGAATAGCTAACATTAAAACTGTAGAAATTAACGGAGATGAGCCTCCAGGAACATATAAACCTACAGACTCAATTGGAACAGAAATATGCTGACATCTAACACCGGGTTTTATTTCTATATCTATTTTTTTTTTCTTTTGAAATTTATGAAAATATTCAATATTATTTTTAGCATTTAATATAGATTTTTTTAGTTCTTTATTAATATTTAAATAAGAACTAGAAATAATTTGTGTTTCAATTTTAAATTTTTCTATTCTTTTTTTGTCAAATAGAAAACAATATTTTTTTAAAGCTGAATCACCATAATTTAAAATATCAACAAGCACTTTTTTTACTAACTGTTTACATTTTTTTTTTACATAAATATTTGGACGAGATAAAATTTTTTTTTTCTGTTGTTCGTTTAATTCTTTCCAAAAAAAAACATTCTTTAACATTTATATATTACTCCATCATTTTTTCTATGGGTAAAACTAAAATAGAACTTGCTCCTAATATTTTTAATTTTTCCATAGTTTCCCAAAAAATGCTTTCTCTACTAACCATATGCATGGCAACACGGTTTTTGTCACCTACTAAATTTAAAATTGTTGGACGTTCAGCTCCTCTTAATAAATTTATTACTTTTTTAACTTTTTTAGTTGGAATATGTAACATAATATATTTAGATTCCCTAGCTGTAATTATTCCAGTTATACGAACCAATAACTTTTCAATTATTTTTTTTTTTAAATTTGAAATCTCACTACTAGAACTAATTAAGCATGCATGCGAATGGTATATTACTTCAACTTCTCTCAACCCATTAGCTTCCAGAGTACTACCGGTAGATACTAAATCACAAATTGCGTCAGATAAACCAGCTCTAGGAGCAACTTCCACAGAACCATTTAATAAAAAAGAACTAAAATGAATTTTTTCTTTATTTAAATATTTTTTCAATAAATAAGGATATGATGTTGCAATTCGAGAATTATTTAAACATTGTAAATTAAAATATTCCTTATCTACTGGAACTGACAAAGACAATCTACATACTCCAAAATCTAAATTTTTAAGTAATTTATAACTAATACTTTTATTTTGATCTTTACGAGACAATGCAATTTCTTCTAAAACATTTTTTCCAACAATTCCTAATTCTACAATACCATCCATGATTAATCCCGGTATGTCATCATCTCTAACTCTCATTACTTCTATTGGCATATTTTGAGAAAAAGAAATTAAATGTTGTTGTTCTAAATTAACTTTAATTCCACAAAGAAATAATAATTCAATTGAATCATCACTCAAACGACCTGATTTTTGTATAGCAATTCTTAACCGATTATTATTGTTCATAATTAATAATTCCTTAAAATAATATTTTTGAATATTAAAATCAAAAAATATTTAATGAAATTAAATCCAAATTTAATAATAATCTATCATTTATAGAACATTTGTTTTCTTAAATAAAAAGTATAAGAAATTATCATGTATAAATAACTGAAAAAATAAGATCCATAAATTAACTATTTTTTAAATCACTTCTAACAAAACTAATATTGCTATATTTTTTCCAAATTTTCTTGGAGCTTCGTGAAAGGCTATTACATTTGGATGTTGCGACAACCAAAACGGAATATTTAATTTCAATATATTTTTTCCATGTCCGTGAATTATAGAAACACAAGAAAATTTTTCTTTTTGACAAATGAAAAATAATCTACCTAACTCTTTTTTTGCTTGGTTTTTAGTCAAACCATGCAAATCTAATGTAATTTCTGGAAAATATTTCCCGTTTTTTAAATTTTTAAGACAACTGGAAAACATGCTATTACGAATATAGCATATTGGATTTTCTTTTAATAAAAAATATTTTTTTGTATTAGTAAAATAATAGCTATGTAACTCTTCTTCAATAATTTCCTTTTTTTTACAAGATCTAACATTTATATAAAAACGCTTGTTTTGATAAAATTTATCTTGCACTATTTTATTTGTACCAATCATATATTCTTTAAAAGATAATTTGTTTAGATTTAACAATTTTTGTCTTTTAGTCATAACTTAACCGAAAAATTTTTATTTATTATTAAAATAAAATAGTCTCAAATTAGATTTGAAAAGAACATTTTTAAATTTTAATTATTAATTAAATAATTGTACTTAATTTTAAGTATTTATTTTAAATAATGTTTAGATCATGAATTATAAATTAAATATTTATATTTTAAAAAAAAAGTTTTAAGATAAAAAGTATATGGTTAATATAATTAATCTTTCAAACAATAAGGAAAAAAAATGCCAGGAAATAGCATTGGAAAAATATTTAAAGTAACTACCTTTGGAGAATCACATGGAATAGCCTTAGGAGGTATCGTTGATGGAGTTCCTCCAGGATTTAAAATATCTGAAAACGATTTACAAAAAGAACTTGAAAGAAGAAAACCCGGAACATCTAAATATACCTCACCTAGACGAGAACCAGATAAAATAAAAATTTTATCTGGAGTATTTAATGGAAAAACCACTGGAACTAGTATAGGATTAATTATTTACAATCAAGATAAAAGGTCACAGGATTATGAAAACATCAAAGATATATATAGACCTGGCCATGCAGATTTTACTTATGAAAAAAAATATGGAATTAGAGATTTTAGAGGAGGAGGGAGATCTTCTGCAAGAGAAACTGCTATTCGAGTAGCAGCAGGAGCAATTGCCAAGAAGTACTTATTCATTAATCATAAAATAACTATAAAAGCATATTTATCAAAATTAGGAAAAATTAACTGTGAATTTGATTCTTTAGAAGAAGTAGAAAAAAATCAATTTTTTTCTCCAAATAAAAAAATTATAAAACAACTTAAAAACTACTTAAATGAAATTAAAAAAGAAAAAAATTCCATTGGAGCTGAAATTACTGTAATAGCAAAAAATGTTCCTGTAGGATTAGGAGAACCTGTTTTTGATAAACTAGATGCTGATATTGCTCATGCATTAATGAGTATTAATGCTGCAAAAGGAGTAGAAATTGGAGATGGATTTTCTGTAATTAAACAGAAAGGAAGTGAACATAGAGATAATATGTACGATAATGAAAAATTTCAAAGTAATCATTCAGGTGGAATTCTCGGAGGTATAAGTAATGGAAATACTATTGTTGCTAGAGTAGCATTTAAACCTACTTCAAGTATTGGAATTCCAGTTACCACAATTAACAATAAAAAAGAAAATTGTAAAATCATAATAAAAGGAAGACATGATCCTTGCGTAGGAATTAGAGCTGTGCCAATTGTAGAAGCAATGCTTTCAATTGTATTGATGGATCACTTACTAAGAAATCAAGCACAATGCTTGCATCAAATCATAAAACATAATTAAAAAAATAAAACTTTTTCACAAAGAACTGTTTAATAATTAATAATTTATCAGAAAAAACCATTAAAAAAAATAATATTTAACAAATAAGTATTAATAACTTAAATTAATAGTTAAGTTAAAACTTAATATTTGTTAGAAACAAATAATAATAGATGAATAACATTTAACAATTTTAAAAAATAATTTTAATTTAACTATCTTCAATCAGTTTTGACTGATAAAACAATTTTAATTTAAATAAATTTAAAAAAAATATATTTTTTCACATATAAATTATTTTATATAAATAAAAATGTTGAATTCATCATTTATATTTAGATATAATCTAATTTAATAGTAATAATTAATAAAATTTTTAAATTTTAAAAAATTATAGATACTTAACCATATTTTTATAATTAATAATTTATTACTTAAAATATATTCATTGTTGTATAATAAATATTTATTTTTATAATTCAATAAATTATTAAATAAATTAATTTACAAAAATGCTTTCTATAAAAAATATATGTATATATATTTAAAAAAATAAAAATTCAACAATATTTAAAATATTAATTTTTATTTATTAATTATTTTTGCTAAATGCATTTAAAACAAAACAAGAAAAATAATTTTTAGGACAAAACATATAATGTTTAAAGGAAGTATAGTTGCATTAATTACACCAATGAATGAGAAAGGTAAAATTTGCAAATTTAGTTTAAAAAAATTAGTTAAGTATCATATAAAAAACGGAACATCTGCAATAGTCTCAGTTGGTACTACCGGGGAATCGGCTACATTAAATCAATCTGAACATATACATGTAGTCATGTTAACGCTAGAATTTTCTGATGGAAAAATTCCAATTATAGCTGGAACTGGAGCCAATGCTACCAAAGAAAGTATTTCTTTGACTAAACAATTTGAAAATAGTGGAATAGCTGCATGTTTAAGTGTTACTCCTTATTATAACAAACCAACTCAAAAAGGATTATATCAACATTTTAAGTCTATATCAGAACATACTGAAATCCCTCAAATACTATATAATGTACCTTCTAGAACTGGATGTGATTTAATTCCTGACACTGTGATAAAATTGTCAAAATTAAAAAATATAATTGGAATAAAAGAAGCCACAGGAGATTTATCAAGAGTTAATAAAATCAAACAAAAAGTAAAAAACGATTTTATTTTAATCAGTGGAGATGATTGTACATTTTTAGATTTTATACAATTAGGAGGAAATGGAGTAATATCAGTTACAGCTAATATTGCAGCAAAAAAAATGAGAAAAATTTGTCAGTTAGCAAATAAAGGAAATTTTTTAAAAGCAAGATTAATAAATCAAGAACTAGAAATATTACATCGATCATTATTTATAGAATCAAATCCCATTCCAATAAAATGGGTTGCAAAAAAAATAAATCTTATTTTATCAGATTCAATAAGATTACCATTGACTAAAATTTCTGATAAAACAAAAATAACATTAATCCATGCATTAAAAAGTGCTAAAATCTATAATAAAGAGAAAAAAAATGATTCTTTATAAAGAAAAATCCATCTATTTATGCTTATTTTTTATATTATCATTATTAATGTCTTCTTGTTCAAATCAACAACTATACAAAAATAATATTTTTAATCCGTCTAAAAATGTTAGAAAAGAAGAAAAACTAGAAAAAGTAAATCCATCATTAGAAGCAAACACTTCAAAAAAAATAAATTATTTAGTATCTTTAAAAAAATTCAAATAATTTTAAACTTATGAAATAAGTTTTTCTAATTTTTTTGCTAAACAAAAATTTTTAAATTAAAATGTTTTAAAAATAAAAATTAAAAAAGATCTATAATTTAATAAAAACAGAGTATCAATTTGATACTCTGAAATTTTATAAAAATTCCTTAATTTATAAAAAATTAACTAAATAGATTAAAAATAATTTTTTTATAAATTAAAACTAACTTTTTTAAATCAGAAATTGAAGTACTTTCATTGCATTGATGAATTGTTTTATTTACTAAACCTAATTCTACTATTTCACTATTCATTTTTAGAAAAAATCTTCCATCTGAAGTACCTCCAGAGGTGGATATTCTCGTAGAAATATTTTGAATTGAATTGATAGATTTTTCTACTATAGGAATTAATTTACTAGGACTAGAATAAAAAGGATTAGAAAATTGTTTCCAATTTAATTTATATTTTATATTACTATAATTTAATAAACATAATATGGTTGATTTAATCTTGTTTACTGAAGTTTCTGGATTAAATCGAACATTGAATTCAACTTCTAATTCACCAGGTATTACATTACTTGAATTAACATTAGAATTAATTTTATATATTTGTAACTGAGTACATGGAAAAAAATCATTTTCATCTTTCCATTTATATTTTATTAAATTTTGTAGTGCTAAAATTGATTTATGTATTGGATTATCAAATAAATGAGGATATGCAACATGTCCTTGAGTACCATATATAATTAATTGAGCACTTAAAGAACCTCTTCTACCATTCTTTATTACATCTCCTAAAATAGATTCACTGGTAGGTTCTCCAACCAAACAAAAATCAATTTTTTCATTTCTTTGAATCAATTTTTCTACTACTTTTATAGTTCCATCAGTTCCAGTAGATTCTTCATCTGAAGTAATTAAGAATGATATTCTTCCATCATATAAAGGATTGTTAATAACAAAATCACGAACAGCTACCAACATAGCAGATATAGATCCTTTCATATCAACTACTCCTCGACCAAAAACATAATTATTACTAATCTTTAAATTAAATGGATTAGAATTCCAATTTTTTATATTTCCAGGAGGTACTACATCAGTATGACCCAAAAAAGTTAATGTTTTTCCTTTTCCACGTTGAGCCCATAAATTACTAGTTTTATTAATTAAAAATTTTTCTGTTTTAAATCCTAAGGAAACTAACATTTTTTCAATTATATCTTGACATCCTAGATCTAAAGGACTGATTGAAGGAATTTCTACAAGTTGTTTAAGTAATTCAATTACTGACATTGAAATCATTTAAAAATCCCATAATGTACTCTTTTAAATTGAATTTAAAATTAAATAATAGAAACAAAAAAGTATATAAATTTTAAAAAATATATTTTATTTAAAAAATAAAAGGGCTATAAAAGCCCTATAAAAAAATTAATTTGAAGATTTTATGTATAAATTATTTATTTTTTGCACAATGTTTTCAACAGTAAAACCAAATTTAGAAAATAAACACTGAGCTGATCCAGATTCTCCAAATTTATTAATTCCAAAACAAATTCCATAAGTTCCTATATATTTGTACCAAAAATTACTTACTCCAGCTTCAATTACTACTCTTTGAACAACATTAGGCAATATTACAGATTGTTTGTATTCTTCATCTTGATTATCAAAAACATCGCAACAAGGCATAGAAACTAGCTGTACTACAAACCCTAATTTTTCTAATTTTAAAAAAACATTATAAGATAATTCTACTTCAGACCCAGTTGAAATTAAAATTAAATCTATAGTCTTTTTTTTACTTGTTTTTTTTAAAATATAACCACCACGAATTATATTTTTTATTATATTTTTATCGATAGAATTGTTAGTTATATCTTGTCTGGATAAAATCAATGCGGTAGGTCCTGATGATCTATTTAAAGCATATTTCCATGCTATTGCTGTTTCCAACGCACCACTGGGTCTCCAAACACTTAAATTAGGAACAATTCTTAAGCTAGCTATTTGTTCAATAGGTTGATGAGTAGGACCATCTTCACCTAAACCAATAGAATCATGTGTGTATATAAATATATGCTTAATTTTCATTAACGCAGCCATTCGAACAGCATTTTTTGCATATTCTACAAAAATTAAAAATGTAGCTGTATATGGAATAAAACCACCATGATTAGAAATTCCGTTTCCAATGGCAGTCATTCCAAATTCTCTCACTCCAAAATGTACATAATTTCCATTAGAATAATTTTTTATTGACTTAGAACCTGACCACATGGTTAAATTACTAGGCGATAAATCAGCTGAACCACCAAACAGCTCTGGTAATAATGGACCTATTGTTTCTAATGTATTTTGTGATGATTTTCTAGTAGCAACTTTTTCCGTGTTAGAAGCCATAGAAATAATAAATTTATTAATAGAATTAGCAAAATTAATAGGAACATTTCCTTCCATGCGACGAATGTATTCATCATATAAAGATGGATATTTTTTTTTATAAGAATTAATTAAATTATTCCACTCTTCTTCTAAACGAGCTCCTTTTTCTTTAGCATTCCATTCTCTATAAATCTCTTTAGATATTTTAAATGAATCAGTATTTTTCCAATTTAATTGTTTTCTTGTTAATTCTACTTCTAACAATCCCAATGGAGAACCATGACAAATTTCTTTTCCGGATTTATTTGGAGAACCAAATCCAATTGTAGTATCACAAATAATAATAGATGGTTTGTTTTTTTCAGATTTAGCTAAAACAATTGCATTAAAAATAGAATCTGAATCATGACCATTTACGGAATCAATTACATGCCAACCATAAGAAGAAAATCTTTTATGAATGTTTTCAGTAAACCAAGAATCAATGTTTCCATCAATAGAAATATAATTTCTATCATAAAATACAATTAATTTTCCTAATTTTAATGTTCCAGCTAATGAACATACTTCATGAGAAATTCCTTCCATTAAACAACCATCTCCAACAAAAACCCAGGTATAATGATCAATTATATTGTATCCATTTTTATTAAAACTAGCTGATAATGTTCGTTCGGCAATAGCCATTCCAACAGCTGCTGCTAATCCTTGACCTAACGGTCCAGTAGTAGTTTCTACTCCAATAGTTTGAAATGATTCAGGATGACCTGGAGTTTTTGAATCTAATGTTCTAAAATTCTTTAAATCTTTAATTGACAAATCGTATCCTGTCAAATGTAATATACTATATAATAATATAGATCCATGACCATTGGATAAAACAAATCTATCTCTATCAAACCATTTTGGGTTGTTTGGATTATGACGTAAAAAACTTCTCCATAATACTTCAGCTATATCAGCCATTCCCATTGGAGCTCCTGGATGTCCTGATTTAGCTTTTTCAATTGAGTCAATACTTAATATACGAATTGCATTAGCTAATTCTCTTCTAGAAATCATATATACTCCATAAATCAATTGTGAATATTTAAATTTTATAAATATCCTTTTTTAAAAACTAATTTAAAAAATGTTTTTATAAACTAATAAAAATTAGAAATAATAATTTTTTCTAACTTTTTTTGATCTGCTGAAAATTGTCGAATTCCTTCTGATAATTTTTCAACAGCCATAGAGTTTAAATTATGTTCCCATAAAAATTTAGATTTGGATAATTTTTTAGGAGGAACTGTACTAACTTTATTAGCAACAACAAGGTTTTTTTTAACTGATTTTGAAGAATTCATTAATTTATCTAATAAAATTGGAGATATAGTTAACTTATCACATCCAGATAATTCTAATATTTGTTCAATATTTCTAAAACTAGCTGCCATAATAATAGTTTTATATCCATGTGTTTTATAATAATTAAAGATTCTAATTACAGATTGTACTCCTTTATCTTTTTTTACATCGTAAAAATCCTGTTGATTAGGATAATTAATATTATACCAATCACTAATTCGTCCTACAAACGGAGAAATCAAAAAAACACCTGCTTCCGCACATGCTTTAGCTTGAGCAAAAGAAAACAATAAAGTTAAATTACATTTGATATTTAATTTTTCTAGTTCTTCTGAAGCTTTAATTCCTTCCCAAGTTGCTGCCAACTTAATTAAAACTCTAGATCTATCTATATTTTCTTCTTCATACATTTCAATTATCTTTTTTGATTCTTCAATACATTTTGACTTATCAAAAGAACAATCCGCACTTATTTCTGTTGAAACGTAACCAGGGATTTTTTTTAGTAATTCTATTCCAATTCCGGTAGATAGTTTATTAATAATAAAATTCATTGATTTTTTTTCATCCATCCCTTGTTTTTTAGAATATATAATTGCTTTATCAATTATTTTTTTATATTGATTTAAATTCCAAACATTTAAAATTAAAGAAGGATTAGTTGTAGCATCTTCGGGAAGAAATTTATCTATTAAACTAACATCTCCAGTATCAACGACAACAGTTGAAAATTTTTTTAAATAATTTAAGCTATTCAATTTTAAACTCCATAAATAATTAAATTAATACTATTTAAAATTAATAAAAAAAAATTCTTATTAATAAAAATTTTATAAAAAAAACTTTATTTAAAAAAATAAAAATTTATATGGTTAAAAAAATGAAGAAAACATTTACTATGAACTGTATTTATTATTTTTTTTTAAAACTAAACTGACACTTGTTCCTCCAAAACCTAAACTATTTGACATAGCATAATTAATTTTGGTTTCTATTATTTTTTTTGAAATGTTCATTCCCTGAGCTAAAACATCCAATGAATCAATGTTAATGCTAGGTGCTATAAAATTATTTTTCATCATAATTAATGTATAGATAATTTCATGTACTCCAGATGCTCCTAAAGAATGACCAGTCATGGACTTTGTTGCAGAAATTATTGGGATATTATTTTTTTTAAATACATTTTTAATAGCATTCAACTCTACAATGTCACCTTTTTTAGTAGAAGTAGCATGAGGATTTAAATAATCAATTGATTTTTTTTTTAAGTTATTTAACGCCATATTCATACAACGAATCAAACTAATCTCAGAAGAAGAAACCATGTTTTGACCATTCGAAGAAAATCCATAACCTATTAATTCTCCATAAATTATCGGAGCTTTTCTACTTAAAGCATGATTTAATTCTTCTAAAACTAATATTCCAGCTCCTTCTGATAAAACAAATCCATCTCGATTTGTATCGAAGACACGAGATGCTTTGTTTGGAATAGAATTATAATTTGTAGATAAAATCCTCATTTTATCAAAACCAATAGCTGCTTCTTCAGTTAATTCTTCAGCTCCTCCTGCAAACACTATATCTTGATAACCATGTTTTATTAGTTGATAAGCATGACCAATACAATTAGCAGAAGTTGTACATGCAGAATTTATTGCATAATTGACTCCATATAATTTTAAAATCACAGATAAAATTGAAGAAATTGAAGAAGGCATGTATTTTATTATCGAATAAGGATCTTTGAATTTTTCTAACTTAAGAACATTATTGAAAATATTTCTTAAATTCATAATACCTAATCCAGAACCAATAATTATTCCTACTTTATTGTTCTTTTCATAAATTTTAGAAATCAAACCAGAATTTGTAATAGCATTTTTTAATGCTACATATGCATATTCTGCAATTTTTGTCATAAATCTAAGATTTTTTCTATCTATATATTTTTTTTTAAATTTAACTTTTCCACAAATGTGACTACGTATGCCTAGCTGATGCATTTTTTTAGAAAAAAAAACTCCTGATCTTCCATTTTTTAAATTATTTAATATTTCTTTTTCAGTATTTCCAATGCAAGAAATAATTCCTATTCCTGTTATAACTACTCGTTTCACTATTTTTCCTTAAAAAAAATAAAAAATAATTTTTTTTAAAAATTAAAAAAAAAAAAAGAATGATATAATAAAATTATTATCTGTTTATTTTTTTTATTTAATAAAATAATTATATATTATTTACAATAATAAAATATTTTAAAAATGAAAACAAATACCTTGGTCCATCTTAAAAATATAATTAACAAAAATTGTTTATATATTGTTCCAACTCCAATAGGAAATCTTCTGGATATTACAAAAAGATCATTATTAATTTTAAATAAAGTAAATATTATTGCTGCTGAAAATATTTTTCATACAACAATATTACTAAAAAATTTTGATATAAAAAAAAAAAAATAATTTCTTTTAACAAACACAACGAAGAAAAAAAAACAAAATATTTAATTAAAAAATTACTATTAGGACAAACAATTGCACTAGTATCTAACGCAGGAACTCCAATAATCAATGATCCTGGATTTGTTTTAGTTAAAGCATGTCAAAAAAAAAAAATAAAAATAATACCTTTACCTGGAGCTTGTTCAATTATTACTGCGCTTATAGGATCTGGACTTCCTGCTGATAAATTTTCCTATGAAGGGTTTTTTCCAAAAAAGAAAGACATAAAAAAAACATTTAGAAAAATAAAAAAAAATGAAAGAACCACAATTTTTTTAGAATCTTCTCATAGAATTATCAATTCTATAAAAGAAATCATTAATGAACTAGGAGAACATCAAAAAATAACTATAGCAAAAGAAATAACAAAAATTTGGGAACTGTTTTATAAATCTACAGCCATAAAAGTATTAAAATTTCTTAAAAAAGATGAAAAAAATAAAAATGGAGAATTTATTATTCTAATTAAAGGAATAAAAAGAAAAAAAGAAAAAAAAAAAGAAACTAAAAGAATACTAAATATTTTAAGTCAAGAACTATCTTTAAAACAATCAATATTACTAACTTCAAAAATATGTCGAGAAAAAAAAAATTATATATATAAAGAAGCAATAAAAAACATAAAAGATGACAAATAAAAAAAAATTTGATAGTATTATTCATAATACAAGTGATTTCAATTAATCGAATAGTCGCTATTTTATATTTTTTAAAATAGAGGAAAGTCCGGACTCCATAGGGTAAGGTGCCAGGTAACACCTGGGAATTCTACGACTAGTGCCACAGAAAAAAAACCGCCAAAAAAATAAAAATATAATTTGGTAAGGGTGAAAAGGTGTGGTAAGAGCACACCGCAAATTTAGAAATAAATTTTGGCAAGGTAAACTCCACCTGGAGCAAGGTCAAATAAAGATTTGTTCAATATAACCCGTATTTAAAAATCTGGGTAGACCGCTTGAGATAATAAGCAATTATTATACTAGATAAATGACTATTAAAAACAGAATCCGGCTTACAGATTATTTGATTTCACTTTTAATAAAAATAAAAAATTTAAATTTCAAAAATTTATTTCAAAAACACTTATATAGTATATAATTTTTTATATAAATGTTTTATTTTTTTTACAAACCAGAAATTTGCATTTCTGAAACAAAAATTGATCCACATTGTATATTTTTTTTATAATTAATATCTTTTCCAAGATATATAATATTTTTCCAAATTTCATTTAAATTTCCGGAAATAGTAATTTCTTTCACTGGATTTTTAATTTTTCCATGTTCTACTAAAAATCCAAAAGCTCCTTTAGAATAATCTCCATTTATTAAATTTACTCCGTCTCCCATCAATTCTGTAACTAATATTCCCAAACGAACTTCAGACAACATGTCTTTAAATGTCAAAAGTGAATTTTTATTTTCTGTAGAAATTATAAAATTATGAATTCCTTCAGAATGACCAGTAGTTTTTAATCCTAATCTTCTAGATGAATAACAATCTAACAACCAAGTTTTTAAAATTCCTGATTCTACAACTTTTAAAGTTTTAGTTCTAACCCCTTCTCCATCAAAAGGTCTAGAAAAAAGCCCTTTTTTTACATGAGGATCATCTACTATATTTAACCAATTAGGAAAAATTAATTTATTTAATTTATCACATAAAAAACTATTTTTTTTATAAATATTACTTCCAGTAATCCCTTGTACAAAATAAGAAAACAAACTACTAGATACATCAGAAGAAAATATTACACATGCTTTCATAGAAGAAATCTTTTTTGCTCCTAATCTAAAGATAGCTTTTTTTGCTACTTTTTTTCCAATTGCTATAGGAGATTCTAAATCTTTGAAATCTCTTGCTATAGTATACGAATATTCTCTTTCCATATTTTTATTATTTTTTTCAGAAGCTGCTAATACTCCAATAGAAATACTATGAACAGTATTTTTATATGAATTAATTATTCCATAACTATTTCCAATAACATTAATATTGGTATTACTTAACAACGAAGAACCTTCAGTATTAATGATTCTTCTATCTGAATTTAATGCAATATTTTCAATATTTGTTACAATTTCTATATTATTTTCGATCTTATTTTTACAAGGGAAAAATATTTTTAAATCGTTATCAAATACTTCTAAAAATTTTTTTTCTGGTAAACTAAAATTGTGATCTTTTCTTGTATACATAGAAAAATCTACTGCTTTTTGTATAATTTTTTCCAACTTAAACAAAGACAAATCATTAGAAGAAGCAATTCCCTTCCTATGATTATAAAATATAATAACAGAAAAATTTTTATTTTTTTGAAATTCAACATTTTCTAATTTTCCCCAACGAACACTTAAATTAACTCCAAAATTATAATTTGCTACAACCATAGCAGAAAAAGAAGAAAATTTTTTTTTTATTAAATTTAAAGAAAATGAAACAAATTCCCTTAATTTTTTTTCAGTTTCTAAAATATCTTTATATTTTTCCATAGTATTTATCCATATTTAAATTAATAAATTAAACACATTCAAAAAACCTTCCTAACTATTTTAAAATCTGTTATAAATAATTTGTAAAGAAAACAAAAATTACTAATAAACAATTGTTATTGAATGAATACTAAATTTTTTTAATTATATTTTATTCAATAAAAAAAAATAATCAATCATTATTAATAATGGAAAGAAAAATGAACATAAACAAAATTATCTCTGGGGAAAATGTACCTGAAGACGTATACGCTATTATTGAAATACCAGCTAATTCTAGTCCTATAAAATATGAAATGAACAAAAACTACAACATTTTATTTGTTGATAGATTTATAGCAAGTAATATGATTTATCCATGTAATTATGGATATATCAATAATACTTTATCTTTAGATGGTGATCCATTAGATATTCTTGTTGTAACTCCATATCCACTACTATCAAACTCAGTGATTCAATGTCGACCTGTTGGTTTATTAAAAATGAAAGACGAATCCGGAGAAGACGAAAAAATAATATCTGTTCCAGATAAGAAAATTTCAGAAGAATATAATTCTATAAATGATATATCAGATTTCCCTATTCTATTAAAAAAACAAATAGAACATTTTTTTGAAAATTATAAAAAACTAGAAAAAGGAAAATGGGTAAAAATATTATCTTGGGAAAATAAAAAAATTGCAAAACAAGTAATTCTAAAATCAATTGAAAGAAAAAAAAATAAAAAATCATAATTTTTTACAAAAAAAAATTTAAATAAATTAAATGTATGTTTTTTTAGATCTTAAAAAATAAATTCAAAAAAAACAACAAAGAGAAAAATCTACTAAAATTTATGATTTATTTTAAAAAATAAATATTTATTTTTAACAAACTATTAAATATACAAATATTTTAAATAAAATAAAAAAAAAAAATATACACTTGAAAAAATAAATTATGAAATATTAACAAATAAAATGGATATAAAAATGTCAAAAATATGTAAAATTACATCTAAAAAACCAATGTTTGGAAATAAAAGATCGCATGCAATGAATGCAAAAAAAAGAAAATTTTTTTTAAATTTACATAATCATAAATTTTGGATTCCTGAAAAAAAGAAATTTATTTGTATTAAAGTATCTGCTAAAGGAATGAGAACAATTGATAAAAAGGGAATAACAAAAGCTCTTGAAAAAAACAATGGAGAAAAATAAAAAATGGCTAAAAGCTCAAGAGAAAAAATAAAATTAGTTTCTTCATCTGGAAGTGGTCATTATTATACCACTACCAAAAATAAAAGAAAAACAACAGAAAAATTAGAACTAAAAAAATATGATCCATTAATAAGAAAACATGTTCTTTATAAAGAATCTAAAATAAAAAAATAATCTTTTAAAAGTAGCTTGTTTTAAAAAAATTAAATTTTTAATTTAATCAATTACCAATTTCATTCTAATAGAACGTAAATTGGTAATTTTTATTTTAAAAAACAATATAAATTTATTTTTTTACTAAAAGATTTCATTGCCAATTCTAATTCAAAAAAAATATACTAAACAAACTAAGTAAAATAACCGTATGTCTCTAAAAATAAACGTTTAAAAAATAGAATTGAAATTGGTACTAAAGTATAAATGAGAAACATTCCTACTAGTAAAGTTATAGGAAATCCAATAGAAAAAATAGAAATTTGAGGAGAAATACGATTTAAAATTGCCAAAACAAAATTTAAAATTAACAAAGTTAAAAAAACTGGAAAAGAAAATCTTATTGCACTTAAAAAGACTATAACAGAATAATTTACTAAAACTAAAAAAAAGATAGGATTTATATACAAAACATCACTAATTGGAAAATCATAAAAACTATTGCATATAATTAAGATTATTGATAAATGTCCATTAAATAATAAAAATAAAAAATAAGTTAATAATCTTAAATAATGAGAAATTAAAGAAATATTATTTTTATTTCTAACATCAAAAAAGTTTGCAAAAGATAAACCCATCTGAGAAGAAATTATTTCCCCTGCCATTTCCAAAGAAGCAAATGCTATTTTTATAACAAATCCAAAAGAGTACCCTATTAAAATTTGTTGTAGTAATACCACAATAATTACAGCAGAAGAAAAATTATTAAATTCTATTTTTGGTATAAATGGAAAAACCAGAAAACTAATTAAAAAAGACAATACAATTTTTATTCGACTACTAACAATCGTTTCTCCAAAAACTGGAGCTGATAAAATAAATGCTAATACACGAACAAACGGAAAAAATAAATTTTCTAAAGAATGTAATAATTCAATACCGTTTAAATTGAACATTGATGTACTATGGCAGGTAAATTAATAAATAATGTATTTATATAATTGATCATTAGATGTAACATCCATGGACCAAAAATAAAAATAGATCCAATTACCGATATTAGTTTAGGTATAAATGAAAGAGTTTGTTCATTCAATTGAGTTGATGCTTGAAAAATACTAACAAACAAACCAGTAATCAATGCTGATACCAGTGCTGGAGCTGACAAAAGCAATGAAGTTTTCATAGCTTGACTAAACATTGACATCACTAATTCAGTACTAGTCATAAATACTCCATCTACTATTCTATATATTATATATAGAAATAAATAAAAATTTTTAAAATAAAAATATAAACTCTTTAAAAAAATAGTTAATTAAAATTAATTTAAAAAAAATTTTTTACTTAATTAATTAAATTAATTAATAATTAAAAACAATTAATCAATTTTTAATATTTTTTTTAATCTATTAAAAAAAACTATTTGATAAAGAATTAATAAGTAAATCCCATCCATCTACTAAAACAAATAACATAATCTTAAAAGGCAAGGAAATGCTAGATGGAGGAACCATCATCATACCTAACGACATTAATATACTAGAAACAACCAAATCAATTATTAAAAATGGAATAAAAATAGTAAATCCAATTTGAAATGCTGTTTTCAATTCACTTGTAATAAAAGAAGGTAACAAAATTTTAATTGGTATGAGTTCTTTATTAGGAAAATTAGAAGAAGTATGAGATAATTTACAAAATAATTCTAAATCATTTTTACGAACTTGTTTTAACATAAATTTCTTAAATGGCTGAAAACCATTTTGAACTGCAGTAACAGCAGAAATTTTATTTTCACTATATGGAACATAAGATTCTTGGTAAGATTTTTCAAAAACAGGATTCATAATAAAAAAAGTTAAAAACAAAGATAAACCTAACAATATTTGATTAGATGGAGCATAAGGAGTTCCAATAGCACTACGAAGAAATCCTAAAACAATTATAATTCTTGTGAAACTAGTCATCATTAACAAAACTGCAGGTATAAAAGTTAATGATGTTATAAACAATAAAGTTTCAATTGGAAACGACCAAATTTGTTCTCCATTTGATAAATTTTGAGTTATTAATCCTGGTATGTTTTTTGCATATGTTGTAGGAGGTATTAAAGTTAAAAATAATAATGGAACAATCTGATAAATCATCGTATTTTTCCAAGATATTAAGTTATTTTATTCTACTTTAATTTCAAAAAAAATATTATACGTTTTTTAAAACTAAAGAATATCGTTATTTTTTTTAGATTAATTATTTTAATTTATATAAATAATAAAAAATAATCAAATTTTATTAATGTTTATAAAAAAAAATAAATCAAGAATAGTAATTTTATTACAATAAAAAATATTTGTAAAATAAAATTAATAGTTTCAATTAAGTTAATTATTTTTTACGTCTTTACATTATTCTAATTTATGAACTTTATCTCTAACGGATAGAACTTCAGTAATTCTAATTCCATACTTACTTTCTATTATTACAATCTCCCCTTTTGCTATTAAACAATCATTAACGTAAATATTCAACGATTTTTCTACTTTTTTATCTAATGGTAAAATTGAACCAATAGACAATTTTAAAAAATCTTTAATAGAAATTTTTGTATTTCCTAATTCTACAGAAAGTTTTATTGGTATTGAACCTACTAAAGCTAGTTTATTATTTTCTATATTAACATTATTTATAGTTTCATTTTTAGTTTTAAAATTTTCATTTTTATTACTATTACTATTAATAGTAATATCTGAACAATGTTCTTTCAATGTTTTAATTGAATTATTTTTGTTAGAAATATGATCAACAATATTTTTTTTTTCATTTTTATTCATAATAATTACTCCTCAATAAAAAAAAATCAATTTAATTATTTATTTTTTTTATAGAAACTGCGTGTTTTCCTTTTAATAGTCCATATTTTCCAGAAAATAAAAATTTTCCAAAAGAATATCCTTTAACTACTTCTGGATCTTCAATAGAAAGAATGTCACCAACTTTTAATTCATTAACTTCAGAAACAGGAAGAAAAAAATCTTTAAATTTAACTTTTATATCAATTGTAATATCATTAAAATTTTTAACAAAAGAATTTTTATTTTTATTTTGATTTTTTAAGATATTTAAATTTTTATATTTAACAATTGTATTTTTGATTTCATCTATTTTAGAAAGTAATATACCAATATTAAAACTTAATCTTATATTATTAAATTTTGTCTCAAAAATTGAAACCATTAGTTTAGTGTTATTAGAATGAACTTTCTCTTTTTTTTTAATAAAATCATTTTTTAAACTTATAGCTTTATAATTTACTTTAAATTGTTTATTACAAGCAATACAATAGGATTGTATTGCTAATTCATATATTTTTTTTATTATTCTAATCTCATTAGATGAGAATCTTCTTTTTTCGATTTTATCAAATGGATAATAACCATCTCCACCAAACAATAAATCTAGTATTATAGTTAAAAATTCTGGAGAAAAGTTAATAAATGAACAATCGAAACAAGAAAAAATTCTAGAGAAATCAAATTGTAAAAAATTATAATTTTTTAAATAAAAATCAGAATAAAAAACAATTTTACTCTTTTTTAAAGAAAGATTAATCTTATTTAATTCAAAATAATTACATAATTTTTTTTCAAAAACACTTATAAAGATACTAGAAATAATATCAAAAATACATATTTCTCTATTTAGTACATAATTCTTTCTGATATTTATAAAATTTTCATCATCACTAACATTAAACGAATTAACACTTCTTTTTTTTATTGAATTTAAAATGGAAAAATTGTTAAAACTAGATTTAGCATTAATAATATCGTCCATTACATACTCCTCAAAAAAACAATTACTATTTAATATCTCTTTTTTTTAGTTTTAAATAATTTTAAAAAAAAATAATAAAACATTAAAAATGTTCTTTTAAAATTAGCAATAAAAAGTTTTTTTCTATACACTACATTTAAAAAAACTAAACATAAATTCCATTTCTATGTAATAAAATATCTGAATACTGATGTTTTTTAATTAAACTTAAAAAATTTATTTTTTTTTCATAACAATACTTATTTTCAAAAATTTTATAAAAATTGCTTGTTAAAGATTTTAAATTTTTATTTTTATTAATATTTATTTTAAAGCGATCAAAAAAATTCTGTTTAAAAATTTTTACTTTACCAATGAATACTTTATTTTTTTTTAATCGTTTTTTTAAATCTGGTAAAAAAGACTTTAAAAATGAACATAAATTTGAACTATTAGAAAAAAGATTTAACGAAATTTTTTTACTTTTTATATTAAATTCAACTAAAATATTCTCTAGATTATTAGAAATAATTAAAATTTTTAATTTGTTTTTTTTATTTTTTTTTAGATTATTTAATATTTGTTCCAAAAAAAACGTTTTAAATTCTTCTGTTTCATAAAAAAAATTCTTAAAAAGAACAATCGAAAAAAAATTGCTTTTATTATTTATTTCATCAAATAAACAAAACAAAATTTTTTGTTTATCAACATCTGTATTTTTTTCATTATTAAGATTTTGATTTTTATCAAATTCAAATGTTGTAAAATTATTTTTATTTGAAATGCATATTTTTTTATTCAATTTTTCAAAAAAATTTAATGAATTATCATTAATTTTATTAAAAAATAAAAAAAAATTGTTAATATTATATATTTTAAAATTTTTAATTTTCCAAGAATTACATTCTTTAAATTTGTTATTAATATTTAACTTATCAACAATGTTACTTCTCATGTTTAACAAAAAATTTTTTTTTAGCAAACTTAAACTACTATTTGTCCAATTATTTTTTTTCTTACAAAAATTCAATCCATTAATTTTATCAATTAAATTATTGTCTCGTTTATTTGAAAAATTTAATTTTAAATTATTTATGTTTTTATAGAAAGATATAAAATTAACAGGACAAATAAAACTCTGATAAAAATTTCCAAATTTTAAGTATTTTTTATTTTTTAATTTATTATAAATATTTTTAAATCTTTTATTTTTAGGATAAACAATAGAACTCAAACTTTTAATTTTTCTAAAACCATTGATTTTATTAAAATTATCCAAATTTTTAAGTAACATTTAATTTATTATCCTTCATTTTAAACAAAAAAGAACCATTAATTCATCTAAAATTCTTTGATTTAAAAATTTTTCTTTCATTTTTTCTTTTTTATATAAAAAATTATTTAAAAAATTATACACATTCATTTTTTTAAAATTATTTTTAAAAGAAGAAAAAATTTTTTGTATTTCCTGTTCTTTTTCTTTTAAAATCTTTTCTTTAATTATAATGTTTTTATTTATTAAATTTAAAAAAGAATCATAATTCTTCCATTCAATTTCATTAATTCCAAGATTTTTTTTTAATTTAAAACTATTAAAATATTCATTTTGATAGTTTGTTAATATTAATTTCTCTTTTTTAATAATTTCTAAAACATTTTTTTTTTCTTTAAATAAAGAAATTATCTTTTGTAATTTTAACTTTTCTATTCTCTCTAAAATTGGATACAAATTTATTTTTAACATGTATCAAAAACCCATAGTTACATTAAAATTTACTTATTTTTCAAATATTTTTTTCAGTTCTTTAATTGAATTACAAAAATCAACATTGGTATTTATAGACTGTTGTAAAAAATGATTTAGCTTATCATATTTACTAATAGATTCATCAATAGCAGAATTAGTACCAGATATATATGCTCCTATATTTATTAGTTCTTTGTTTTTTTTATAAATAGACATCAATTGTTTAAAACGCAACATATAAGAATGATGTTCAACCGAAACTAATCCTGTCATAACCCGACTTATAGAAGATTCAATATCTATTGCTGGATAAATTCCTAGTTTTGCTTGTTCTTTAGAAAGAACTAAATGTCCATCTAAAGTAGATTTAGATATATCTGCAATTGGATCATTTCCTTCGTCTTCTTCTGTTAATACTGTATAAATAGCACTCATAGATCCTGATTCTAAAGAAGAGTTTCCTGCTCTTTCTAATAAATGCGACAATTTAGAAAAAACAGAAACAGGGTAACCTTTAGAAACAGGTAATTCTCCCATTGATAATGCTATTTCTCGTAAAGACATTGCATAACGAGTTAAAGAATCAATAATTAATAAAACATTCTTTTTTTTAACATCTCTAAAATATTCAGCAATTCTAGTTGCAAACACAGCTCCTTGAATTCGTAATAAAGGAGATGAACCTGCTGGTTCTGCTATAATCACAGACTTAGCAATTCCAAAAGGACCTAAAACATTATCTATGAACTCTTTAATTTCTCTACTTCGTTCTCCAATTAAACCAATAACAACTACATCAGAAGAACAATATTTTGTAATCATTCCTAATAAAACACTTTTACCTATTCCAGAAGTAGAAAACAATCCAATCCGTTGTCCTAATCCAATGGTGAATAATGAATTTATAGATCTTATTCCAACATCCAATATACTATTTATTGGTTTACGAAACATCGGGTTGGTTGTAGTATTACTAATACTATCATATATATCAGGAACAAAACTTCCTAATCCATCAATAGTATTACCTCTACTATCTAAAACACGACCTAACATATTTTCACCAATAGGGAATTGCTGTTCTAAAAAAATATTTTTTTCTTTGTTAGATTCTGAAATAATAGGAAAAACCCGATCTCCTGGACAAACCCCACTAATTATACCATCTAAGGGAATGATAAACATAAGATTTTTTTTAAATCCTATTACTTCAAAAATTTTTCTATAAAGATTATTTTTTTCCTTTTTTTTAATAAAACAAAGCGAACCTACTGGTAAATTGATACCACTAATCAATAAAACTAGTCCTTGAATAGTAACTACTGAACCTGAATAAATAGAATCATTAATTTTTTTTGCTTGTTGTTCAAGAAAATCAATCGTATCAATAAATATTTTTCTTCCTTTTATTATCATTAATATTTATCTCTAAAAACAATTAATTGACAAAATTCTTCCCATCGAGTAGTTATGCAAGAATCGATTTTACCTCCGTTAGAAAAAAAAATTCTACAACCTCCTTTATTTATATTAATATCTCCAACTATTTTCCAACCATGATTTGAAAAAATATCTTTAAAATTATTTTCTACTAATAATTTATTATCAGGATGAATATGCAATTCTAATTTTTTAAAAACCATAAAATCTTTATTCAATTTTTCTTTAAGATTTAATGTTAATTTCTCTTCATTAACTGAAGAAGTAGTATCTCCAACTATTTTTTTTACAATTTTTAATATTAGTTTAACTAATCTGGCAGACATCATTTCTTCTAATGACTCTAAAGAAAATTTTAAATCTTTTAAAAAATTCTCAATATTTTTAAAAAATTTTATTTTTTCTTTTTTAAAAGTAGATAATTTTTTCTTTAGAATTAGCTGTACATTTAATTTTTCTATTTCTTCTTCTTTTTTATTTTCATTTATTAAAAAATTTTTCGTCTTAAAAGAATTACTACTATTATTACTAACAACAGAATTATCATGTATATTTCCAAAATTTTTGTTAAAAGATGCATTAACTATCTCTTCAGAATTGTTAATAATTTTTTTATTTTTAAATAACTTATTTTTTATTCTCTTTTCATCCATAGATAAGTCATTTGGATACCATTTTTTCCATTTTTTAGAAGATAATACAAATCTAGACATAGAGTTATTCCAATGGATCAATCGATATTTTTTCAATTCTTAATAAATTTCTAATCAAATGTACTACAAAATTTTTCTCTTTTTCTATTTCTACTTTAGAAAAATAAATTTTTTTAGAATATTCTTTTCTGAAATTATTTATATCAATCTCATTCATATTTCTTAAAAATTTCTCTTGTATATTGCGATCAGAAACCTTTAGAATTTTAACTAATTTATTTAAGTTTAATTCCTTCACTAAAACTTTTAAATAAAAATCTTTTAAATCAATAATATCTTCAAATTTAAATCCAAAACAAATAATTTTTTTTACTGTCATTAAATCTAAAAACTTCATTTTCTTTAAAACATTTATTTTTTTATTTTTTTCCATTAATCTTAATAAATTATTGGTTGCACGTATGCCTAATACTTCTCCAAAAATTTCTCGTTTTTGTTTTAGAATCTTTTTAAGAGTCCTAGAAAATAAAATTTTAGTACATCTTTTTATAACTTTAATTTTTGAAATTTTTAAAATAATTTCAATTTTTGTAGAATCATCAAAAATATTTAAAGTTTCTAAAGCTAAATTTCTATTTATATGAAAAAAAATCATAGCAATAACTTGCAAGTGTTCATTTTTAATCAAAAAAAATAACTCATTAGCTACAAGAAGATTTAGTTCTTTTAAATAATTATCTATACTTTTAATTTCAGATTCTTCATTAAATAAAAGTTCTGTTTCTTGACATCCAAAAAAATTTCCTAAATTTTTAAACAAATTGTTTTTAATAATATTAGATATTGAATTTTTTTGTTCTAAAAAATCATTGTTAAATTCCTTAAATACTACATCAATATCTTCAGAAGTGATGTTTTTTATAGAACATACAGCGCTAACTAATTTTTTTATTTCAGTAGAACTTAAATGCTTTAATACCTTAGATGATTTTTCTAAATTCATAGACATCAATAAAACAACACTTTTTTCTACACCATTAAGTATCATGATTTATCACCATTCATCCATTTTTTAATAATTGAAGCAGTGATTTTTGATTTTTTTTCTATCATTTTTTTTAAAGAATCATTAGATTTCTTTTTATTATCAAATTTAATATCTTCGTCGATACTTTTTTTATTATCTTTATCTAATTTATTGTTCTCTAAATTTTTTGATCTATTTTTTTCTGGTGTTCCTAATTTATTATTCTCTAATTTATCTAATTTTTCTGTTTTGTTCTTTATTGAATCAGATTTAGGGGAAGATACAGAAGGAAAAAATGTTTTATTTTTCTTGTTTTTGTCTGGAAAACTAGAATTGTTTAGCTTCTTTTTATATTTTAAAAATTTAAATTGATTCAATAATATTAAGAATATTAAAAAAGTAATAAAGTATAAATACGTATTATTTATTGAAATATTATCTTTGTGATTATTTTTTAAAAAAGAATTATTAGCTACATGTATTTTTCGTTTGTGGTCTTGTGAATCGTTAAAGAAAAAAGATTTTGTAACATTAATATGATCTCCTCTTTCTTTAGAAAAACCAATTATTCCAGTTATAACTTCTCTAATTTTTTTTAAATGATGATCATTTAAAAAAAATTTTTTTCCATTTGAAGTATTCAATACTTTATTCACTAAAACGGAAACTGAAATTTTATTTATTTTACCAGGATTAATTTGAACATCTTTAGTAACATGACTCAACTCATAATTAACATTACTATTCCTTTTCGAAACATAATTTTTAAAATCTTCTGGTTTTATTTTTGAATCAATCTGTCTATTTTTTTTTAAATCATTCGAATCTTTTTGTTTTCGTAATGAATTAATTATTGAAGAACTATCTTGATATTTAACAGTTCCCTCTTCTGATCGAATAGATTTGTCCTTATTATAAAAATTAGGATAATATCTTTTTTCTTTAATTTTTTTTGTGTTTAAATCAATATTAGCTTTTACTTGAACATGAACATTATTTTTTCCTAACATAGGAAATAAAACAGATTCAATTTTCGACTTATAATTTTCTTCTATAAAGTTTATATAATTAAAACGTTTATAACTTAGATCTAGATCATTGTTTTTTCTATTTAAAAATTGACCAAATTGATCTAAAATAACAATATTTTTTGTAGACAAACCAGACACACTATTTGAAATAAAGCGTGTAATTGAATTTATTTGATTAGTATTTAACGTATTATCTGAAAATAAAGTTAAAATAATCGAAGCGGAAATCTTCTTTTTTTCATCTAAAAAGATAGATTCTTTTGGAAGAGACAAATGAACTTTTACATCTTTTATTCCATGAATTAAAAGTATGCTTTTAGCTAATTCTTTCTCTAAAATTAATTGATTGTTTTTTTCTTCAGAGAAAAAATTAATAATTCCATTTTTTTTTTCATTTGATAAATCAGATTCTGAATTTGCAATATTTTTAGAAATTCCTTTTTCGGACAATAATAAACGAACTTCATATAGTTGTTTTTTTTGAACTAAAATACCATCAGATCCTTGAGATATACGATAAGGAATGTGCATTTTCGTTAACTGAAGGACAATCTCTTCCTGATCTTTCTGAGATAAATTATCATATAACAACCGATAAGAATCTTCCCTAATCCACAAAAATAAGGAAAAAAAAATCGCTAATAAAAAAGAAATCGATATAAGCATTAATTTTGAATTCATGTAAAAACGACTAAAAAAATTTTCAATAAATTTCTTTGAATTAAAATTATTTGTTTTACCAACGTTCATGAAATCTTCCTATTTTATAAGTAAACTTTTAATATTATTCAAGAAAAAAGATATGTCTGGAAAATTATTTTTATAACATTTTTACATAAAAAACATATAAAAATTATTTCTGTAAATAAAATTTTTTTAAAACTAAAAAATCTTTTCTTAAGAAATTATAAACAATTCTTCTTAATTGATTTTAAAAAATACTTTATTTAATGTATTGTATACTGATATACTAAAAAAAAATCTATAAATATTTTTATTGAGGTAATTATGTTTATTGAAGGTCTAAAAATGATCGAAAATGCAAATCCAAATTTCAATAAGTTTTCGACTTTGTCAAATAAATTCAGTTCTGAATTTAAAAAAAATATTTTATCATCAAAAAATGAAAATAATTTTTCAGATCAAAAAATTTTTCTAAATAAAATAAATGATGTCTCTTTACCTAAAATAATGATTGATTTACAAAAATCATCCTTATCTTTACAATTAGCAGCAAAAATTAGCAATAAATTAGTATCTGCTTATCATGAAATTATGAATATGCCTGTCTAAAGGTTGTTTATTTAAATTATATTACTTGTTCACTACTTCACAATAAGCTAGTAGTGGACATTATTAACAAATATTTGGAGTAGAGCGGATTCGAACCGCTAATCTTTTGCATGCCATGCAAGTGCTTTTCCAAAATAAGCTACTACCCCTTTAATTTTAAAAAAAATATGTTAAAGATAAAATCTTTAATAGTTATAAATTTTATAATTAAAAAAACTAAATATGTCAATTTAAAATTTTAAAAACTTGAAAAACATCTTAATTTTTAAAAACATTTTTGTAAAATTATAAAATTTATAAAAAACAAATAATTTTATTCAAAAATTTTAATAAAATTTTTAATTCTTAAAATACATTTCTTTTTTCCAAGAAGATATAATATACTTGTAATACATGGAGCATGTTCTTTTCCAGTTAAAGATAATCTAATAATTTTACCAACTTTACTAAAAGATATTCCTAATTCCAGTGAACAAAGTTTAAGTAATTTAGATAACTTTTCTACTTTCCAATCATGAAAAAAAATTATTTTTTTTAAAAAAAATTTTAAAATATAAACATTTTTAATGTTAATATTCTCTTTTAATTTTTTATAATCAATAATTAACTCTTCATAAAAAAAACGAGAAGATTCTACTACATCTGTTAATGATGAACATCTATTTTTCATTAATTCAAATACTTGTTTTATGTCTGGACCGTTTTTAATTTCGACTTTTTGTTTCAAATAAAAAATTTTTAATTCATTAATTATATCCGATTTTGATAAAATATTCATATAACGTTTATTAATCCATATTAATTTCTTTTTATCAAATAAACTAGATGATTTAGTTATTTTTTTTAAAGAAAAAAATTTTTTCATTTCTTTAATCGTAAATATTTCTTGATTTCCATGGGACCAACCTAATCTTAGTAAGTAATTGATTATAGCTTCTGGAAAAAATCCTAATTTTTTATATTCCAAAACATCAAAAAAACTATCTTTATCTCTTTTAGAAATTTTTTTTCCATTATGATTTAATATCGTTGATAAATGGGCATAAATAGGAGCTTTTTTTTCTAAAGATTGCAAAATGTTAATTTGTCTAACTGTATTGTTTATGTGTTCTTCACCTCTCAGAACATGAGTAATTTTCATATCGTAATCATCAATTACTACTGAAAAATTGTACGTCGGAAAACCATTTGACCTTTTTATTATTAAATCGTCTAGCTCATCATTCCAAAATTCAATTTTTCCTCTAACTTGATCTAAAAAAACAACTTTTCCCTTTTTTGGATTACGAAATCTAACTACGTACGAAATATTTGAATCGTAATAATCATCTGGTATATTTCTACATTTTTCATCATATTTCGGTTTTTTGCCTAATGTGATTTGCTTTTTTCTTAAATTTAATAGTCTTTCAGTTGAACAGTAACATTTATAAGCTATTTTATTTTCTAACATTAATTTAATTATGTAATTATAACGAGCTAAACGACTACTCTGAAAATAAGGCCCTTCATCCCAATTTAAATTCAACCATTTCAAACCTTTCATAATAGAGTTGTTATAAAAATTACTAGATCTATTTATATCTGTATCCTCTATCCGCAGTAAAAATTTTCCATTGTATCGTTTAGCAAATAACCAAGAATATAGAGCTGTTCTTGCTCCTCCTATGTGCAAAATTCCAGTAGGACTGGGAGAAAAACGAGTTTTAACTTGCATATTATATGATCCCAATCAATTAAAAGTTATATTTTTAATTAAAAATTAGTTGAAAAATATTTTTAAAAAAATTATATTTTAAAATTTTAAAAAAAAAGATTGACTACTTCTTTGTAATCCTTAAAATAGAAGGTTAGTTACAACTAAGGGTGATTAGCTCAGGTGGTAGAGCGCCTCCTTTACACGGAGGATGTCGGCGGTTCAATTCCGTCATCGCCCAAAAAAATAAATTAGGGTTGTTAGCTCAGTCGGTAGAGCAGTTGACTTTTAATCAATTGGTCGCAGGTTCAAATCCTGCACAGCCCATAAATAAAATCATTAATCACTGTTAATTTTAAATATTTTCAATAAAGAATGAATAATTTCTATATTTTTCTTTTTTGTTATATAATTTAAAAAATTATTAGCAATTTTTTTACCTACTTTTTTAACTAATAATAAATCTTCAAGTTTTGCGTTTAATATATTATCTATATTCTTAAAATAAGATGATAAATTAATTGAAATAATTTTTCCTACATCTTTAATGCCAAATGAATATAAAAAGCAAGACAGTTTAATTTCTTTAGAATTAGATATTTCATTTAGTAATTTCTTAATTAAAACATCTCCGAAACGATTTATATTTGAAAAACTGTAATAATTTAGATTAAAAACATCAACTGGATTAAAAATAACTTTTTTTTTAACTAACTGTTTTATTACATTTTTTCCAAAACCACGTATATATATTGAATCCTTTGAAAAAAAATGAATTAACATTCTTTCTCTTTGCGAAATACATTGAAATCCGGAAAAACATCTTAAAATATTGTCTCCAGAAATTTTTTTAATTTTAGATCTACAAGATGGACAATGCTTAGGGAATTTAACTGGTTTTAAATTATTTTTAGTTCTATATTCCATATTAATGTCAATTATCTTTGGAATAACATCTCCAGAACGGCAAATAGTAACTACATCTCCTATACAAAAACCAAATTTTTCCATCTTATTTTGATTATATAAAGATACTTTTTTTATTTTTACTCCGTTGATAAAAACTGGATATAATTGAGCAACTGGAATGATTGATCCTGTTCTACTTACATTAAAATTAATATCTACTATTTTTGTGATCTGTTTCTTAGATGGAAATTTATAAGCTATTGACCATTTAGGAAATCGAGAAGAAATACCTAATTTTTTCTGTAAACTAATTGCATCAGTTTTGATAACAATTCCATCAATGTCGAATTTTAAAGAAGATCTATCTTTTTTTATTTTTTTATAAAAAGAAAGTACTTCTTCAATAGAATTACATAATTTTCTTAATTTATAAACGGGTAATCCCCAAGAACCTAAAAGTTTTAAAAAATAAAAGTGACTATTTGAAAATTTTACGATTGGAGTATGAAATCCAATACTATGACAATAAAATGACAACTTTCTTATTTTTGTTGTCATTGGATTTAATTGTCTTAAAAAGCCAGCTGCTGTATTTCTAGTATTAGAAAAATGCTGAATTTTTTTATTAGAAAAATCTTTGTTTAATTTTATAAAATCATCTTTATAAATAATCACTTCCCCACGAATTTCTAGTAATTTAGGAATATTTTTTCCTGTTAATTCATTCGGAATCGAATTTATCATATAAACATTATGAATAACATTTTCACCAATAATCCCGTTCCCTCTAGTTGCAGCACTTACTAATTTTCCATTTTTATAAACTAAATTTAAAGCAACTCCATCAAGCTTTAATTCACAACAAAACAACGGTTTTTCTAAATTATTTTTTTTTGAACAAAAATCTACTTTATCAAAAAACCGTTCTAATTGTTGAATTGAATTCACAGACTTTAATGACAACATATTTGTTAAATGTTTAACAGTCTTTAATTCTTTAGATAAAGAAGATCCAATTTTATTTAAATTTAAAATATCTTTTTTTAACCCTACTTTTTTTTTTAATTTATCTAATTTTTCAACCAAAAAATCAAACTCTAAATCAGAAATTTTAGGTTTGTCTAAAGTGTGATACAAATATGAATGATAGCATATTCTTTTTTCTATTTTTTTTATTTTTTTTTTTATATTTTTCATCATATTCACATTTTAAAAATAAAAAATATTTTAATAAAAAAAAATTTAATATTATTTTTTTATTCAATCCATCATATTAAATTAATTTTCAAATCAGTTAATAAAAAACGAGTTTTCAATTATTAATTGAATTCATTACTTCCATTCAGTATAATTTTAAATTATTTATAAAAAATTAAATACATAAAAATATATATCTCTATTAAAAAATTTATTGTAAAAATTTTTAAATAAACAATTCAAAAACCAACTTTTTGAAAAACAGCATAAAAAAACTATTTTTATCAAAAAACTAATACTAATTAGTATATTAAACTAATTTAAAGAATAAAATTCTACAATCAAAATTATAATTTAGTAGTAAAACACTAATTCAAACTAGTTATTCATACAAAAACACTTTAATTTTAAGTAAATATTTCTTCATAATTATGAAATTATTCTAAAATTTTAAAAAATAGATTTTAGAAATATATGGATTATTTAAATATAAATTATTTATCTAATAAACAATTTATTTTTAGTAAATTAAATAATTTTTAAAATCTAGTATAAAATATACAATATATGAAAAAATTTATACTTTCGTACAATCTAATCAATTAAGAACAATAATTGCAATTATCTATTAAATTCAAAAACATACTTACAATCAAATATAGATAAATTTAATAGTTTTTAAACCTAACTAAAGTTATTATATCTTTCTAATAATACAGGGATTGAAAATTGATATTAGAAAACATAAAATAAAAAATTTATATTAAAAATTCATTCAAATAAAAATAATACTATTTCAACAAAAAAATGATTTTTTTCTTCTTTTTTACTAAAAAAAAATTTTTAAGAAATTTAAAAATTTTTTAATTCATAGATGTTTATTTAATTTATAAACCGTTTTAAAAAATAAAAAATTTAATAATATTTCAAAAAAGATAAAAAAAATTAAATTAAAATTTAGGATTAATTATTATGTTAGAAAGAAAAATAAAAATAAAATTTAAACACGGAATGCATTTGCGTCCTGCTGCAAAATTAGTAAAAGAAGCCAAAAAATTTAATTCTCATATAAATATAATATTTCAAGGAAAATCTGTAAACGCAAAAAGTTTATACAAATTACAAACTTTAGGAATAGTAAAAAATAGCGAAATAATTTTAACTGCAGAAGGAAACGATGAAAAATTCGCTATTGAAAAACTAGAAAAATTAATTTTACAAATAGAATAAATAAAATAACAAAAAAATGTTAAATTATATATTTTTATAAAAAAATTTTATTTTATAAAAATTTTTAAATAAATTATCGTCATTATTATGTTAAAGGTAATGTTATGATTTCAGGGATTTTAGCATCACCAGGTATCGCTTTTGGAAAAGTATTTTTATTAAGAAAACAAAAAATAATTATTAATCAGGAAAACATTTCACCTAATTTAATAAATTCAGAAATAAAAAAATTTTTGAAAACAAGAGCAAAAACGATACAACAACTAGAAAAAATAAAAAATGACACAAAAAACAAAATAAAAAAAAACAAGGAAATATTTGATAGTCATATTTTACTACTAGAAGATGAGGAATTTGAACAAGACATAATTAAATTAATTCAACAAAGACACAAATCAGCTGATTGTGCAATTCAAATAGTAATTGAAAAACAAGCAAATAATTTAGAAAAATTAGATGATGAATATCTAAAAAATAGAGCAATTGATATCCGAGATATAGGAACAAGATTATTAAATAATTTATTTAATATTAATGTTCACAACTTAGAAAAAATAAAAAATAAAGTAATTTTAGTTGCAAACGATCTAACTCCATCTGAAACAGCACAAATAAACTCAAAGAAAATACTAGGGTTAATAACTGATTTAGGAGGAAAAACTTCACATACATCCATAATTGCAAGATCACTAGAATTACCAGCAATCGTTGGAACAGAAAATATTACAAATAAAGTAAAAAACAATGACTTTGTTATACTAGATGGACTAAATAACCAAATTTTTATAAATCCTTCAAAAGAAAAAATAAAAAAAATAGAAATAATACAAAAAAAATATCTTATTGAAAAAAAGCAACTACAAAACCTAAAAATATTACCAGCAATAACATTAGACGGTCACAAAATAGAAATTAGTGCAAATATTAGTAATATTCGAGATGTAAACGGAGCAAAACATTACGGATCAGAATCTATTGGATTATATAGAACTGAATTTTTGTTTATGGAAAGAAAAAACCTCCCTAGCGAAGAAGAACAATTTATTGCATATAAAAAAATTGCAGAAATCATGGACAAACAAACAGTTATTATTCGAACAATGGATATTGGCGGAGATAAAGAGTTACCATACATGAATTTTCCAAAAGAAGAAAATCCATTTTTAGGTTGGAGAGCTATTAGAATCTCTTTACAAAGAAAAGATATTTTACATTCACAAATACGAGCTATACTTCGAGCTTCTGCTTTTGGAAAGTTAAGAATTTTATTCCCAATGATTATTTCAGTAGAAGAAATACGTGTATTAAAGAACGAATTAGAATTTTTAAAAAAAGAACTAAAAAATAAAAAAATTCCTTTCGATAAAAAAATAGAAATAGGAATTATGATAGAAACTCCTGCATCTGCAATAATTGCAAACTTTTTAGCTAAAGAAGTAGATTTTTTCAGTATAGGAACAAATGATTTAACGCAATATACTTTAGCTGTAGATAGAGGAAACAAACTAATCTCTAAATTATACGATCCTATGAGTCCTCCAATATTAAAACTAATTAAACAAGTGATAGACGCTTCACACAAAGAAAAAAAATGGACTGGAATGTGTGGAGAATTAGCAGGAGATACAAATGCTACCATCATTTTGTTAGGAATGGGACTAGATGAATTTAGTATGAGTCCAATTTCTATACCATATGTAAAAAAAATAATCAGACAGGTAAAATATAAACAAGCAATCAAATTAGCTAATCAAGCCTTAACTATGTCCACTTCAATTGAAATAAAAAAATTAATAAATAGATTTACTGAAAATAATTTACATTTATAAATAAAATAAAATATTTTTAGGAGAAAAATACTAATGGGGTTATTTTCTAGTTTTTTTGGAAAGAATAAAAATAATGATAAAGAAATAAAAATAATTGCTCCATTGTCAGGAAAAATAATAAAATTAAAAGATGTACCAGATGTTGTATTTTCAGAAAAAATAGCAGGAGATGGAATAGCAATAAAACCATCAGGAAAAAGAATACTATCTCCAATAAATGGAGTAATTGGTAAAATTTTTAAAAGCAAACATGCTTTTTCCATAGAATCTAAAAATCCAAAAATCCAAATATTTGTGCATTTTGGTATTGATACAGTAGAACTTAATGGAGAAGGATTTACTCAAATAGCAAAAGAAGGACAAAGAGTAAAGATCGGAGATTTAATTCTGAATTATAATTTATCTATTTTAAAAAAAAAAGCAAAATCAATTTTAACTCCTGTTATTATATCAAACATGGAGGAAATAAAAGAACTAAAAAAAATGAAGGGAACTGCTATTGCTGGAACTACTGTAGTAATGTACGTTAAAAAAAAATAGTAATAATTTAAGCAGTTAAACAAACAATTTAGCTGCTTAAAATAATAAAACTTAAATTTTTTTACAAGTTAGTTATTCATAAAATTAAATTTAAAAAAAACAATACTTTTTATTTTTAATAAATAAACTTTTTCTCCAATTTTCAACTAAAAGAACTCTTAATCTAAATAATTCATTTCTAATGTTTATACCTTTAAAACCACTTGATACAATTGATTTTACAGATACATTTTTAGAAATTAAATAAATAGAAAATAAAAAATCTCCTGTCTTTATAGTGTTTATAACATCATGATAATAATTTTCTTTTTTACTTAAAAAATTTAAATTCATTAGAAATACTATTTTTTTAATTCGATCAAAATTTCTCCATGCATCTATTGAATTAAAAAAACTAATTATTTTTTCTGAACTTTGACTCTTAATATTTTTTAAAAAAGTATAATTTTTAATTATTATAATGCAAAAATCTCGAATAATATTTGAAATATTCAATCGTCTGCAAAAATTTTTAATTAAAAAAATATGATTTTTACTATATTTTTCAATAACATCTTGTTTTTTAAAAAAAAACGGAAAATAATCAAAACAACAAAATAAAAACAAAAAACGTATCTCTAGCTCTTTAGTTTTTTTAGAAATATAAGATAAATTTTTAAAAATTTTTTTCATATAACTATAATAGTTATTATGATAAAAAAAAATTGAACTAAATAAATATGATCGATAAATCTCCGGGAACAAAATAAAAATAGCTCCACATATTTCTAATACTTTAAAATATATTTGAGGATTAACTGTATTTAATGCCTTCTCTGTTTCCTTCCAAATTCTTTCTCCTTTTAAATGTAATAATTCATTACTATTAACTATTTTTTTCATTAAAACTAAAGTTTTTTTATCTATAATAAATCCAAATTTAGCAAAACTAGCAGCAAATCTAGCTACTCGAAGAACTCGTAAAGGATCTTCTTCAAAAGCAGGAGAAACATGTCTTAATATTTTTAACTTTAAATCTCTAATTCCTAAGAATGGATCTATAAAATTTCCATATTTATCTTTAGCTATAGCATTAATAGTTAAATCCCTTCTTTTCAAATCTTCTTCCAAAGTAATATCTGAATGAAAATTAGTTTTAAAACCTATATATCCTTTTCCTGATTTATATTCAGTTCTAGCTAAAGCATATTCTTCGTGACTAACTGGATGTAAAAAAACAGGAAAATCTTTTCCTACTTGTTTAAATTTTTTTTTTAATAATTTTTTTATCGAAGATCCTACCACTACCCAATCTTTATCATGTATTGATAATTTTAATAAACTATCTCTTACAGCTCCTCCTACCAAATATACTTTCACGAAATTACTTATCCAAAATTAAATTATTTTAACTTTTAAAATAATTATGTGTTATATATATATATATTTCAACAATTCATTGAAATATAATATATATACGACATATAATTAAAAAATTTTTTTATATTTAAATTTTTAGACTTAAAAATTGTGTTTGTCTAAACAATCTTTTTTATTCATCAAAAAACTATTTTAAAATTATTACAATTGTAATTGTAAACTACTATACTAGTAAAAAATTTAGGAGAAACATATGAGAAAGAAAATTCTTTTATCTGAATTTGGAACACCAAAAAAAAGAATAGAAACAGCAATATCAGAATTAAAAAAAGGTAATGGAATAATTCTATTAGATAACGAAAATAGAGAAAACGAAGGCGATTTAATTTTTTCTGCCGAAAAAATGACCATAAATCAAATGGCGTTTACAATAAGGTATTGTAGTGGAATAGTTTGTTTATGTATAACTGAAGAAAAAAGAAAAAAATTACAGCTTCCAATGATGGTTAAAAAAAACACAAATTCTTTTAGTACTCCTTTTACTGTATCCATAGAATCCGCAAAAGGAATTTCTACCGGTGTTTCAGCAGAAGATAGAATCACTACTATTCGAACAGCTATATCAGAAACATCAAAACCAAATGATCTAAATAAACCTGGCCATATTTTTCCACTATGTGCTAATCCAGGTGGAATTTTAATTAGATCAGGACATACTGAAGCAACCATAGAATTAACAAAATTAGCAGGTTTAAAACCAACAGGAGTATTATGTGAACTAACTAATAGGGATGGTTCTATGTCTAAAACAAATGATATTATCAAATTTTCTAGAAAATATAATATTTCAGTATTAACTATAGAAGATATAAAAAAAACTTTAAAATAAAAAAAAAAATAACTTAATTCTTTTTCTATCTATTAAGATTGTTAATACACCATTTTGGATCAACGAAAACATCTGTATTTGTAGAATAAATACCAGACTTAAATTTCAAACATCCAACATAAGAAATCATAGCAGCATTGTCAGTACAGTATTTTTTTGATGCTAAAAATAAATTAAAATTATTTTTTTTTGAAAAATCAAAAAAACAATTTCTTAATCTAGAATTTGCACTGACTCCTCCAACAATAACTAAATTCTTTAAATTCAGTAATTTTAAAGCTCGATAAACTTTAAAAATAAAAATTTCTATAATTGTTTCTTCTAATTCCAAAGCTATGTCTGATTTTATTTGAAAACTTTTATCAGAGCATTTTATTAACTTTTCAATAAAAGTTCGTAATCCAGAAAAGCTAAAATTTAAATTAGAGTTAGTCAACATTGGTCTAGGAAATTTAAATATTCCGTTCCTACCAAATTTTGCTAATTTAGAAATATTTGGTCCTCCTGGATATTTTAAACCTAATGCTTTTGCTATTTTATCAAAAAGATTACCTACAGCGATATCTAACGTTTTCCCTAACAACTCGTAAACTCCTATTTTTTTTGCATAAATCAATTGTGTATTACCACCAGAAATCAACAAACCTAAAAATGGAAAATTTAAATTTTTATTATCTAACATAGGAGATAATAAATGACCTTCTATATGATTTACTGGAATTACTGGAATATCTAAAGAAAAAGCCAATGAACATGCTACTGTAGCACCTACTAATAAAGAACCCGCTAATCCAGGTCCAGCTGTATAAGCAATTGAATCAATAGAATTAAAAAAATTTTCTTTTTTTTTAAGTTTTTGAAGAAAAAGAAAAATTTGATCTAGATGATTTCTAGCTGCAATTTCTGGAACAACTCCTCCATATTTATCATGAAAAGAAGATTGACTGTGTAATTTATTGATAATTAAACCAAATTTATTATCGTAAACTGCAATACCAGTATCATCACAAGAAGTTTCAATTCCTAATATTTTCATTCTAATATTTCCAATAATAAAAAAATGCAAAAATTACATGCAATTAAAAAAAATAAAATTTTGAATTAAATAAATTTTTATGTAATAGTATAAGTTATTTTATTTTAAAAATATAAAAATATTTTTTATTTTTTTTATTTATAAAAAAGGAAAAAGAATGCCAATAATTAAAGTACGAGATAATGAACCTTTCGATGTAGCTTTAAGAAGATTTAAGAGATCTTGTGAAAAAGCTGGGATTTTATCAGAAATTAGAAAACGTGAATTTTATGAAAAACCAACTACGGAAAGAAAAAGAGCTAAAGCCTCTGCAATAAAAAGACTATCTAAAAAATTAGCGAGAGAAAATTCAAAAAGAATAAGAATGTATTAATTATTATCAAATTTTTATGTACATATATATCTAATTAATCGATAACTAATTAGAAATTAAAAAATATAATTTTTATAAAAAAATGAACAAATGGAAAATTCCTCAAAGTTTTATTAATGAATTATTATTGCAAACTAATATTGTTGACTTAATTAAGTCTAAAATAGAACTAAAAAGAAAAGGTATTAATTACCAATCTCTTTGTCCTTTTCATAATGAAAAAACACCATCTTTTACAGTAAATGAAAAAAAACAATTTTATTATTGTTTTGGATGCAATGCTCATGGAAATGCAATTGATTTTTTAATAAATTATGAAAGATTGAATTTTTTAGATTCTATTGAACAATTAAGTACAATTAATGGTCGAAAAAGCGTTTTTAGATCTTTTTTTATAGAAAAAAATAATTATTTCTTTCAAAAAAATATTTTTTTTGAATCAATGAAAAAAATACAAAAATTTTATCAAAAAAATTTATTTGAAAAAAAAAATTATGAAATATTAAAATATTTAAAAAATAGAGGGGTAAAAAATGATACAATAAAACTATTCAATATTGGATATGCTAATGAAAAAAATAACATTTTTTTAAAATTTAAGGAAGAAGAAAAAAAAATTCTAATTAAATCAAAAATAATAATCGATAAAAATAAAAAAAAAAACTATGAACATTTTAGAAATAGAATTATGTTTCCTATTCACAATAAATATGGAAAAATTTCTGGATTTGGAGGAAGAACAGTAAATCATTTAAGACAACCGAAATATTTAAATTCATCAGAAACTTCTTTTTTTAAAAAAAGAGAACAAATTTATGGAATTTATGAAATTTTAAAAAAAAATAAAAATACAGAAGTACTATTAGTAGTAGAAGGATATTTTGATGTCATAATCCTATCCCAATTTAATATTGAATGTCCAGTAGTAGCTATACTAGGAACATCTATCAATGAAAAACAAATTCAATATTTGTTTAAAATCTCTAACACAATAATTTATTGTTATGACGGAGATCCAGCTGGGAAACTAGCAGCATGGAGAACATTAATTATTTCACTTCCATATATTGAAGATAAAAAAAACATCAAATTTATATTTTTACCAAAAGGGTACGATCCAGATTCTATAATTAGAAAAGAAGGAAAAGAACTATTTGAAAAAAGAATTAAAAAATCAATTTGTTTTTCAGATTTTATTTTCAATAAATTTTCTAAAAATAATTCTCTAATATCTATTTCTGATAAATCTAAATTTAGTTCTTTAATAATTCCATTTATAAAAAAAATACCAGGAAAAACTATTCAATTTTATTTATTGCAAAAATTAGGATCAAAAATAGGAATTTTAGAAATAAATCAACTAAAACAAATTCTAAAAAAAAAAGAACAAAAAAATACAAATTTACAAATAATAAAAAAAACTCCAATACGAATTTTAATTGGATTATTAATTCAAAATCCAGAACTTTTTCAATTAGTTCCATTAGAAGTATTCAAAACTAATTTAAATATTTCAGGATTTTCTATTTTTCTACAGTTACTAAAATTTTGTATAAAACATCCAAATTACAATACTGTACAAATATTAGAAATATTTCGTAATTCAAAAATAGGAAAAATACTAAAAAAATTAACTATATTAGACTATATGGTAGAAAAAGACCAAATCAAAAAAATGTTTATAGATATATTAAATAATATATATCAAAAACAATTAGAAAAAAAATTGGAAAAACTTATTTCCAAAGAAAGAGACATAGGACTAAATATAAATGAAAAAAAAGAACTATGGAATATTAATATATCTTTATTTCAAGCAAAAAAATAAATATTTGTTTAAATATAATTTTTAAAAAAATATTTAAAAAAACAATTCAATTTATATATAACTAATAAAAAATGTGGAAATGTATTATGGAACAAAACCCACAATCACAACTTAAACTACTTGTAAATCATGGTAAAGAACAAGGTTATTTAACTTATGCAGAAGTTAATGATCATCTTCCTGAAGAAATCATTGATTCTGATCAAGTTGAAGACATAATTCAAATGATAAATGACATGGGAATTCAAGTTGTAGAAGAAGCTCCCGATGCCGATGATTTAATACTAAACGCAAGCACAAATGACGCAGATGAAGATGCTGTAGAAGCAGCTACACAAGTTTTGTCTAGTGTAGAATCAGAACTAGGAAGAACTACTGACCCTGTTCGTATGTACATGAGAGAGATGGGATCTGTGGAATTATTGACTAGAGAGGGAGAAATTGATATTGCTAAAAGAATAGAGGAAGGAATAAACCAAGTTCAATCATCTGTCGCAGAGTACCCTAAAGCAATTACCTATTTATTAAATCAATATGAAAAAGTTCAATCAGGAGATATAAAATTATCAGAATTAATTATTGGATTTATCGATCCAAATGTAAGAGAAATAAATAATAATAATATTTCACATATTGGATCACAACTATCTTTAGAAGAACATGTAAATAAATTAGAATCGGAAGAAAATGAAACAGAAGAAAACCAAATAGATCCAAAATTAGCTAAAGAAAAATTTTCCGAATTAAAAAATCAATATATCATTACTAATGAAACAATAAAACACAAACATAGATTTCATAAAGACTCTATATTAGCTATTAACAATCTATCAGAAATATTTAAACAATTTAGACTAGTACCAAAACAATTTGATTTATTAGTAAAAAATATGCAAAAAATGATGAAAGAAGTAAGAAAACAAGAAAGAATAGTTATGAATTTATGCATAGAAAAGTGTAAAATTCCTAAAAAAAAATTTATTTATTTTTTTAACAAAAATGAAACCAACACAAACTGGTTATATAAATTTGAAAAAATTAAAAAAAAATGGGCTAATAATATAAAATCAGTTAAAGATTTAATTTCTTTAAGTTTAAAAAAACTTATTCAAATTGAAAAAGAAACTGGTTTAACTATTGATCAAGTAAAAGATATTAATAGAAGAATGGCTATAGGAGAAGCTAAAGCTAAAAGAGCAAAAAAAGAAATGGTTGAAGCAAATTTAAGATTAGTAATTTCTATAGCAAAAAAATATACTAATAGAGGATTGCAATTCTTAGATCTAATACAAGAAGGGAATATAGGATTAATGAAAGCAGTAGATAAATTTGAATATCGTAGAGGATATAAATTTTCTACATATGCTACTTGGTGGATTAGACAAGCAATTACCCGTTCTATTGCTGATCAAGCAAGAACAATTAGAATACCTGTACATATGATTGAAACTATAAATAAATTAAATCGAATTTCTAGACAAATATTACAAGAAATTGGAAGAGAGCCAACACCAGAAGAACTATCTGAAAAAATGTCAATTCCAGAAGAAAAAATTAGAAAAGTTTTAAAAATAGCAAAAGAACCAGTTTCTATGGAAACTCCTATAGGAGACGACGATGATTCTCATTTAGGTGATTTTATTGAAGATACAACACTGGAATTACCATTAGAATCGGCAACCGCAGAAAGTTTACGTTCAGCTACTCATGATATATTAGCAGGACTAACACCAAGAGAAGCAAAAGTTTTAAGAATGAGATTTGGAATTGATATGAATACTGACCATACTTTAGAAGAAGTAGGAAAACAATTTGATGTTACTAGAGAAAGAATCAGACAAATTGAAGCAAAAGCTTTAAGAAAACTAAGACATCCTAGCAGATCAGAAATATTAAGAAGTTTTTTGGATGATTAAAATAATAAATCAAAATCTTTTATAATTCTACTTCAAATGAGTTATTAAAATAAAAGCTTCCTTATTAATATTAGTGGAAGCTTTTAAAAAATACAAAAAAATTCATAAACTTTATTACTATTAATGGTATTATATTTAATAATGGTAATATATTTAAATATAAAAAAATAAATTGTAAATTTGTTCTAAAAGTAATAATTTTTTAAATTATTTGTTTATCGACATTTAAAAACTTTTTTTTTAAAGTATCTAAAAAAAAAGAAATACTAAAAATTAATATTCTTGAACATTAATGTAATTTAACAAAATATTTTTTAACTTAAAACTGTTTTCAAAAGAACAACAAATATATGATCACTAACTAGTAATAGTTAAAATTTTAATTTATAAATTTAAGTTTACAAAAAACCTGATTTTAGACTTTATTATTTTGTTTTTTTATAAGATTTTTAGTCTATTTTTTTCGTTTAAAATTGATGTTTTAATTTGACTATTTGAAACTCCACCATAAGCATTTCTTTTATTTAAACAAGATTCTAAAGATAAAATCTTATACAAATCAGATTCAAAGTAAGAACTAAATTTCCTAAAAAATGAAATGTCCAATTCTTCTAATAACTTTTTTTTCTTAATTGATTCTTGTACTATATTTCCAATTATATAATGCGCTTCTCTAAAACTAACTCCTTTTTTTACTAAATAATCTGCTAATTCAGTAGCATTGGAATAGCCTTTCTTCGCTGAAGACAAACATCTATCTTTTTTCAATTTTATTGTTTTTAAAACCATAGTTGAAATATTCAAACAATCATTCCAAGTTTTAACAGCATCAAAAAAATTTTCTTTATCTTCTTGCATATCTTTGTTGTAAGATAATGGTAAACTTTTAAAAAGAAAAAATATTTGCATCATTGATGCACACACACGAGCACTTTTTCCACGTATTAACTCTAAAACGTCAGGATTTTTCTTTTGAGGCATAAGAGAAGAACCTGAAGTTAACGAATCTGATAATTCAACATATCCAAATTCATTGGAATTAAAAATAATTAGATCTTCTGAAAATCTGGATAAATGAATCATACTAATAGAAGCTATTGATAATAATTCCATTAAATAATCCCTGTCCGAAACACTATCTAATGCATTATTTGTAGGATCAGCAAAACCTAATTTATTGGATAACGATTTTCTATCGATATTCCAAGAAGTACCACAAAGTGCACCACTTCCTAAAGGACAAAAATCAAGCCTATTTAATGCATCTTTTAATCTTGTTTCATCTCTTTTAAACATTTCCAAATAGGCTAAACACCAATAAGCAAAAGTTATAGGTTGTGCATGTTGTAAATGAGTAAATCCAGGCATAATAACTGATATATACTTTTCAGCTGTTAAAACTAACATGGTTTCTAGATCAACTAAACTTTTAATCAATAAAAAAATTTGAGCTTTACACCATAACTTCAAATCTGTAGTAATCTGATCATTTCTACTTCTCCCAGCATGAATTTTTTTTCCCAATACTCCTAATTGTTTTGTAAGTTCCGTTTCTACCCAACTATGAACATCTTCTTCTCCACTAGTTAAAATTAATTTTGGATTCTTTTTTATTTTATTCAGTAAAATTGATAATACCTTTTTTATTTTTTCATGTTCATCTTTAGTAATTATTTTACAAGAAAAAATTGCATCAGACCATGCTATAGAAGCAATTATATCCTGTTCAGCTAAACAATAATCAACTTCTAGAGAACTATTAAATTTTTTAAAAAAAACATCTGATTTTGAAGAAAATCGACCACCCCAAAGTGCCATTACAAACCCCATTTTTATGATATATTTAAATGAATATAATTGTTTTCTTTATGAATCATGTTTTTTTAAATTTCTTATTCGTGAAGGCAATGAATATATTCGTATGAATCCATTTGCATCACACTGATTAAAAATTTTTTCTTTACCAAACGTAGCAAAATTTTTAGAATATAAAGAATTATTTGAACTTCTTTTTTTAACAGTTATTGTACCTTTGTATAATTCTAATTCAACAAATCCATTCATTAATTTTATAAATGGGGTTAAAGCAGATAACAAAGACTGTCTAAGTGGTGTAAACCATTTTCCATCGTAAATTAAATAAGACAGTTCTAATCCAATTAAAGATCTCCATTTTAAAGAATCTCTATCAAGCACTAATTCTTCAATTGTTCGTAAAACTTTGTTAATAATAGTTCCACCAGGAGTTTCATAACAACCCCTAGATTTCATACCAATTAATCTGTTTTCAACAATATCTATCCGACCTATTCCATGTTTAGAACCTACTTTATTTAAATATTCTAAAGAATCTAATAAAGTCATTTTTTTATTGTTTATAGAAATTATTATACCATTTTTTATTTCTATTAAGATAGATTCTGGAACATTTGTAGATGTTTTTGGAGAAGATGTCCACGTCCAACAATTTTTAGATGGCGAATTAGACAAATCTTCTAATTCTCCTCCTTCCGTAGAAATATGAAAAACATTTTCATCTCTACTATAAATTTTTTTTACTGTAGCATTGGTTTTAATTTTTTTTTTAACTAAATAATTTAATAAATCTTCTCTGGATGAAAAATCCCATTCTCTCCAAGGAGCAATTACAGCAAATTTTGATGATAAAGAAAAATAAGCAGATTCAAACCGAACTTGATCATTACCTTTTCCTGTAGATCCATGAGATAAAAAATCTGCATTTATCTTTTCCGCTAATTCTACTTGTGATTTTGCGATAACAGGTCTAGCTATAGCTGTTCCCAATAAATATCCGTTTTCATAAATAGACCCAGATTGTAACATCGGATAAATATAATTTTTTATAAATTCTTCACGCAAATCAGAAATATAAACTGATTTTGCACCAGATGCCAAGGCCTTTTCTTTAATTCCCAATAAATCTTTTCTAGATTGTCCGACATCTGCTACAAAAGCTACTATTTCGAAGTTATAATTTTCTATTATCCAAGGAATTATAACAGAAGTGTCAAGACCTCCTGAATAAGCTAAAACAACCGTTTTGCGTATCTTTTTCATATAAAATAATTTCCTAAAAAAATGTTTTATTATTTATCTTGTACAAATAGTTCCTATTTGTGATTCTCCATTAAATAAATTTTTTAACTTTTCATTACTTTCTTTCCAACTTGCAATTTGAACTGTTCTTCCTAATAACTCAGAAGCATTTAATGCTGCCTGAACTTTCACAATCATACCATCTTGAATAGTTCTATTATTAATAAGTATATTAGAATTTTTTCTATTTATCGAAACTATTCGATTCCCTTCTTTATCGAAAATAGAACTTACATCTGATAATAATATCAAATCAGCATTTAACGTCTTGGCTAAAACAGAAGCTGCTAAATCAGCATTAACATTCATTAATTCCCCAAAATTACTAATTCCTATTGAACTAACAACAGGAACAATTCTTTTTTTTAGTAAATCAAGTAAAAATCTTGGATTTCCTACTTTTGGAATTCCTATTCGATTTCTTAAATCCGATTTGTTAGATCTTTCTACTAAAACACTATCCCCATCAGATAAAGAAATTCCTATAAAATCAATTTTATTTCTTTTCAAATGAGATAAAATTCTTTTATTAGCTATTCCAGACAATGCTCCAACGACAATATCAATATTAGAAGAATTAGTAACTCTTATTCCATCAATTTTACTAATTTTCATTCCCATTTTTTTCATCATATCATCGATTAATTTTCCACCACCATGTACAACCACCAACTTTCGAAAACAATTATGGTAATAAGTTGACAAAAAATCAAAAAACGTTTTCATAGACTTTTGTTTGTCTAATAAAGCTCCTCCTAATTTTATAACTAATGGATCATCTTTCATTACAGTATTTCCTAAAAAAGTTTACAATAAAGAATGTGTTTCTAAAATTCCAAAACGGATATTAAAACATTGTATCGCTTGTGAAGCAGCCCCTTTTAATAAATTGTCTTCAGCAGCTACAATTATTAAAATTTTACCTTGAATTTTGAATCCAAAATCAATGAATGGAAGCCCTATTACTGAAGAAATACTAGGAATACTATTTTTGAACAGTCGAACAAAAAATTTTTTACCATAAAAATAAGAAAAAATTTCTTCTATTTCTAAAATGTTCATGTTTTTTTTTAATTTACATGTTAATATTGATATTATTCCTCTAGAAAAATTACCTAAACAAGGAACAAAAATTATGGGAAAATTACCAATTTGCTCAAATATTTCAGGATTATGTCGATGAGTAAAAATATTATAAGGTTGTAAACTGACTTCACAAAAAGAATTTATAAAATTGGGATTTCTACCTGCTCCACTAACTCCACTAATAGCATTTACAACAGGAACAAATGAAAAATCAATTATTTTTTTTTCTATAATAGGTTTTATTGATAGTTCAATACAAGTAGCATAACAACCAGGTAAAGAAACTAGTTGTGCGTTTTTTATTTTTTCTGAATTCCATTCCGGTAAACCATATACAGAACTATTCAATAGTTTTTCACGTTTATGTGAAAATCCATAATATTTTTCATAATTCATACTATTTTTAATTCTATAAGCACCTGAAAGATCAAAAACTATATATTTAAAAGAAACAAATATTGGAACTAAATTATAACTTACTATATGATCGGTAGCTAAAAATACGACATCAATATCACTTTTTTGAGCTGTAAATTTATCAATAGATTCTAAAAAAATATCAATTGATCCTTTTAGTCTAGGGTATACTTCTGAAATTGATTTTCCAAGATCGTTACTGTTATTTGAAACAGCTAAAAAAATATTATTGACATATTTATGTTTATTAAGATAACAAACCAATTCAACTCCTGAATATCCACTTGCTCCAACAATAAGAATATTTAACATACGATTATATTTATCCTCATTATTCTCATTATTTCAATTTTATTTATTTTTATATAAATTCAACTGTTCTAGAAGCTGTTTAATTCTGATAAATAACTATTATTTTTTGATATTTTAACGAAAATTATTAACTTTAGTTAACTTTTTGAATTTTAAAACATACTATTAATTAATATTAATATACAATATCATACTATAAAAAAAATCTAATTTTTATTTTAAAGAAAAATGAAAAGAACAATTCCATCATTTTTAGAAATGTATTCCAAATTAATCAATACATCTTCTATAAGTTCTAAAAATCCTGAATTTGACCAAAGTAATAAAAAAATAATTGACTTACTTGCAGAATGGCTTGAACAAATTGGTTTTAAGATTAATATTCAAAAAATTAATAAAAACAATAAAAAATTTAATTTAATTGGAAAATTAGGATCTGGAGAAGGAGGATTATTATTAAGCGGACATTCTGATACAGTTAATTATAATGAACAATCTTGGAAAAGCAATCCATTTAAATTAACTATATCAAATAATAAATTTTATGGATTAGGAACCGTAGACATGAAAGGTTTTTTTGCCTGTATGTTAGATTTATTAATAAAAATAGATATAAAAAAAATAAAAAAACCAATTTATTTACTGATTACTGCAGACGAAGAAACTTCAATGTCAGGAGCAAAATTTTTTCTAAAATCTTCAACGATTTACCCTGAATTAATAATAATTGGAGAACCTACTGCACTAATACCAATCGTAGGTCACAAAGGAAACATTACAAAATCAATAATTACTATAGGAGATTCAGGTCATGCTAGTAATACAGAAAAAAAAATAAATAGCATAAATATTATGCACGAAACAATATTTTATTTACTAAAAATGCAAGAAAAAATTAAAAATCTAATTTCTCAAAAAAAATTCGACGTTCCTTATTCAACAATGAATTTTGGTTATATACAAGGTGGACATTCATCAAATACTATTTGTGAATTTTGTGAACTGCATATTGATATAAGATTACTACCAAAATTACAATATAAAACTTTTAACAAAATATTTGAAGAACATTTGTATCCAATTAAAAAAAAATGGGAAAAAAATATAATAATTAAAGATTTACATCCTCCTGTTCCAAGTTACGAAATACCTATTCAACATAAAAAAATTATAAAAGTTATAGAAAAGATTACTAAACAAAAAAGACAATTAGTAAGCTACTGTAGCGAAGCTTCTTTCTTACATAAAATAGCTCCAACAATTTTATTAGGACCTGGTTCTATAAAACAAGCACACCAACCTAACGAATTTTTAGAAATGTTTTATATAAAAAAAACACAAATAATAATTAAAAAAATCATAAATTTTATTTGTTGTTCATAAACTTTTAAATTTATTTTTCATTTTTAATATCAAACATGAAGAATATGGAATTTCATATTGATTTAAAGTATAAAAATGAAATTGATTTACTCCTTCACAAAACAAGTTTTCAACAATTTTTGTAATTATACTTTGTCCAATCAGTTTATCAATTAATTGATCTGAACTAGAATTAGACAAATTATCAAAAATTTTATATATCCATTTAGGAATAAAAATATTACTCATTTTAGAAAAACGATGAATTTGATCAATATTTATTACTGGTAAAATTCCCGGAATCAAATCTAGGTAAATTCCATTTTTTATACATTTGTCTCTAAAACGAAGAAATTTATTTGGATCAAAAAAAAATTGAGTAATTGCCCTATTAGCTCCACAACTGAATTTATGTTTCAAATTCATTAAATCACTATGTGCACTCTTTGCTTCTGGATGTACTTCTGGATATGCAGCAACTGAAATATCAAAATTAGCAATTTTCTTCAAAACAGAAATCAAATCTGAAGCAAATATCTTCTTATTATTAAAATCTTTTTCTTTATCTCCTCTTAAAGCAACAATTCTTTTTATACCTTGATTCCAGTAATTTTTAGCAATTTGTTCTAATTCAGAAATACTATTGTTAATACATGTCATGTGTACAGCTATATTAATGTTAGTTTTTTTTATAACTTTTTTTACAATATTAAATGTTTGTTTTTGCCTGATTGAAGTTATTCCACTTGTTATTGAATAAAAATCTGGATTAAGACTAGATAATTTTTTTATTGAATTCCAAAATCCTCTTTCTGACAAAACGTTAGATGTCGGCGGAAAAAATTCAAACGAAAAATTTATTTTTTTATCAAACATATATAAATACCTTTTACTTGCTAAACAAATATTTTTTTGATATTAAGATGTCTTTTAAGTTGTATAATTTTAGTTCTTATTTCAAAATCAATATTGGTTAAATATTAATAATTTATTTTATTTTAAATGCTTAATTTAAAAAAAAACAATAAAAAAAAATATTTCTGTTGCAAAATTTTAAATCTATTCGTAAAATAGCAATTAATAATTGCCGGCTTAGCTCAGCAGGTAGAGCAACTGACTTGTAATCAGTAGGTCACCAGTTCGATTCCGGTAGCCGGCATATAAAAAAGGTGGGATTCCCGAGTGGCTAAAGGGAGCAGACTGTAAATCTGCCGTCTTAGACTTCGAAGGTTCGAATCCTTCTCCCACCAAAAATCAAAATTAAAAACTTATTTTTTATCCTGCGGACATCGTATAATGGTTATTACCTCAGCCTTCCAAGCTGATGATGTGGGTTCGATTCCCACTGTCCGCTCCAAAATTATGTTGATATAGCTCAGTTGGTAGAGCACACCCTTGGTAAGGGTGAGGCCCCCAGTTCAAATCTGGGTATCAGCACCATCCTTAACACTTAAATATAAATAAACTAATTTTTCTTAAATTTTGTTGAAGAACTTATTTAAATAATTGAATTATTTTAAATTAGAATTAAAATAAAATAATTAAATTTTCAAAAAATAGATTTTTATTTTCTGTTAATCAATATAAATCCTAAAAAAAATCAAAAAATACTCAATAATTTTTGAATTTTTAAAAATATATTAAAAATTTTGATTATTTTAGTGTTTACTAAAAAATTTAAATAAATTTTAATATATAATCAAGGTTTATATATAATTTCCTAAAGTAAAAAACTTCTTAAAGAATAAACAATGTATAATAAAAATCAAAATAATTTAAATAAAACAGAAAAAAAGAAATGGATTGTTATAATAACAACAATATTTCTAATTATATTAGAAAATTTATATTTTTTTAAAATTAATAAAACAAAACAAACATTAATAACATTTTTATTAATATTAATAACATTATTTTATTTTTCAAAAACAAAAAAAGGACAGAAAATAATTTCTATTATTAAAGAATCTAAAACAGAAATAAAAAAAATTATCTGGCCAACAACTAAAGAAACTTTATATATAACCATAACTATATCTATAGTTACAACATTAATTTCATTAATACTATGGATTATAGATAGATTCTTTTTTTATATGATATCATTTATTACTAATTCAGGTTTATAAAAATGAATATCAAAAAAAAATGGTATGTACTACAAACTTTTTCTGGATTTGAAAACAAAGTAGTAAAATCTATTCAAGAACACATAAAATTAAATAAAATGAAAAATTTATTTGGGAAGATAATGGTTCCTAAAGAAGCAGTTATTGAAATTAGATCTGGTCAAAGAAAAAGAAGCCAACAAAAATTTTTTCCTGGATACATTTTAATACAAATGAACATGAGTAATAAAAGTTGGCATCTAATAAAAAATGTACCAAGAGTTGTAGGTTTCATTGGAAGTAATTCGGAACAACCGTCACCAATCAGCAATAAAGAAGTAGAAATGATTCAACAACGACTAAAAAAAAGCAATAGTAAACCTAGACCAAAAATAGTCTTTGAACCTGGAGAAACTATTCGTGTAAAAGATGGTCCATTTGCTGATTTTAATGGTGTTGTTGAAGAAGTTGACTATGAAAAAAATAGATTAAAAGTTTCAGTTTCAATATTTGGAAGATCCACTCCAGTGGAATTAGATTTTAGTCAAGTTGAAAAAAATTTCTAAATACTATTCTTTATATACAAATATAAAGAAGAAATTAAATCATAGAATAAATAAGTTTTTCCATTTCAAAATAAATTTAATAATTATAAATTAAAGATAAAAAATGAAAAAAATAGAATCCTATATAAAATTACAAGTACCTGCAGGAAACGCAACTCCTAGTCCTCCAATTGGTCCTGCATTGGGTCAAAAAGGTTTAAATATAATGGAATTTTGCAAATCTTTTAATAAAAGAACAGAATCCTTAGATAAGGGATTACCAATTCCAGTTGTAATTACTGTATATTCTGATAAAAGTTTTACTTTTATTACTAAAACTCCACCTGCATCAATTTTATTAAAAAAAATAGTTGGCATTAAATCGGGATCTAAAACTACTAAAAAAGATTCAGTAGGTCAAATAAATAAACTTCAACTAGAAGAAATTGCTATTTTAAAATCCAAAGATATGACAGGAAAAAATATAAAAAAGATGATGAAATCTATAGAAGGAACTGCTAAATCAATGGGAATAATAATTAAGGATTAAATCTTAAAAATATGAAAAAAAATAGTAAAAGAAAAACTAAATTTTTAAAACAAATCGATTTAAAAAGAAAATATAAAGTTGAAGAAGGAATTAAACTTCTGAAAAAAATATCTTTAGTTAAATTTACAGAAAGTTTTGATGTAATTTTACAATTAGGTATTGATCCAAAAAAATCAGATCAAAACGTACGAGGAACAACAATTTTACCGCATGGTACGGGAAAAAAGATAAAAATTGCTGTATTTTCGCAAGGAGAAAACGCTTTAATTGCAAAAAAAAATGGAGCAGATTTTGTTGGAACAGAAGAACTTGTAAAAAACATTAAAGAAAAAAAAATAAAATTTGATATAGTTATTTCATCACCAGATACAATGCATATTGTAAGTAAAATAAGTTCTATTCTTGGACCAAGAGGATTAATGCCAAATCCAAAACTGGGAACAGTTACAGAAAATATAAAAAAATCAATAAAAAATTTTAAAAATGGACAAATTAGGTATAAAAATGAAAAAAATGGAATTTTGCATACAACAATTGGAAAAATTGATTTTCCAACTAAAAATCTAAAAAACAATTTTACAACATTACTAGAATCTGTAAAAAGATCAAAACCTACTACTTCTAAAGGAATATTTGTAAAAAAAATATTCTTCTCCACTACTATGGGACCTGCAATCGCTATTGATTATATACTTTAAAAAAATAATAAAAAATATAAAATCAAAACAATCTTAATATATATATGAAAAAAACTTGTATATATGAAAAAAACTTGAATAAAATTTTGATTCGTCTCAGTACAATAATAATCTTTGTTAAAAATATTTTAAAAAAAATTATTTTTTATTTTTTTTTAAATACTTTATATTTACCGAATTTTTAGAAATTATTATTATAATTTAAAAAAATTAATTCTAAAATTCAGGAGTACTAACAACATGGTATTAAAAACTAAAGAAAAAAAAATAATCATTTCTAATATTCATGAAATAACCAAAAAATCAATATCCATCGTTTTAGCACAAACAAAATATATTAAATCTAATGAATTAAACGAACTAAGGAAAATAGCTAGAAAATCCGGAGTGATTATAAAAATAATTCGAAATACACTGTTTAACATAGCAATTAAAAATACTGATTACGAATGTTTACAAAAGTTTGTTTCTGGGCCTATATTAATTGCTTGTTCTATGGAACATCCTGGTAGTGCAGCTAAATTATTTATAAATTTTGCTAAAAAAAACAATAACTTCAAAATTACTAACGCAGTATTTGAAAAAAAGATATTAACATTAAGTCAAATTGAAAAATTATCAAAAATTCCTACTTACAAAGAATCAATTATACAATTATTATCAACAATGAAAGAATCTTCAATTGGAAAATTAATACGAACATTAAAAAACCTAACTTTAAAAAAATCTAAATAAAAAAAAAAATATACAAAAAAATATTTTCTCAATTTTTACAGGAAAAATTATTATGACTATTACTAAAGAACAAATAATCGAAACAATATCAAAAATGTCTGTAATGAATATTACAGAACTAGTATCTGAAATGGAAAAAAAATTCAAAGTATCTTCTAATGCATCTTTAAATACTATTTCACAACAAAAAGAAGAAAAAAAAGAAGAAAAAACAGAATTTAATGTATTACTAAAAAAAATAGGAAAAAATAAAATTTCTGTAATTAAAGCAGTTCGTAGTGCTACTGGACTAGGATTAAAAGAATCCAAAGACTTAGTTGAGTCTACTCCTACCTTAATAAAAGAAAAAATCAACAAGTCTGATGCGGAATCTTTAACAAAAACATTACAATCTGCTGGTGCAGAAGTAGAAATTCAATAATTTTTATATTTATTAATTTCTTCTTTTATTTAAATCTTTTATGGCTGGTAAAAATTCTATACCAGCCTTGATAAATTTGTTTTAAAATTTTTTTAATTTTTCAATTAAAAAAATATTTCTTCTCACAATAATGCTACAAAAAAAATCATTAAACTTAAAAAAAATATCAAAAAAATCATATAATTTGTAGCATATTCTATAAACTTATTGAAGAACACATTTTTTCTTCGTGCTTATTGAGAATCTTATGATTTACTCCAACACCGAAAAAAAAAGAATTCGAAAAGATTTTGGAAAACGTCCTAAAGTTTTAGAATTACCATATTTATTATCTATTCAATTAGATTCTTATAAAAAATTTATTAAAAAAACAAAAAATAAAAATTCTGGATTAGATTCTGCTTTTAAATCAATCTTTCCTATTAAAAGTTATAGCGGTAATGCAGAATTACAATTTGTTGATTATACTTTAGGAAAATCAATATTTGAAGTTAAAGAATGTCAAATAAAAGGAGCAACTTTTTCAGCTCCATTACGTGTTAAATTAAGATTACTTATATATGAAAGAGAAGCTTTAAATTCTACAATTAGAGATATTAAAGAACAAGAAGTATATATGGGAGAAATACCTCTAATGACAGAAAATGGAACATTTGTTGTTAATGGAACAGAAAGAGTAGTAGTTTCTCAATTACATAGAAGTCCAGGAGTTTTTTTTGATAGCGACAAAGGAAAAACACATACTTCAGGAAAAGTATTATACAACGCAAGAATCATTCCTTATAGAGGATCTTGGATAGACTTTGAATTTGATCCAAAAGATTATTTATTTGTTAGAATTGATAGAAGAAGAAAACTTCCTGCTACAATATTGTTAAAAGCACTAAACTATAATAACGAAGATATTCTAAATGATTTTTTTGAAAAAACTAATTATGATATATCTAATATAAATAATATATTAATGGAATTAATTCCAGAACGATTAAGAGGAGAAACTGCTTCTTTTGATATTAAAAAAAACTCAATAACATACGTAGAAAAAGGTAGAAGAATTACTGCTAAACACATCCACAAACTCAAAAAAAATAAAATTCATATTGTTAATGTTCCAATTGAATATTTAATCGGAAGAGTTGTTTCCAAAGATTATTTAGATCCAATTTCAAAGGAAATAATTGTTAAAGCTAATAGTATTTTATCAATAGAGCTGATTCAAAAACTTTTTAAATCAAATCATAAAAATATTGAAACAATTTTTACAAATGATTTAGATCACGGTTCATACATTTCTGAAACGTTAAGAATTGATCCTAGTCAAGATAAGCTCAGTGCATTAGTAGAAATCTATCGAATGATGAGACCTGGAGAACCTCCAACAAAAGAAGCTGCTGAACAATTATTTCAAAATTTATTTTTTACTGAAGAAAAATATGATTTATCTCCCGTTGGAAGAATGAAATTTAATCGTTCTTTATTAAGAAAAAATGTAGAAAAAGATAACGTTTTAAGTAAAACTGATATAGTTCAAGTAATTAAAAAACTAATATCTATTAGAAATGGAAAAGGAGAAATAGATGATATTGATCATTTAGGAAATAGAAGAATTCGTTCTGTTGGCGAAATGGTAGAAAATCAATTCAGATTAGGGTTAATTAGAGTTGAAAGGTCAGTGAAAGAAAGACTATCTGTTGGTGATTTGGATACGTTAATGCCTCAAGACATAATCAATGCTAAACCTATTTCTGCAACTATTAAAGAATTTTTTGGATCAAGTCAACTATCTCAATTCATGGATCAAAACAACCCACTTTCAGAAATTACACATAAGAGAAGAATTTCAGCCTTAGGTTCAGGAGGATTAACAAGAGAAAGAGCTGGATTTGAAGTAAGAGATGTACATCCTACACATTATGGAAGAGTATGCCCAATAGAAACACCAGAAGGTCCTAATATAGGATTAATAAACTCTTTATCAGTATATGCAAGAACAAACGAATACGGTTTTTTAGAAACTCCTTATATAAAAATTTCGAATGGTATAGTAACGAAACAAATAGATTATCTTTCTGCAATTGAAGAAGGAAATTTTATAATTGCACAAGCTAACACCAATTTTGACAAAAACGGGAAAATTCTAGAAGAATTAGTTACATGTAGATACAAAGGAGAATCAGGTTTATTTGAATATACCAAAATCAATTATATGGATGTTTCTACCCAACAAATAGTTTCAGTAGGAGCTTCTTTAATACCATTTTTAGAACATGACGACGCTAATAGAGCTTTAATGGGTGCTAATATGCAAAGACAAGCTGTTCCTACCTTAAAAGCAGAAAAACCTTTGGTTGGAACAGGTATGGAAAGAACAGTAGCAGTTGATTCAGGAATATCAATAGTTGCAAAAAGAAATGGAATAATTCAATTTGTAGACTCGTCTAAAATTGTAGTAAAAGTAAACGATTTAGAAATAAATCCTAATGAATCCGGAATTGATATCTATCACTTAACAAAATATACTCGATCTAATCAAAATACCTGTATTAATCAAAAACCTTGTGTCAAAAATGGAGAATCCATAAAAAAAGGAGACGTTTTAGCAGACGGTTCATCTACTGATTTAGGAGAACTTTCTCTAGGACAAAATATGAGAGTAGCATTTATGCCATGGAATGGATACAATTTTGAAGATTCAATTTTAATATCTGAAAAAATAGTTCAAAAAGACCGTTTTACTACAATACATATTCAAGAACTATCTTGCATTGCAAGAGATACTAAACTAGGAATTGAAGAAATAACATCAGATATACCTAATGTAGGAGAACATGCTTTATCTAAACTAGATGAATCAGGAATTGTTTACATTGGAGCCGAAGTAATTGGAGGAGATATTTTAGTAGGTAAAGTAACTCCAAAAGGAGAAACTCAACTTACTCCTGAAGAAAAACTATTAAGAGCTATATTTGGAGAAAAAGCATCAGACGTGAAGGATTCTTCATTAAGAGTTCCTAATGGAGTTTTTGGAACTGTGATCGATGTGCAAATTTTTACGAGAGATGGAGTAAAAAAAGACAAAAGAGCTCTTCAAATCGAAGAAATGCAAATCCAACAAACAAAAAAAGATATAACGGAAGAACTAAAAATACTAGAAGAAGCTATTTTTATAAGAATGAAAAATTTATTTACTGAAATAGGAATAAAAGAAATAGATTTTATAAACAAACCGAAAGAAAAATGGTTTTCAACACCAATTGAAGACAAAAAAAATCAAAAAAAAATATTTCACTTATTTGAACAATATAAAAAAATAAAAAACGAATGTGAAAAAAAAATTAAAATAAAAAAAACAAAAATAACTCAAGGTGATGAATTAGCTCCTGGAATATTAAAAATAGTAAAAGTTTATCTAGCCGTTAAACGGCAAGTGCAAACTGGAGATAAAATGGCAGGAAGGCATGGAAATAAAGGAGTAATATCAAAAATTAATCCAATAGAAGACATGCCGTATGATGAAAATGGAAATGTAATAGACATTGTTCTAAATCCTTTGGGAGTTCCATCTAGAATGAATATTGGTCAAATATTAGAAACTCATTTAGGAATGGCTGCAAAAGGGATAGGTGATAAAATTAAACGAATGCTAAAACACAACATTCAAATAACTAAATTACGTAAATTTATTCAAAGTGCTTATGATGTTGGAAATAATTTACGTCAAAAAATAAATTTAAATAATTTTTCTGACAAAGAAATATTAGATCTTGCAAATAATTTAAAAAAAGGACTTCCAATAGCTACTCCAGTATTTGATGGAGCTCAAGAAAGTGAAATAAAAAAACTATTAAAATTAGCAGAATTACCTACTTCTGGTCAAATTACATTATTTGATGGTAGAACAGGAGAAAAATTTGAAAGACCAGTAACAGTTGGATACATGTATATGTTAAAACTAAATCATTTAGTAGACGATAAAATGCATGCTCGTTCTACTGGTTCTTATAGTTTAATAACTCAACAACCACTCGGTGGTAAAGCTCAATTTGGTGGTCAAAGATTCGGAGAAATGGAAGTATGGGCATTAGAAGCTTACGGTGCTTCCTATACTCTACAAGAAATGTTAACAGTAAAATCTGATGACGTTAATGGAAGAACAAAAATGTATAAAAATATTGTAGACGGAAATCATCAAATGGAACCGGGAATGCCTGAATCTTTTAACGTTCTTTTAAAAGAAATAAGATCTTTAGGAATAAACATAGAACTAGAAGATGAATAATAATTCATCTTTTACAAAATAAAAGAATAATTTTTTATTATTTACTAAACAAATATAACGAATAAATTCTTAATATAATTGTACTAAAATGGAAACTAATCAGTGAAAGATTTACTTAAATTTTTAAAATTACAAACCAAAAAAGAAGAATTTGATGCAATAAAAATTGAATTAGCATCTCCAGATATGATTCGTTCTTGGTCTTATGGAGAAGTAAAAAAACCAGAAACAATTAATTATAGAACTTTTAAACCAGAAAGAGATGGATTGTTCTGTGCTCGTATATTTGGACCAATCAAAGATTATGAATGTCTATGCGGAAAATACAAAAGACTAAAACATCGAGGAGTAATTTGTGAAAAATGTGGTGTTGAAGTAACACAAAGCAAAGTACGAAGAGATAGAATGGGTCATATAGAATTATCGTCTCCAACAGCTCATATTTGGTTTCTAAAATCCTTGCCGTCAAGAATAGGGTTGCTTCTAGACATGCCTCTAAGAGACATTGAAAGAGTATTATACTTTGAATCTTATGTGGTAATAGACGGAGGAATGACCAATTTAAATGTAGGGCAAATTTTAACTGAAGAACAATATTTAGATTCTTTAGAAGAATTTGGAGACGAATTTGAAGCTAAAATGGGTGCAGAAGCTATCCAACTATTACTAAAGAAGATACATTTAAAAAAAGAATGCAAAAATTTAAGAAATATAATTAATGAAACTCATTCAGAAACTAAGAAAAAAAAGCTAACAAAAAGAATAAAATTATTAGAATCTTTTATACAATCAAACAACAAGCCAGAATGGATGATACTTACAGTATTACCTGTTTTGCCACCTGATCTAAGACCATTGGTTCCATTAGATGGTGGTCGATTTGCAACTTCTGATTTAAACGATTTATATAGAAGAGTTATTAATAGAAATAACAGACTAAAAAGATTATTAGATTTATCAGCTCCAGATATAATTGTTAGAAATGAAAAAAGAATGCTTCAAGAATCAGTAGATGCTCTACTTGACAATGGAAGAAGAGGAAGAGCAATCACTGGATCTAATAAAAGACCACTAAAATCTTTATCAGATATGATAAAAGGAAAACAAGGTAGATTTCGACAAAATCTTTTAGGAAAAAGAGTAGATTATTCTGGAAGATCAGTAATAACTGTAGGTCCATATCTAAGATTGCATCAATGTGGATTACCTAAAAAAATGGCCTTGGAATTATTTAAACCATTTATATATGGAAAATTAGAAGTCAGAGGATTAGCAACAACGATTAAATCTGCTAAAAAAATGGTTGAAAGAGAGGAATCAGTAGTTTGGGATATTCTAGATGAAGTGATTAAAGAACATCCTGTACTCTTAAATCGAGCACCCACTTTACATAGATTAGGAATTCAAGCATTCGAACCTATTTTAATTGAAGGGAAAGCAATACAACTACATCCATTAGTATGTGCTGCATATAATGCCGATTTTGATGGAGATCAAATGGCTGTACATATTCCTCTAACTTTAGAAGCACAACTAGAATCTAAAGCTTTAATGATGTCTACAAATAACATTTTATCACCTGCAAATGGAGAACCAATTATTGTTCCATCACAAGATGTTGTATTAGGATTATATTATATGACTCGATCTAAAATTAATGGAAAGGGAGAAGGAATGATGTTTAGTTCTCCAGAAGAAGCTGAAAAAGCTTATCATTTAGGATTTGTAGATTTACATTCAAAAATAATAGTTAAAATATCCGAATACGAAAAGAACGAAAAAGATGATTATTTTAAAAAAGACAAAATAGTAAAAACTACTGTTGGAAGGACTATTCTATGGATGATAATTCCAAAAGGATTGCCATATTCTATAATAAATAAAGTATTAATAAAAAAAACTATTTCAAAAATATTACATACTTGCTATCAAATTTTAGGGATTAAAGAAACTGTTACATTAGCCGACCAAATCATGTATACAGGATTTTCCTATGCTGCACGTTCTGGAGCATCCGTAGGAATTGACGACATGGTTATTCCAAAAAAAAAATCAGAAATAATTATGGAAGCAGAAAATGAAGTTGTTGAAATACAAGAACAATTTCAATCTGGATTAGTTACATCTGGAGAAAGATACAATAAAGTTATTGATATTTGGGCAGCTGCTAACGAAAGAGTTGCTACTGCTATGATGGAAAATTTATCTACAGAAAAAATAATTAATAATTTCGGAATAGAAAAAAAACAAAAATCATTTAATAATATATTTATGATGGCTGATTCAGGAGCAAGAGGTTCTGCGGCACAAATTAGACAACTTGCAGGAATGAGAGGATTAATGGCTAAACCAGACGGATCAATTATTGAAACACCAATTACTGCTAATTTTAGAGAGGGATTAAATATATTACAATATTTTATATCTACTCATGGAGCAAGAAAGGGTTTAGCTGATACAGCACTCAAAACAGCAAATTCAGGATATCTAACAAGAAGATTAGTTGACGTAGCTCAAGATTTAGTAGTAACAGAAAAAGATTGCAAAACAACAGAAGGAATAACAATGACTTCTCTCATCGAAAGAGGAGATATTAAAGAAGATTTAAGAGAAAGAGTCTTAGGACGAGTAACTGCTGAAAATATATTCGAAAACAGCTTTTGTAATACAATTTTAGTTCCAAAAAACACGCTACTTGATGAAAAATGGTGTGATTTATTAGAAAAATTTTCAATAGATAATGTAAAAGTTAGATCAGTAGTTAACTGTGAAACAAATTTCGGAGTGTGTTCTTATTGTTATGGAAGAGATCTCGCAAGAGGAAAAATTGTAAATAAAGGAGAGGCTGTAGGTGTTATTGCTGCGCAATCTATAGGAGAACCAGGTACTCAATTAACTATGAGAACATTTCATATTGGTGGAGCTGCATCAAGAGCAGCAACAGAATCATGTATTCAAGTAAAAAATAAAGGAAAAATAAAATTAAAAAATTCTAAAACAGTACAAAATTCTAATGGAAAATTAGTTATTATTTCTAGAAATGTTGAATTGCGAATCATTGACAAATATGGACGAACAAAAGAAAGTTATAAAATTCCTTATGGTTCAATAATGAACAAAAGAAATGAAGAAATTGTTAATGCAGGAGATATAATTGCTCAATGGGATCCTCATACTATGCCAGTTATAACTGAAGTAGGAGGTTTTGTAAAATTTATTGACATGATAGATGGACAAAGTATTATTAGACAAACCGATGAACTAACTGGTTTGACATCTATTATTATATTAGATACTTCTGAAAGAACAACTACAGGAAAAGATCTAAGACCGGCTTTAAAAATAATTGATTCAAAAAATCAAAATGTTTTAATACCAGGAACAGAAGTTCCAGCACAATACTTTTTACCTGGAAAAAGTATTGTGCAAATAGAAAATTTTAGAAAAATCTTTCCAGGAGATACTTTAGCAAGAATTCCACAAGAGTCAGGAGGAACAAAAGATATTACAGGAGGACTACCTAGAGTAGCTGATTTATTTGAAGCCAGAAAACCAAAAGAATCAGCAATTCTAGCAGAAGTAAGTGGAATTATTTCGTTTGGAAAAGAAACAAAAGGAAAAAAAAGACTAATAATATCTTCACAAAATTCTAATGAAGAACCATATGAAGAAATGATTCAAAAATGGAGACAATTAAATGTATTTGAAGGAGAAAGAGTAGAAAAAGGAGATGTAATATCAGACGGACCAGAATCTCCTCACGATATTCTTCGTTTAAGAGGAGTACAAGCTGTTACTAAATATATAGTCAATGAAGTACAAGAAGTTTATCGACTTCAAGGAGTAAAAATTAATGATAAACATATTGAAGTAATAATAAGACAGATGTTAAGAAAAGCTACTTTAATTAATAAAGGAGATTCTAATTTTTTAGATGGAGAACAAGTAGAGTATTCAAAAATAAAAATTTCTAATAAAATTTTAAAAGAACAAAAAAAAAATATTGCAACATTTTCAAGAGATCTTTTAGGTATTACTAAAGCTTCTCTAGCAACAGATTCATTTATATCAGCTGCCTCTTTTCAAGAAACTACAAGAATATTAACAGAAGCTGCTGTTGCCGGGAAAAGAGATGAACTAAAAGGACTAAAAGAAAACGTTATCGTAGGACGTTTAATCCCTGCTGGAACTGGATATGCATATCATAAAAAAAGATTAAAACGTCAAAAAAAAATAAATGAAAAAAAAATCAACAATAAAATCAATTTTTCTCATCCAATTAGTGTCGAAGAAGCATCAGCTAATCTATCAGAGTTACTAAATGCTACTAACATAAATTCAAAGAAATAAAAATATTATCTAAAAAATAATAAAAACAAAAAAATAAACTATTTATTTTTTTATTTTATATAAAATAATGAAAAATTATTTTTTTGTTTGTAAAAAATAATTCAATCATAATATTAACGATCATAATAAAAATGAAAAAAAACAAAAAAACAAAAAGAGCTTTGATTAGCGTATGTAATACTTCTGGCATTATACACTTTGCAAAATTTCTTAATAAAAAAAAAATCAAGATTATAGCTACGGAAGGAACAAAAAAAATTCTACAAAAAAAAAACATTCCAGTAACATCAGTATCTGAATATATTGAATTTCCTGAAATAATGAACGGTAGAGTAAAAAGTATGCACCCAAAAATTTTTGGTGGGATTTTAGGAAGACAGGAAAAAGATACTGATATTATGAAACTATATGGAATTAAAAAAATTCATTTAGTTATAGTAAATTTATATCCTTTTTTAGAAAAACAAAAAACATTAAAAAATAATTTTTTTGATTTAAGTGAATATATTGATATAGGTGGTGTTTCTCTTATTAGAGCTGCTGCTAAAAACTGTTCCGAAGTATTAGTTATAGTGTCTCCTGGAGATTATAACAAAGTTATCAAGATGATTGATTTAAATGGAATAGAATCTATACCTTTAGAAAAAAAAATAAAATTAGCACAAAAAGCTTTTTCATATACTTCACATTATGATGATTTAATTTCTAAATATTTTTTAAAGAAAATAAAAAAAACTGAAAAAAAAAATACATTTCCAGAAATATTAAAAATAAACTTAATAAAAAAAATACAATTAAGATATGGGGAAAATCCTCATCAAAAATCAGCTTTTTATATAGAAGAAAAAAATAAAAACAATATTTTTGAAAAATCTAAACAAATACAAGGAAAAAAAATATCTTATAATAATATTCTTGATTTAGAAATAGCTTGGAATTGTGTTCAAAACTTTAAAAACCCAGCTTGTGCTATTGTAAAACACTCAATTCCATGTGGAGTATGCGAAAGCGAATCAACTATTAAATCATATACGTCTGCTTATCAATGTGATCCTATTTCAGCTTTTGGAGGAGTTATTTCCTTTAATTCTAAAATAAATCAAATAGTTGCTAAAACTATTTTAAAAAATCAATTTGTCGAAGTAATTATAGCACCTATAATTACTAAAAATGCTTTAGAAATATTTAAAAAAAAAAAAAACATAATAGTACTTACTTTAAACCAAAAAAAAAATACAACTTTTAATTTAGATTTCAAATCAAGCTTTGGTGGAATGTTAATTCAAGAACAAGACAATTGCTCATTCGAAAAAAATAATAAAAAAAAATATTGGAAAACAGTAACAAATAGAAAAATTATAACAAACAAAGAAAAAGAAGATGCAATATTCGCTTGGAAAATTGTAAAATATGTCAAATCCAATGCAATAGTTATTGTAAAAAATAGAAAAACTATTGGAATTGGATCTGGACAAACTAGTAGAATATTTTCTACTAAAATATCTAATTTAAAAGCAATAGAACAAAATTTAGACACTATCGGAGCAACAATGGCTTCTGATGCATTTTTCCCATTTTCAGATAGTATAAAATTAGCAGCAAAAATTGGAATTACTTGTATAATACAACCAGGAGGATCGATACGTGACAAAGAAGTGATTTCAGCCGCAAATAAAAGTAATATAATAATGTTATTTACAAATAAAAGATGTTTTAAACATTAATATAAATAACTAAAAAATAATTAGCTGTATTAAACAATAAAAAAAAAAGTAATTCCTTATTAAAAAAAATAAAATTTATTTTAAATAATTAATATTATTTAAAATAAATAAAAATAAAAATCAACGTTTAAAAAATATTAAAACAATAAATCGAATTTGTTAAAAACAATATTAATTAAAAATTTTTTCCACAATTTTTAATTTTTTTATGAAAAAATAATTTATAAAAAAAAAAAAAGATAACAAGATGCTTTTACAAAAGCATCTTGTTGTTATAAACAAGATATGTTTGTTTATAACTTGAACAAAAATATAATACAAAAATTATTTTTTAGTTAAACTTAGTTTAACTAATTTTACTGCTTCTACCATATTTTTTAAAGAATCTATTGTTTCTTTCCAATTTCTAGTTTTTAATCCACAATCAGGATTCACCCATAATTTACTTATAGGAATAGTTTTTAATGCCTTTCTTAAAAATTTTTTCATACAATCTATAGTAGGAACATTAGGAGAATGGATGTCATAGATCCCTGGTCCTATAGAATTAGGATATTTAAATTTTTTAAAAAAATCTAATAATTCCATATCTGATCTAGCAGTTTCAATAGTAATTACATCAGCATCTAATTTTACTATTGATTGCATTATTTCATTAAATTCACAATAACACATGTGTGTGTGAATTTGTGTTTGATCTTTTACTCCAGAAGAAGCTAAACGAAATGAATTTACAGACCAGGATAAATAATCTTTCCAGTCAGTTTGTCGTAATGGCAATCCTTCTCGTAATGCAGGTTCATCAATTTGTATTATTTTTATTCCAGAATTTTCCAAGTCTAAAACTTCTTCTCGTAAAGACAATGCTATTTGATTAGAAATTTCTTCTTTAGATAGATCTTCTCTAAAGAAGGACCATTGTAATATCGTTACAGGTCCAGTCAACATTCCTTTTACAATTTTTTTAGTTAGTGACTGTGCAAAAACAGCCCATTTTACAGTAATGCTTTTTTTTCTTTTAACATCATTTACAATAATTGGAGGTTTTACACATCGAGAACCATAACTTTGAACCCAACCATATTCAGTAAATGCAAAACCTTCTAAATGTTCTCCAAAATATTCAACCATATCATTTCTTTCTGGTTCTCCATGAACCAAAACATCTAATTTCAGTTTTTCTTGCTCATGTATTATATGTTTAATATGATTGCAAATTTCTTCTTCATATTTTTTATTACTTATAATATTTTTTTTGAAATCAAGACGTAATTTCCGTATATCTTTGGTTTGAGGAAAAGAACCAATAGTTGTTGTTGGTAAAATAGGGATTTTTAATTTTAATTTTTGAATTTCATAACGAATATTATATGAATTATTTCTTTTTAAATTTTTTGAAAAAATATTTATTTTTTTACTTTTTGTATCAATAGCACTTTCCTTGTTTGTATTTTTTTTATTTCTATTGAAAATAGAATGACTCCATTTTTTTATTTCAAAATCTAATCCAGATTTTAATGCTTGAGATAATAAATATATTTCTTCACATTTTTGTATTGCAAAAGAAAAACGATTTTTTAGTTTTAATTCTAATTTTTTTTCTTTTAAAACATCAATTGGAACATGTAATAGTGAACAAGAAGAAGAAATCCATATATTTTTTCTAATTTTAATTATTGGACTTAAAACATTGAACCAATTTAATAAATTTGATTTCCAAATGTTCCTACCATTAATAACACCTAAAGAAAGAACCCAACTTTTAGGAATTGATGAATTTAATAAATTTAAATTATACTTTCCATGTATTAAATCTACGTGTAATCCTTGAATCGGCAGTTTTCTTATAATATCTAAATTATGAGAAATACTACCAAAATAAGTAGTCAATAACAAATTATTTAATCCAATTAAATATTTATATGCAATAGAATAAGATTCTTTCCATTTTTCTGATAAATCACATGCTAATGCAGGTTCATCAACCTGAATCCAATCTACACCTAAATTTTTTAATTTTATAAAAATTTCTTTATATACGGGTAATATTGACTGTAATAAATCTAATTTATTAAAATTTTCACCTTTAATTTTTCCTAACCATAAATATGTTATAGGACCTATTAAAACAACTTTTATTCTAATTTTCAATAATAAAGCTTCTTTTACTTCATTAAATAATTGATTCCATCCTAAAAAAAATTTTTGATCCTTAAAAAATTCTGGTACTATATAATGGTAATTAGTATTAAACCACTTAGTCATATCCGAAGCAGCGATAGATTTTTCGTTTTTAGTAATCCCTCTTGCAATAGAAAACAAAAGATCTAGTTTTTGTTCTTTTTTATAATTTAATTTTTCAAATCTTTTTGGAATATTTCCTAACATCATGCTCATAGTTAAAACATGATCGTACCATGCAAAATCACCAACAGTAATAAAATCAAGCCCTAATTTTTTTTGGTTTAACCAATTTTTATTTCGTAATTCATAACCTATTTTCGTTAAATCTCTATAAGAAATTTCCTTCTTCCAATAACTTTCCTGTCCTTTCTTTAATTCACGATTCAAACCAATCCTAGGAAATCCAAGAATGTGACTTAAAACAGACATTTTAAAAATTCCTTATATGAATATATTGATTTCACAAAAAATGTTTTTTAATTATTAAAATACTAAAAAATTTATCATTTTAATTAAAAAAAACTGTTTTTAAAACATAAAATTTCATAAAGAAAATAAAGAACGCAAATAACAAGCAACACCATCTTGTTCATTTGTACTAATTACTTCCATTGAATTAAGTGTTTTTTTTAACTTTAAATCAGCATTTCCCATAATACAACCTTTTCCTGAAATTTCTAACATATCTTGATCATTCATTCCATCTCCAAAAGCAATAAAATCTTTTGTAGAAAAACCTAGAAGATTTGATATAAATTTTAAAGATTTTCCTTTAGAAACTTTATATGGAACTATTTCCAAGCATTCAGGAAAAGAAAAAAAAACGTTTATTTTTTTTTTACTTCCCCATAAAAAAATAATTTCTTTTTTTAAATTTTCTAATTTTTTTATGTTAGAAGAAGTAAAAAAAATTTTATTAACTTTATGAAGAGAAAAATTGACAAACTTTAAAAGTTTATATTTTAATGATAATTTTTTACAAAAATTATTATTATATTCATTGGTATCTATATACCAATTATCATTAGTATATATTTGAGTTGTTATTTCTTCATCATTTCTCCTAATTTTTAATAAAGAACTAACAACACTTTTTTCTAAAAATGAATTAAAAACTAAATTTCCTTTTAGATCATAAATTCTTGATCCATTGGAAGTAACTAAATAAGAATTTAGATTTAAATTGTTTTTTAAATCAATTAAATCCATATAATGTCTACCAGTAGCAATTATAAATTTAATTCCTTTAGAAATTAACAATTTTATAGTTCTTTTTGTATAATTAGTAATTTTATATTTCGAATTAAAAAGCGTTCCGTCTAAATCAGAAATCACAACTTTATACATAAACCCTCAAAAAATAAATATTTTTGATACTTTAAAAAAGCAAAAAAAATTTAATTTATTAATTAATCAAAATAATTATCATATTAATGATAATTTTTTAAAAAAGATAAAAAGTTTGTTAAATCAAATTTATAAATTAAATAATTTTTTTTATTTATTTGAAAATCTAAAATACGAATTTTTAAACAAATAAAAAAAATATTAACTTTTAATTTTTTTTAACATCTTTAATTTGGAAGATTAATTATTTGAAACATTTATTATGATTCAATTGCTATTCTTAATTTTTTCATAGCATTTTTTTCTAGTTGTCTAACTCGTTCTGCAGATATTCCATAGTTGTTAGCTATTTCTTGCAAAGTATTTTTTTTATTACTATCTAACCATCTTGCATTAATTATGTTTCTACTTCTTTCATCTAATTTTAAAATAGCATTATTTAATTTAAGAGTAGCATGTTCCTCCCAATTATTTAACTCTAATAAAGTTGCAAAATCTGAAGAATCATCTCTAAAATGAGAAATTGTTGATTTTGCTCTATTTTCATTTTCAGACCCTTCAGAAATTAAATTAAATGTTACATCTTGAGCTGACATTCTTGATTCCATCTCTTTGACATCTTGTATACTTACTTTTAATTCATTGGCAACAATTTTAATTTCTTCTTGATTAAACCAACCTAACCTTTTTTTATTTTTTCTTAAATTGAAAAATAATTTTCTTTGTGCTTTTGTAGTTGCAACTTTTACAATTCTCCAATTTTTAAGAACGTACTCATGTATTTCTGATTTAATCCAATGAACAGCAAAAGAAACTAATCGAACTCCAATTTTAGGATTAAATCTACGAACTGATTTCATTAAACCAATATTTCCTTCTTGAATTAAATCAGAACGAGATAGTCCGTAACCGGAATAACTTCTAGCAATATGAATAACAAATCTTAAATGAGATAAAATTAAAATTTTTGCAGCATCTAAATCTCCTTCAAAATACAATTTTTTAGAAAGCATTTGTTCTTCTTCCAAGGATAACATTGGACTAGAATTAACAGATCTAATATAAGAATCTAAATTACCTAAAGAAACAATTGATAATTTTTTTTTTCTATCTAACATTCTATTCCTCTTTTATATTTAAAAGATCTTAAAAATTAAAAAATAGCATAAAAAAAACACTTATTTTTTGATAAAAAATACGTATATCTAAATACATCATATCACATATAAAAATAAAATGTATTTTCTGTAATTATATAAAACTAATTAACTATTATGAATATTTTTAGTACTTTAAATAAAATTATTTTAATTTGTATTTTTTAAATAACATGTTTATAAAATCAACACTACGAAAAATAAGCAAATCCGATGATTTTTCACCAATCCCAATATATCTAATGGGTATTAAAAATACATGAGCTATAGAAAAAATTATTCCTCCTTTTGTAGATCCATCTAATTTAGTAATTATTAAACCAGTAATACCCAAAAATTCATTAAAAACTTTTACTTGTAGAACAGCATTTTGACCTATAGTTGCATCAATAACTAATATTGTTTCAAATACACTAGAAATAGGAATGTTATTCTTAATAACACGAACAACTTTTTTTAATTCTTCCATTAAATTTAATTTATTTTGTAATCGTCCAGCTGTATCAATAATTAACACATCAATATTTTTTGTTTTAGCAATATTAATTGCATTAAAAACAATTGAAGAAGGATCTTTGTGTTTTGAATCAACAGCTGAAATAACTGGAATTTTATACATATTTCCTAATTCTTCCAATTGTTCTAACGCGGCTGCTCGAAAAGTATCTCCAGCTACCAATGCAACAGCTTTTCCAAGTTTTTTGTATTTTCTTGACAATTTTCCTATTGTTGTAGTTTTACCTGATCCATTAACCCCAACTACTAAAATAATAGTTAAATCTTTCATTTGTTCTATAAGAAAAGGATTTTCTACTTTTTTTAAAATAATGCTCATTATTTGTTTTAGTTGATTATATAAAATATCTGAATTATTCCAATATTCTTTCTTTACGTTTTCCCGAATACTATCAATAATATAGTTCGTAGTTTCTATATTTATATCTGAAACTAATAATTGTTCTTCTAAACTTTCTAAAAGAGAACTATCAATTTCTTTTTGAAAAAAAATTTTTTTAAAACCTTTTGAAAATTTTTGACTAGTCTTATATAATTTTTCCCTTAAACGAGAAAAAATATTTTTTTTAGAATTTTCTAATATTCCATCATTTTGATGGACTTCTTTAGTTTCTTTTACTAAAGTATTTATATTTTCTTCATTTAATACTGTTCTTTTATTTTTATTAGCAACAGAAGTTGTTTTTTTTTCATGTATTAAATTTGAATTTAAAACTTTATTTTTAGAACGAAAAAAAGAAAAAAATCCTGTTTTTTTATCTTTAGACATAAAATATAATCCTAATTTAAAAAAATTAATTTATGTGCATTTCAAAACACTTATTTTAAGAAATCAAATTTTCTTTAATCCTAATATTTTAAAAAATAATAATAAACTAAATATAAACTAAATGATGAAAAAAAAAAATAGCAAAAAAATTCGAATTATTGGAGGAAATTTAAAAGGAAGTATATTATTTACAAAAAAATTTATCAATGTAAAACCAACAACAAACTATATGAGAGAAACATTATTTAATTGGATACGTCCAAAAATAAATCAATCAAATTGTTTAGATTGTTTTTCAGGAACTGGTGCATTGTCAATAGAAGCTATTTCGCAAGGAGCAAATTCAGTAATAGCTCTAGAAAAAAATAACAAAAATGTTTTTCTAGCTAAAGAAAATTTAAAAAGATTAAAAATTTTTAAAAAAATTAAATTTGTTATTTGCAACACTTTAATTTGGCTAAAAAAAAAAAGAAATATAAATTTTAACATAGCTTTTATTGATCCTCCATTTAAAAAAAAAATGGTAGAAAAAACAGCTTTTTTATTAGAAAAAAATTGTTTTCTTACAAAAAATTCAATTATTTATATTGAAATGGAAAATAATAAAAAAAAAATTATAGTTCCAAAAACATGGAAACTTAAAAAAAAAAAAATAAAAAATAATGTTTTATATTTAATTTATAATAAAATCAATAATTGTAATTCTATTGTTGATTAAAAAAATAATTATTTATAAGATAAAATTTTTAGAACTAACTAATTCAAATATAAAAAAATGAACAATAAAAACAAAATAGAAAGTATTTCTTTAAATGATTTTTTAAAAAACCCAATTGAAAAAATAAAGAAAAATCAAAAAAAAATATTAGCATTATTAAATAATAATTTACCAATTGCATATTTAATTAAACCTGAATTACTAAAAAGATTTCTTGCAATTGAAACTGCTTATAAAGAAACAAAATCAAATATAAATTTATTAAAATCATTATTCTTAAAAAAAAACCAAGATAGAGAAAATAAAATAAAAGAAAATCAATGTGGAAAATTTCTTATGTATGAATCATGGAATCCAGACAAAGATTTTTTAAATAAATCAGCTTTATGGGGTATAGATCTAAATGAATATCCAAAAAAAAGTGAATTAGCTTTATTTATATCATATTGGAAAGCTGAAGGAAGAATGTTTCACCACATACAATGGCAACAAAAATTGGCTAGAAGTTTACAACAAAGTAGATATTTGAATTTTAAAAAAACAATAAAAACAGATATAAATGAATTGTCTAATCCTGATTTAATTACTCCGGAAGGATTTAGAGGAAAGTAAAGTTATGAAAAATTACTATCATTCAAAAATACTAAAAAAACTAAAACAATTAATTCCAAGTCGAATACAACCAAAATTTAAAAATGAAAAAGAATTGTTATCTTGGAATCAAAGAGAGGGAAAAAAATTTTCTCAATCCATAATTAGAGAAAATAAAGCAATTAAAATGGAAAAAATACTAGGAAATTCCGGAATAAGAGAATTATATATGAACTGTTCATTTGATAATTATCAAATTCAACACGACGGACATAGAAAAGTAGTAAACTCTGCTAAAAAATACGCAGAAGAATTTAATTCCAATATTGCAAGTTTTATTTTTTCAGGACGTCCAGGTACTGGAAAAAATCATTTAGCATCAGCTATTGGAAATTATTTAATTTTACATGGAAAAACTGTTTTAATAGTTACAGTAGCTGATCTAATGTCTAATATGAAGAATACTTTTAACAATTCTAGTAGAACTACAGAAGAAAAACTAATAAATACACTTAGTACTGTCGATTTACTAATGATTGATGAAATTGGAATGCAAACAGAATCACGATATGAAAAAGTAATAATAAACCAAATTGTAGATAGAAGATCTTCTTCAAAACGATCAACAGGAATGTTGTCAAATTTAGATCATAAAGGAATGACAGCTTTACTTGGAGAAAGAGTAATTGATAGAATGTGTTTAGGGAATAGTTTATGGCTTACTTTTGAATGGGATAGCTATAGAAAATACATTACAGGAAACGAATTTTAATCAAATAAATTTCAAAAACTAATTTAAAAATTTTTTCATTATTTTTTTATTCTAGAAACATATTTAGAATTTCTAGTGTCAACTTTTACTAAGTCTCCTATAGAAATAAATAACGGTACTTTTATTTTAATTCCATTTTCTAAAATAGCAATCTTTTCACTAGAACCAAATATATCACCTTTTTTCAATTGTTCGGTGTCAATTATTTTTAATTTAATAAAATTACTTGGAGCAACTGATATAATTTTATTATTCCATAAAGTTACTAAATAAGAATTTTGTTCTATTAACCATTTCAACTCATTTTTTAAAATTTTTTTTTCAACTAAAAATTGATCAAAATTTTTTTTATTCATAAAATACCAAAAATGACCATCATTGTATAAATAAATTAAATCAATATCTACAATATCTGCAAGTTCTAAAGAAGAAGAATCAGTAACTTTAAAAGTTTTATCTAATAACTGTCCAGTTAGCAATCTTCTCAGTTTTACACGAACAAATGCCTGTCCTTTTCCAGGTTTTATAAATTCACTAGATTCAATTAAATAAGGTTCTCCTTCAAAAATGACTTTTAATCCTATTTTAAAATTACTGTTTATAGATTTCATTATTTTCTCAATACCAAAAAAATAATATAAAAATGTTCTATATATCTTAAATAAAAAAATCAATATGATTGTATTTCTTCTAACTCTAAACATTTTAAAATATAATAATAAAAACTATTTTTTACAAAAAACTAAAAAAATAAAATACAGAAATCCAGGTTGTTATCATATAAAAAAACTATATAAAAAAACAACCTGGAAAAGAAAAAAAACTTTAAGAATAATTAATTACAAGTAGCTTTTTTGTTCGTTACTTGTGTACTTTACATCATTCCACCCATGCCACCCATTCCTCCTTGAGAAGGTACATTTAAATCCGATTTTTCTTCTTTTGGTAGATCAGTAACCATACATTCAGTCGTAATCATTAAACCTGCTACAGAAGCAGCATATTGTAAAGCTGATCTTGTTACTTTAGTAGGATCCAGTATACCAAATTTTATCATATCTCCATATTCATCAGTAGCTGCATTATATCCATAATTTCCAATTCCATCTTTAACGTTATTTGTAACAACAGAAGGTTCTTCACCTGAATTAGAAACAATTTGACGTAATGGAGCTTCCATTGCTCTTAATGCAACTCTAATACCTACATTTTGATCTTCATTTTGACCATTAATTTTTGATATTTTTTGAGCTACTCTTACTAATGCAACTCCACCACCAGGAACCACTCCTTCTTCAACAGCAGCTCTTGTAGCGTGTAAAGCATCTTCAACACGAGCTTTCTTTTCTTTCATTTCTACTTCAGTTGCAGCACCTACTTTCAATACAGCTACACCACCAGACAACTTGGCTAGTCTTTCGTTTAGTTTTTCTTTATCATAATCAGAAGTAGATTCTTGTATTTGTTGTCTAATTTGTTTAATTCTATTTTTTATATCTTTTTTAGAGCCAGATCCATCAATAATAGTTGTAGTATCTTTAGTTATAACTACTCTTTTAGCTTGCCCTAGATCTTCTAAAGTACACTTTTCTAAATCCATAGCTAATTCTTCAGAAATCAAAGTACCAGCTGTTAAAATAGATATGTCTTGTAACATTGCTTTTCTTCGATCTCCAAATCCAGGAGCTTTTACAGCTGCTACTTTAACAATTCCACGCATTGAATTTACTACTAAAGTAGCTAAAGCTTCTCCTTCTAGATCTTCAGCAATAATTAAAAGCGGCTTACTAGATTTAGCAACAGCTTCTAATATAGGTAATAATTCTCTAATATTAGAAATTTTTTTATCAACCATTAAAACATATGGATTTTCTAATTCTACTATTCCAGTTTCTGGTTTATTAATAAAATAAGGAGATAAATATCCTCTATCAAACTGCATTCCTTTTACTACTTCTAATTCATCTTCCAATCCAGTTCCTTCTTCTACTGTAATTACTCCATCATTTCCAACTTTTTCCATAGCTTCAGAAATCAAACTTCCAACAGTTTCATCAGCGTTAGCTGAAATAGTTCCAACTTGAGTAATTGCCTTTGAATCTAAACAAGGAACTGATAGTTCTTTTAATTCTGAAACTGCATTAATAACAGCTTTATCAATTCCTCTTTTTAAATCCATTGGATTCATTCCAGCAGCAACAGCTTTTAATCCTTCGTTAACAATAGCTTGTGCTAATAAAGTAGCAGTAGTTGTTCCATCTCCTGCAACATCATTAGCTTTGGATGCCACTTCTTTAACCATTTGAGCACCCATGTTTTCAAATTTATCTTCTAATTCGATTTCTCTAGCTACAGAAACTCCATCCTTAGTAATACTAGGAGCACCAAAAGACTTATCTAATACCACATTTCTTCCTTTTGGTCCTAAAGTTACTTTTACAGCATCAGCTAATACATTTACTCCACGAAGCATTTTAACTCTAGCTTCATTACCAAATTTCACATCTTTCGCTGCCATTTGACATTCCTTTAATTCTTCTTAAGTTAAAAAAAACTAGATTATTGATTATTATTATTACTCTTCAACAATCGCCAAAATGTCGCTTTCAGTCAAAATTAAAACTTCTTCATGGTCCATTTTTTCTGTTTTTGCACCATAACCTTCATTAAATATAACAACATCACCTACTTTTACATCAAGTGATTTAACACTACCGTTGTCCAGAATTCGACCGTTTCCTACCGCTAAAACAGTTCCGCGAGTCGATTTTCCTGCAGCCGAACCTGTTAATACAATTCCTCCTGCTGACTTAGATTCAGATTCTTGACGTTTAATTATCACTCGATCGTGTAACGGACGAATTTTCATTAAATAATTCTCCACATTTAACAAATTATTATATTACAAAAGTTAATAATTTAAAAAAAAATAAATGATTCTACAATTTCAGATATGTGGATAGTTTAGTAAACTTTCAAGACCTATATAATTTTTTTTTTCAAAATTAAAAAAAATAATTGACTTTATTTTAAAATTAATGATTAAATACTAAGAAAGCGCCCGAATAGCTCAGTCGGTAGAGCAGGGGACTGAAAATCCCCGTGTCGGTGGTTCAATTCCGCCTTCGGGCAAATTAAGTTTTAAACAAAATTTATTTTTTATAATTAAAATATAAAATTATTTTCCAATACAAAAACTAGAAAAAATTTTTTTTAATAAATCTTCAGTAGTAAAAACACCTGTAATTTCTCCTAAAAGTGTTTGTACATCAAATAAATCTTGTGCTAGTAATTCAATATTTTTAAATGAATTCCATCTTTTTGTTAGTTTTTTAAAAAAAATTATCGTTTTTTTTAATATACTAATATGTCTATTTCTAACTAAAAAAATGTCTTCCGACATATCCCAGTTAGAAATTTTTAAATTTTCAATCAATCTTTTTTTTAAACTATCTAATCCAATCCCTTTCTTAGCAGAAATATATAAAACTGAAACATTATCGTTTTTCATTTTTAAAAAAAAATTTTTATTTTTTAAAAATAAATCACATTTATTAACAACAATAATTATTTGAGAACTTTTAGAGAACTTATTAGATAAATTCTTATATAACAAATATTGTTTTTTTTTGCTTATTGTTCCGTCAAACATATATATAATTTGATCAGAAGTAACAATTTCCTTCCAAGCTAAATCAATTCCTATTTTTTCTACTTCATTAGTAGGAACACGAAAACCTGCAGTATCAATCAAACTAAAAAAAAATCCATTTATGTGCAAATCAGCACGTAATACATCTCGAGTAGTTCCTGCAATATTTGTAACAATTGCATTTTCTTGATTACAAAGAGAATTAAATAAACTAGATTTACCAACGTTTGGTTCTCCTACAATAATTACTTTTATTCCTCTTCTAAGAAAATTTCTTAAATAAAAAGATTTTTTTAAATAATTTATTTTTTCATATAAAAAATTTAATTTTGAATCTATATCAAAATTTGTTTGTTCACTATCTTTTTCCATTTCTGAAAAATTAATCATAAGTTCTATGATTGAACGTAACTCTATAATCCTATTCAAACATTCTTTAATATATTTAGAAAATTTTCCCTGTAAAGAATCGCAGGATAATCTTACAGCTCTTTCTGAAGTAGAATTAATTAAATCAGATATTGCTTCTGCTTGTACTAAATCTAATCTTCCGTTCAAAAATGCTCTTTGCGAAAATTCACCAGGATGTGCTACTCTAAGATTAGGAATAAGTAAAATATTTTTCATTAATAAATCTAAAACAAATGGACTACCATGTCCTTGTAATTCTAATACGTCTTCTCCAGTAAAAGAATTTGGGGAGGTAAAAAAAATTGCAATTCCCTTGTCTAAAATTTTACCGTTATAATCAAAAAAAGAACTAAAAGTAGCATACCTCACTAAAGGAATTTTTTTTAAAACTGACATAGCAACTTCTTTAGTATGAGGTCCAGAAATTCGTATTATTCCAACTCCTGATCTACCTTTTGGAGTAGCTTGAGCAACAATAGTTTCATCAAAAATCATAATATTTTATCTTTGAAAAAAATCATTTAATAAAATTAAATTAGTAATAAAAGAAATAATTCAATTAAATGGAATTTTTAAAATTAAAAAAAAAAAAAAAAAAAAAAAAAATTAACTTTTATTATTTAATTCAAAATTAATTATCTTTTGTTGAAAAATAGTAAAAATATTACTAGTAATGTAGTATAAAACTAATCCTGATGGAAAGTATAAAAAACACAAAGTAAATAGTATTGGAACTAAATTCATCATATGTTTTTGAACAGATTCTATAGCTTCATTCGAAGAACTTTTTTGAATTATCCACATTGTATATCCCATAAAAATAGGAAAAATGAAGTAAGGATCTTTATCTGACAGATCATTAATCCAAAGTAAAAATGGTGCATGACGCAATTCTACAGAATTGACTAACATATAATATAAACCTAAAAATATAGGCATTTGAACTATAATAGGTAAAAATCCACCAAATGGATTTATTTTGTTTGAATTATATAACTTAATTATTTCCTTGCTTATTCTTTGATTATCATTTTTATATTTTATTCTGATTGAATCAATTTTAGGTTGAATTAATTTTACTTTTTCCATAGATATATACTGAGATCTTGCTAATGGATACATTAAAGATCGAATAAATATAGTTAAAAATACTATCGACCAACCCCAATTTCCAATAAAAAAATATAATAAACTAAGAATGAAAAATAACGGCTTAGATATAAACCATAGATATCCATAATCTAAAGTTAAATCTAAATTTGGTGCTAACTCAAGCATTTTATTTTGCATAGCAGGACCAGCCCATAATTTTGAAACAAAAGTAAAACTTTTATTTGGTAACAAATGAACTTGTTCGAATTTATATCCTAAAGTTAAAATATTATTAGTTTTTTTATTTGTATAAATTATATTATTGTTCATTTTTGAAATTTGAGGAATCCAAGCTGCTACGAAATATTTTCGAATCATTGCTATCCAACCATATTTTGCTTGTTCTGATATGATCTTATCATTTGTTGCATACAAAGAACTCTTTTCGTATTTTTCTAAATCAGTAGAGTATGCAATGCTTCGATATTTTTGAGAAATAAAGCTATCTTTATTAAAATTTGAATTATTATTAGTATAATTAATTGGAATATCAACAGTTTGTTTTAGTTCATTAAAAAATGATATGTCTATTGCTTTACCAGAATTGTTCAATACAGTATTTTCTATTTTAACAAAATACTTTCCAAGATATAAAATAAAAGTTTTTTTATACTCAATTCCAGTAAATAAATCAATCCAAATAAATGGAATCCTTAGTTCTGTTTTGGAAGAATTAGTTGAAAAAAAAATTCTTCTATTAAATATATTTTTTTTATTAGTTATATCTAATTTTAAATTTATGATTTTTCCGTCTTTTTTAAATATTAATCCTTCATTTGCTTGATAAATGAAATCAGATTGTTTATCTAATAAACAAAAGGGAGAACCAGAACCTAAATGATCACTATATTTTAATAAATAGACTTTATTGATAGTTCCATTATTTTTATTCACAACCATAGAAATTACATCATTGCTTAATACAATATATTTGCTGTTTTTCTTGTTATTATAATACTGATATACATTTTTTTTATGACCATATTTATTATCAATTTTAAAATTATTATTAATATATTTAGACTTAGTCGTTTTTTTTATACTATTGTTTTCATTTTGAAAATTCGATATATTAGTGGGAATTTTTATATCTTTACAAAAAGAATTCCAAATAATAAAAAGGACAAAAAAAAACGAAATAATAAAAATGTTTTTTTGAAGAGAACTCATTGTTCTAGTCTCATTATTTAATGCAATTCATTGTATAATTTAAAAAACAAAATTAAATTATAAATAAGGATGACATTTAATTAGCCTTTTAATGATTAAAAAAAAATCTGTTAAAAAACCGTTTTTAATCAAAACTAATTTTGCATATTCTGAACATGAAGGATAAAAACAACATCTTTTTACCATAAAAAAATAACAAATTTTTGATAAAAAACTATTAAATAAATAAAAAATTTAATTATTTTAATAGATAATTTGTTTTCCATAATTTTTTTAACAAATTCATTAACTTACTGTTATCTAAATCCATAGATGACTTCTTTATTATCAGAACGTGATCCATTGGAACTAATAATATATTTTGAGATATACGAAATGTTTCTCTAACTAATCTTTTTATTCTATTTCTCTCATTAGACTTTTTAATATTTTTTTTAGATATAATTATTCCAATTCTTGAATGTTGAAAAGTATCATTTTTTCTAGATAAAAGGACTAATTCTTTGAAAGCAATTCTTTTTGGATTTAAAAAAACATAGTTAAAATCTTTACGATTCAATAACCTCATTTGTTTTCTAAAACGACATCTATACAACTATTTCCCTACTCTATGACAAGAAACAGTTAAATAAACACGGGATTTTGACCTGCGACGAGATAAAATATGACGACCATTTTTTGTAGACATTCTTGACCTAAATCCATGAGAACGTTTTTTTTTTATTTTAGAAGGTTGAAAAGTTCTTTTCATTTATTATTATTAATCCTCAATAAAATCCGTATATAATCTATTTTATATTTAGAATAATAATTCTAATACACTGAGTCAATAAAATCGAAAAAAATCTTTAAAAAAAATTATATAATTTATAAAAAAATATTAAATAAAATTAAATTTTTGAAATGATTTTAATAAAATTTTAAAAATATCAAAATTTTTTTTGTTTATGATTGACATATTACTATATTTAAGAAAAACACATTATTACCTGAATAAATTTTATTATTTCTGAATATCAACTTTGTTCGTATGGAGTCTTCTACCGTGTCGTTTTTGCTTTGGCAACGATGTCTTTTTAATTTACAAAAAAAATTAACACCTACAGAATTTAGTATGTGGATACTTCCCTTAAAACCGAAATTGATTACTAATAATACATTAATACTATATGCTCCAAATCAATTTGTTTTTGATTGGATTAAAGAAAAATACATCGCTAACCTAAATCAATCTATATTAGATACATTCGGAAAAAATAAACCAATACTACAAATTAAAATAAATAAAAAAAAAAAAAAAAAAAAAAATATAAAAAAACAAAAATTGTAGAATCTATAAATTTTAATATAAATAGTGTATCATTAACAAAATTGGAATCTAATAGTTCTTTTTTAAACAAAAAATATAAATTTGAAAATTTTATAGAAGGAAAATCTAATCAATTAGCGAAATCCACTGCATATCAAATAGCTAATAAAATAGGAAATCTTTATAATCCTTTATTTTTATATGGAAAAACAGGTTTAGGAAAAACTCATTTATTACACGCAATAGGAAATACAATTGTATATAAAAAAAAAACGAATAAAGTAATATACATGCATTCAGAACAATTTGTTCAAAACATGGTAAAATCAATTCAAGAACATTCAATTGAAAAATTTAAAAAATTTTATCGATCAGTCAATGTTTTACTCATCGACGATATACAATTTTTTGCAAATAAAGAACATTCTCAAGAAGAATTTTTTCATACTTTAAATACTTTATTAGAAAGAAACCAGCAAATTATATTGACATCTGATAGATATCCTAAAGAAATAAATGGAGTGGAAGAGAGATTAAAATCAAGATTTGGATTAGGATTAACTATTTCAATCGATCCTCCCGAATTAGATACTAGAATTTCTATTCTGCTAAATAAAGCAAAAGAAAAAAACATTTTATTACCTATTGAAATAGCTTTATATATAGCAAAAAAATTAAAATCAAATATTCGTGATTTGGAAGGAGCATTAAATAAGATTATAGCTCAATCAAAATTTATAAACCAATCTATTACTATAGATTTTGTTAGAGAAACATTAAAAGATCTATTTTCAATACAAGAAAAAATAATCACAATGGAAAAAATACAAAAAACAGTAGCAAAATACTACGAAATTAAAGTTTCTGACTTGTTATCTAAAAAACGATCTAAATCAGTAGTTCAACCACGACAGATAGCAATGACTATGTCAAAAAAATTAACTAATCATAGTTTTCCTGAAATTGGAAAAGCATTTGGAAATCGAGATCATACAACTGTTTTACATGCTTATCGGAAAATAAATAAACTTCAAAAAGAAAAAAAAAACATGAAACAAGATCTATTAAATTTAATAAAAATGTTATCACTATGAAATTTACTATACAAAAAGAAGAAATAATAAAATCACTTAAAAAAACTAATGTTTTATTAGGAACAAGAACAGATCTACCGATATTAAGTAATATTTTAGTTTTTATTAAAAAAAACTACTTATTTCTTACATCTACTAACTTAGAAATTGAAATAACTACTAAAACATATTTGAAATTACCTTTCCAAGAAGGAAAAACAACCGTTCCTGGTAAAAAATTTCTAGATATATGTCGCTCTTTTCCAAAAAAAGAAAACCTAATAATTTTCCAAAAAGAAAACAAAGTTATAATTACTTCGAAAAAAATTTTTTTTTCTTTAATTACATTACCTCATAAAAATTTTCCTATATTTCCTAATGAATTAAAAAAAAAAAAATTGATTTTTTTATTTCAGAAAAAATTTTAAAAAAAAGCATAAAACATACAAATTTTTGTATGGCACATTCAGATGTTCGTCACTATTTAAATGGTACATTATTTGAAATAAAAAACAATTATATTAAAAGTACATCAACAGATGGATATAGAATTTCAACTTATAAAAAAAATATTAAAACAGAAAGTTTAAAAGAATCAATAATTATTCCTAGATTAACGATTAACGAATTGTTTAAAATTTTACAAGATAAATCTTCTTTGATAAAAATATCTATTTTTGAAAAAAAAAATATTTGTGTTAAAACTAATGATTTAACTTTTACTAGTAAATTAGTAGATGGAGAATTTCCAAACTGCAAAAATTTATTTGCAAAAGAAAAAAACAGAAAAAAAATAATAATAAACAAAACAAAATTCCAAGATGCATTACATAGAATTTCAATTTTATGTAATGAACAACTTAATGGAATTTCTTTGTTTATTGACGATAAATACATAAAAATCACAAGTCAAAATCAAAAAGATGAATTCGCAGAAGAAACAATAGAAATAATTAATCAAAATAATTTAAAAAAAATTAATATTTCTATAAATGTAAACTACATTTTAGATGTGATAAAGGTAATAGAAGGAACTTCGATCCAACTAATAATTAATCAAGATCTATCTAACATTCAAATTAAGGATTGTGAAGATAGCTCTTCTAAATATTTAATAATGTCTCTTCGAATATAAAAAAAATACTTTTTAAATAAAAAATATTTTGATTAAAAAAATTAAAAATCTTTTCTTTAATTAAGTTTAAAAAAAATATATATGTTTATAAAAAATACTTTTTCGTAAAATAATTATAAATTTATTGATTAATTAGGAAAAATTATGTCAAAAAAATACGACGCTTCTAGTATTAGAATATTAAAAGGACTAGATGCTGTCAAAAAAAGACCAGGAATGTACATCGGAAATACTGATGATGGTAGTGGATTACATCATATGGTATTTGAAGTAATAGATAACTCAATCGATGAAGCTTTAGCTGGATTTTGTAAAAAAATTACTGTAGTAATTTATTCAGACAACTCTATTTCCATAGAAGACAATGGAAGAGGGATACCAATAGGAATTCATCCAGAAGAAGGAATATCTGCTGCAGAAATAATTATGACTGTACTACATGCAGGAGGAAAATTTGATGATGTTTCCTACAAAGTTTCAGGAGGATTACATGGAGTAGGAATTTCTGTAGTCAATGCTCTGTCAGAAAAATTAGAACTAATAATTTATCGACAAAAAAAAATATATCAGCAAAAATTTATGAAAGGAATTCCAGAAAAATCAACTCAATTTACAAGTAAAATAAAAAAAAGTGGAACATTTATACGATTTTGGCCTAATCGAAAAATATTTAAAAAGTGTATAAAATTTAATTACGAAATATTATCAAAACGATTTCAAGAATTATCTTTTTTGAATCCAGGAATAAAAATTTGTTTAAATGAAATAGAAAAAAAAAGACAAGATATATATTTAAATAAAGGAGGAATTAAAGCATTTGTCTCATTTTTAAATAAAAAAAAAACAATTATTCACCCAAAAATATTCTATTTTTTAAACAAAAAAGATCAAATAGAAATAGAAATAGCAATACAATGGAACAATTCTTATAATGAAACAATTTATTGTTTTACTAACAATGTAAAACAAAAAGATGGTGGAACTCATCTAGCTGGTTTTAAATCAGCGATTACTAGAACATTCAATATTTATATGGAAAAAGAAGGAATCAAAAAAAAAATTAAAATGAATGCTTCTGGTGAAGATGCAAGAGAAGGAATAACTGCAATAATTTCAATAAAAATGCCACAACCAAAATTTTCTTCACAAACTAAAGAAAAATTGGTTTCTTCAGAAGTAAAATCAGCTGTAGAATCATCAATAAATGAAAATTTAATGGATTTTTTGTTAGAAAATCCAACAGATACCAAAATCATTTTAGGAAAAATAATCGAAGCTGCACGAGCTAGAGATGCTGCTAAAAAAGCTAGAGAAATAACCAGAAAAAAAACTAGTTTAGATTTATTAAACAGTTTTCCTGGAAAACTAGCAGATTGTCAAGAAAAAGATCCTTCTTTATCAGAAATTTACCTTGTTGAAGGTGATTCAGCCGGCGGTTCAGCTAAGCAAGGTCGAAATAGAAAAAATCAAGCTATTTTACCTTTAAAAGGAAAAATATTAAACGTTGAAAAATCTCGTTTTGAAAAAATGCTAGAATCACAAGAAATTGCAACACTAATTACCGTTTTAGGATGTGGAATTGGAAAAAATGACTATAATCCCAATAAATTAAGATACCATACAATTATAATTATGACTGATGCTGATGTAGATGGATCACATATTCGAACTTTATTATTAACATTTTTTCATAGATACATGCCAGAAATTATACAAAGAGGTCATTTATACGTTGCGCAACCTCCTTTATATAAAATAAAAGTAGGAAAAAAAGAAATTTATGTTAAAGACGATGATGAAATGAATGAAAAAAAAATAAAAATAGCAATGAAAGAAATTTCTATTTTTACTTATATTCCCAAAAAAAAAGAAGTAGATATAAAAATATTTAAGAACATGTTTGAACAATATTTAAACATAATAAAAAAAATTCAAAAAAAATTTTTTAATATACCAAAAAAAATTATTAAAATATTAATTTATTTAAACCCATTAAATAATTTAAACAATGAACGGGAAACAAAAAATTGGATATTTAATTTAGTAAAAAAACTTAATAAAAAAGAAAAAAACAATGTTTTTTATACAAAAGAATTATTATACAATTTTGATAAAAAAAAATTTGAACCACTATTAATTATTAATTCTTATGGAGAAATGAAAAAAATTATCTTCAAAGAAAAATTCTTTTTGAGCGAAGAATATAAAAAAATTTGTTTATTAATTTTAGAGTTTAAAAAACTAAAAATAAAAAATCTGCAAATAGAAACGAACAACCAAATACATTTAGTAAAAAAAATCGAAGATACAATTAATTGGATAATTAAAATATCAATTTCCAAAAATATGTTCATACAACGCTATAAAGGTTTAGGAGAAATGAATCCAATTCAACTATGGGAAACAACTATGAATCCAAACACTAGAAGAATGATTCAAATTACTAACAACAATAAAGACATAGCTGAAAAATTATTTTCTACTTTAATGGGAGACACTGTAGAACCAAGAAAAAAATTTATTCAGATTAATGCATTACAAGCAAAAAATATTGATGTTTAAAAAAATAAAAAAATTGAATAAAAAAATATATATTTTAAATTTTTTAATAAAAAATACGGCAGGAGCAATCTTGACCTGCCGATCAAATGAAATAAAAAATTTATATTTTATTTACAATTAATCATATTAATGATTTTTAATTTTTCTAAGGATTCTTGTAATTTATTTAAAATATGATTTTTATTATTTTGACTAAAATCCTTATTTTTAATTTTTCTTTCCAAATTTTTTTTTTCTTTTAAAATTAATTTTTTATTTAGATCTTTTTTAAATATAATTGTATCTGAAAAGATCGTAACTTTTTCAGGTTTTACTTCTAGAATTCCTGAAGATAAATAGATAAATTCTTTATTTTTTAATTCTTTTTCTATTAATAATAACCCCGGTTTTAAATAAGTAAGTAAATGTGAATGACCTGGATAAATTCCTAACTGTCCTAATATCCCTGTTACGTTAATTTTTAATATAAAACCAGAAAAAAAAACTTTCTCCATGCTAATTAAACTACAATAAAAACGCATAAATAATACCTTAATTTTAACTAATGAAAAATAAGAATTCTATTTATTTGTCTTTTGTTAAAGCCTCATCAATAGATCCTATCATGTAAAAAGATTGCTCAGATAAATGATCTAATTCTCCTGATAGTATTTTTTTAAAGCCAGCTATACTTTCTTTTAAAGAAACATACTTACCAGAAAAACTAGTAAATATTTCAGCTACATAAAATGGCTGCGATAGAAATCTTTGAATTTTTCTAGCTCTATTAACAATAGTTTGATCTTCTTTTGATAATTCGTCCATTCCTAAAATAGCTATAATATCTTTTAGTTCTTGATATCTTTGTAAAATTAACTGTACATTTAATGCTGTTTCATAATGTTCACTACCGACAATTTTAGGATTTAATAATCTACTGGTAGAAGAAAGAGGATCAACAGCTGGATATATACCAAGAGAAGCAATTTGTCGACTCAATGTAACAGTAGAGTCTAGATGAGAAAAAGTTGTAGCTGGAGATGGATCAGTTAAATCATCAGCAGGAACATAAACAGCTTGAATAGATGTGATGGAGCCTTTGGTAGTAGAAGTAATGCGTTCCTGTAATTTTCCCATTTCTTCAGATAAAGTAGGTTGATATCCAACGGCAGAAGGTATTCTTCCTAATAATGCAGATACTTCAGTTCCCGCTAAAGTATATCTATAAATGTTATCTATAAAAAATAAAACATCTCTTCCTTCATCACGAAATTTTTCAGCAATACTTAATCCTGTAAATGCAACTCGCAATCTATTTCCAGGAGGTTCATTCATTTGACCATAAACAAGAGAAACTTTATCCAAAACTTTAGAATCCTTCATTTCATGATAAAAATCATTACCTTCTCTAATTCTTTCTCCAACTCCAACAAATACTGAATATCCAGAATGTTCTATAGCTATATTACGAATTAATTCCATCATATTAACAGTTTTTCCAACTCCAGCTCCTCCGAATAAACCGACTTTACCACCTTTTGCAAACGGACAAATTAAATCAATTACTTTGATTCCTGTTTCTAATATTTCTTGAGAAGTAGATTGATCTAAATAATTAGGTGGAGACTGATGAATTTCTCTATACTCTATTTCTGAATTATCTTCGCTTTTAAATTCTCCCTTTAAATCTATGGGTTCTCCTAAGACATTCATTATCCTTCCTAAAGTAGGTGAACCTACTGGTACTTTAATCATATGTCCTAAATTAATAACAGATAAACCAATTTTTAATCCATTCGAAGAACCCATGGCTATAGTTCGTACTATACCAGATCCTAATTGTTGTTGTACTTCTAAAACTAAATTAGAATTTTGATTTTTTACAACTAACGCATAATATATATTAGGAACTGAGTCTCTTTTGAACTCTACATCAACGACAGCTCCTACTACTCTGATAATTTTACCAAAAGACATTTTTAATATACCTTACTTCTATTCTAAATTTTATAAAATTGCAGAAGAACCTGAAATAATTTCAGTTAGTTCTTGAGTAATACTAGATTGACGTAATTTGTTATAAATTAATCTATATTCATGAATTGATTTTTTGCTGTTATCAGTAGCTGTTCTCATGGCTATCATACGAGCAGATAACTCGCTAGAAATATTTTCTAATATATTTTTATATATTTTAGATTCAATAAATTTATTCAAAATAACATCTAATAAAAAATAAAAATTTGGTTCATATAGATAACTCCAATTTTTTTTTTTTTTATTGTTATCTTTTAAAATAATCGGTAATAATTTAACAAACTTTGGATTATACATCATTGAATTTTCAAAGTGATTATAAGAAATATAAATTTCATCAATTAATTTAGAATTATAAGAATTTAAAAATTTTTTAATAGAGCTTTTAATTTTAATAAAATCAAAACGTTCACTAATACTATCTGAATAAGAGACAATTTTATTCTGATAATTAGAAAAAAAATTTAATCCTTTCAAACCAAAAATAATTAATTCATAATCAATATTATTCTTTAGCAATCGTTTTATTTCAAATAGTATTTTTTTAAAAAGATTATTGTTCAAACTACCACACAAACCTCTATTTGTAGAAATAATGATTATTCCTACTTTTTTTATTTTTCTTTCTTCTAAATAAAGATGTTTACAACTTAAATTATTCTCTAAAACAACATTTTTAACAAGTTTCTTTATATTATTTAAATAATGAAAACTATCTATCATCTTAATTTTCATTTTTCTCATTTTAGAGACAGCAACCATTTCCATTGCTTGAGTAATTTTTTGAGTATTTAAAACAGCATTAATTTTATCTCTAATTTCTTTCGATGAAGACATTGATAATCCTAAAATTATATTTTTTATGTACAATTTGAAAAAAAACCATTAACCTCTTCTTTTTTAAAACGGTTAATTACCGATAAAAAAGCAATTTCAATATCTTTATTATATTTTCCCGATAAATTAATAGAATTAATTAAACTAGAATAATTTTGATTAAAAAATTTTAAAAAAAAATATTCGAAAAGAACAATATTTTTTACTTCTATGGAATCTAAAAAACCATTTTCATAAATAAATAACAATATTCCTTGTTCAGCAATAGAAATCGGAGAATATTGTTTCTGTTTTAGTAATTCAATAATTTTTTCTCCATAAATCAATTGTTTTCTAGTTGATGGATCTAAATCAGAAGAAAACTGAGAAAACGAAGATAATTCTCTATACTGGGCAAGAGCTGTACGAATCTTTCCTGAAAAAACTTTTATTATTTCTCTTTGAGCCGAACTACCAATTCTAGAAACTGAAATTCCAGGATTAATAGCAGGTCGAATTCCCGAATTAAATAAAGAAGTTTCTAAAAATATTTGACCGTCAGTAATTGAAATTACATTTGTAGGTACAAATGAAGAAACATCACCTGCTTGTGTTTCAATTATAGGTATAGCTGTTAATGAACCAGTTCTATTTCTAACAGAACCATTAGTAATTCTTTCAACACAACTAGAACTAATTTGAGCTGATCGCTCTAACAATCTAGAATGTAAATAAAAAATATCTCCTGGATAAGCTTCTCTTCCAGGAGGACGTTTTAATAATAATGAGATTTGTCGATAAGCTACTGCATGTTTAGATAAATCGTCATATATAATTAAAGCATCTTCGCCTCTATCTCTAAAAAATTCTCCCATACAACAACCTGAATATGGAGCCAAATATTGTAAAGCAGCAGATTCAGACGCTGAAGCTACTAAAATGATCGTATGATCTAACGAGTCATATTCTTTTAATTTTTGTACAATATCAACTACTGTAGAAATTTTTTGTCCTATTGCTACATATATACACTTTACATCAGAATTTTTTTGATTAATTATTGTATCTATAGCAATAGCTGTTTTTCCTGTTTGTCTATCTCCTATAATTAGTTCTCTTTGTCCTTTTCCTATTGGAATCATGGAATCAATAGCTTTATAACCGGTTTGGATTGGTTCATTGATAGATTTTCTATCGATTACACTTGGAGCATCCACTTCTATAGACGAAAATGAATCATTTTTTATTATCCCTTTTCCATCTATAGGTTCTCCTAAAGTATTCACAACTCTTCCTAATAAATTTCTACCAACAGGAACTGAAAACACCTTACCTGTACATTTAACAATCATTCCTTCCACAATTTTCTGACAAGAACCAAGAACTACAGCTCCAACTACATCTCTTTCTAAATTCAATACAATTGCATATTGAACTATTATATCTTCTCCTTGTAATACAAGCATCTCACCCAACATAGCATTAGGTAAACCATAAATTTCTATTATTCCGTCAATAACTGAAATTATTGTTCCTTCATGACTTGTTATACAGTTAGCAATATCAAGTTCATTTATTCTTTTTTGAATTAAGTTACTTATTTCAATTGCATTAACTCTCATTAGTTACTTTCTCTTTACTATTCAAAAAATTATTTATTTGTCTCATTTGAGCTAAAATTGAAAAATCAATTTTTTTACCATCAACTAATATAATTAAACCACCGATAATAGATTTATCTATTTTTTGTTTTATTAAAATTTTTTTTAATGGATAATCTTTAACTAGTTTTTTAGTGATTTTATCTAGAATTAATGATTCTATTCGATAAACAGAAATTAAAAAAATCTCAATAATATTATCTTTCAAATTTTTAAGAATAGAAAATTGTTTTAATATCTCTGGAAGTAAAAGTAAACGATTGTTCTCTATAATTAGAGAAAGTAAATTTCTAACTTTTCTATCAATTTTATTATTTAATACAGAATAAAAAATTTCCAAAACATAATTTTTTGAGAAAAAAATTTTTTTTTTTACTATATCTAATTCAATAACTTTAGAAAACAAATCTAATACATATTCCCAATATTCTATTGATCCATCTTTTACAGCTATATTTAAAATAGCTTTCGAATAATTACGAGCAATTGTTATTCTATTTTGTAACATTATTTGTATTATTCCTTTATTAAAAATCAGACATCGCTTTATTAATTAGTTCATAGTGTTCTTTCTTATTAATACTACGATTTAAAATTTTTTTAGCTATAGATATGGATAATACACCTAATTTTTTTCTTAATTGTTCATTAGCATTAAATGATTCAATTTCAATGATATTTCTAGCAGAATCAATGATCTTTTTGCTTTTTTTATCAGCACTTCTTTTAGCTTCTTCTAAAATTAAATTTTTATTTTTATTAGCTAAATCAATAATTTCAGAAGCTTTTCTTTTAGCTTTTTTAACATCCTCCCTTAATTTTTTTCTTTCCATAATAATATTTCGTTTAGCTATTTCAATTTCTAAAAAAGAACTTTCGATATCTTTTTGTCTAGTTTCAATCACATTTATCAAATTTGGCCATATGTAATTCATACAAATATAAACAAAAAAAATAAAAGAAATAGATTGACCAATAATAGTAGCATTAAAATTCATATTAACTATTTCCCATAATAATCAATAATTGCTTTATCGTTTTTATTACATTTTTTACAAATTAATTAATCACTATGCAGCAGCAAATATTAAATATAATGCTAATCCTACTGAAATCATAGGTATAGCATCAACTAATCCCATTACTACAAAAAACTGAGTTCTTAAAATAGGAATTAAATCAGGTTGACGAGCAGCACCTTCCAAAAATTTACCACCTAATAAACTGATACCTATAGCAGCCCCTATTGAAGATAGGCCTATCATTAATGCTGCTGAAATATATAATATGTCTAAATTTGGATTATCCATTTATTTTTCTCTAAATAATTATTTTTTTTAAAAATTAATGTTCTTCAATTGCAGCAGATAAATATACTATCGTTAGAACCATAAAAATAAAAGACTGTAAAAAAATTACTAAAATATGAAAAATGGACCAAGGAACAGATAAAAAAAATTGACCCCACCAAGGAATTAATCCTGAAATCATCGTAAAAATTATTTCACCAGAATAAATATTACCAAATAACCTTAATCCTAATGAAATCGGTTTGGAAACAAGAGTAACCAATTCTAAAATTAAATTAAATACAAAAAAAAATGGATGATTAAACGGGTGTAATGATAACTTTTTTAAAAATAAAAAAAAACCATTCTGTTTTATGCTATAAAAAAGAATTAACAAAAAAATACAAATAGACATTGACATCGTAATATTTATATCAGAAGAAGGAACAACTTTCAAAAAATTTATTCCTAACATAGAATTCCCCAGAACAGGAAAAAAATCTGTTGGAAACAAATCCATGCTATTCATTAAAAATGTCCAAGCAAAAATTGTTAACGATAGTGGAGGTATCAATCTACTTTTAGTTTTATACATATCTTTTACGTTTGTATCAACAAAAATAATTACTAATTCTACAAAAGACTGTACCTTACCTGGAATTTTAATAGTTGCATCTTTGGAAACTTTATAAAAGAAAAATAAAAATAAAAATCCTAAAACTAAAGAAAAAAAAAGAGAATCAAGATTAACTATAAAAAAGCTATTTGTTTTAGTTGATTCACCAACTATAGAAAAATTAGACAAGTTCATTTGTAAATGATGTAAATGATGGATAATATAACTCTTTGGATCAGAAATTACCTTTAAAACCATAAGATCCATTTCTCCTTTTACTTTACTAGATACAGTCATAAATAAGATGTTATTTTTTTATATATAACATACAAAAAAAATAATTTCTATTATCAAGATACCTAAAAAATAACTTAAAGAAAATAAAACTAGATCTTTTCATATACAACTTGTAAAATTTTTATAAAAATGCAAATGAACAATTTTAAATTAATTTTTTAATAAAGACATTTTTTTTAAATAAATTAATAATATAGAAATAGCTGCTGGAGTAATTCCAGAAATACGAGAAGCTTGACCTACTGAAACTGGCTTATAAGCATTTAATTTTAAACTAACTTCTTTAGATAATCCTTTAATATCGTTATAATCTATACTAATAGGTAATTTAGTTCTGTCATTTAATCTTTGTCGAAAATTTTCTTTAATTTGTCGATTTATATAACCTTCATATTTAATTTGAGTTTCAATATAACTCATAATCTCATTACTACAATTGGAAAATTCATCTATAAAAATGTTATTTTCAATTAATGATAGAAAATTTATTTCAGGTCGTTTTAATAATTTTTCTAAACTAACTTTTGTATTAATTAATACATTCATCTTACTTCTTAATTTCAAACTCACTTTAGAATTAGGTACAATAATAATTTTTTTTAACTCTCTTTTTTGAAATTCAATATTAGATAATTTTTTATTAAAACAATTCCACCTATTATCACAAATCAAATTTAATTTTTTTCCAATTTTAGTTAATCTTATATCAGCATTATCTTCTCTTAAAAATAATCTATTTTCAGCACGAGCTGTAAACATTCTATACGGTTCTGTTGTACCCCGATTACACAAATCATCAATTAAAACTCCAATATATGCTTCATCCCTTTTAGGATACCAAAATTTACTAGTATCTAAAGAAAACAAGGCGGCATTAATACCTGCCAATAAACCTTGTGCAGCTGCTTCTTCATAACCAGTAGTTCCATTTATTTGACCAGCTAAAAATAATCCTTTAATTAATTTACTTTCTAATGTTAACTTTAAATCTCTAGGATCTAAATAATCATATTCTACAGCATAACCTGGATGAATGATTTTAGCTTTTTCTAAACCATAAATTGAATTTACAATTTTTTTCTGAATATTAATAGGAAAACTGGTAGAAATTCCATTAGGATAAATTTCTTGTTGTAATAAACCTTCCGGTTCTAAAAAAATACGATGATTATTTCTATCTGGAAATCGAATTACCTTGTCTTCAATAGAAGGACAATATCTTGGTCCACATCCTTGTATTAAACCTTTGTAAACAGGATTACTAATTAAGTTTTTTCTTATAATTTCATGAGTATTTTCATTGGTTTCAGTAATAAAGCAAGAAACTTGTAAAGGATGGTCACTAGCTTTACCCATAAAAGAAAAAACAGGTGTAGGCACATCTCCATTTTGTACTTTTAATTTAGAAAAATCAATAGTTCTTCCATCAATCCTAGGAGGAGTTCCAGTTTTTAATCTTCCTACACGAAAGGATAGATCTTTAATGTTGTCTGATAAAAAAACTGACGATTTATCTTTAATTCTACCACCAAAATAACACTTATTGCCAATGTAAATCTTTCCGGATAAAAAAGTACCTGTAGTTAATACAACTGTTTTAGAAAAAAATTTATTATTTTTAATGGTGATTACCCCAGAAATAGAAGATTTATCTATGATCAAACTTTTTACTTCATCTTCCAGCAAAAATAAATTTTTTTGTTTTTTGATTGTTTCTATAACTACTTTTCTATATAAACTTCTATCAGCTTGACCTCTAGTAGATCTTACAGCAGCTCCTTTTGTAGAATTTAAAATTTTAAAATGAATTCCAGAATGATCAATTGCTTTAGCCATCAATCCACCCAAAGCATCTATTTCTTTAACTAAATGACTTTTTCCAATTCCACCAATTGATGGATTGCAAGATAAATAACCAATTGTTTTTATTTTTTGAGTTAATAATAAAGTTTTTCTTCCCATTCGAGAAGAAGCTAAAGCTGATTCTGTACCTGCATGTCCTCCTCCAACAACAATTACATCGAAAATTTTTTTATTTAATGCCAT